>CBFHPF010000025.1:0-17422 GCA_965657665.1 Alphaproteobacteria bacterium | reverse complement strand
GTCAAAACCGTGTGCAAATCATCGGCCGGACAAATAATCTCATGGCCTGCATCAGAACTGTCGACATCTTCAGCCCCGGCTTCAATCGCTGCCTCAAACACCGCTTCAGCATCTGCAACATCGGCGGCAAATTCAATCGCGCCAACGCGGTCAAACATGAACGACACAGAACCTGTCTCGCCTAAATTGCCGCCATTTTTGGAAAAAGTTGAGCGCACTTCAGCCGCCGTGCGATTGCGATTATCGGTCAAGGTTTCAACAATAATGCCGATACCGGCAGGCCCGAAACCCTCATAACGCACTTCGTCATAATTCGTGTCGCCGTCATCGGCACTCTTTTTAATGGCGCGTTCAATATTATCTTTCGGCATGTTTTGTGCGCGCGCTGCCAAAACAGCTGTACGCAAGCGCGGATTGGCATCCGGGTCCGGCATGCCCATTTTCGCCGCCACCATAATCTCTTTGGTCAGTCGGGCAAAAATCTTGGCACGCTTTTTATCCTGTGCGCCTTTGCGATGCTGAATATTTTTAAACTTGGAATGGCCTGCCATTTATTTGCTCCACCTCAATAGGTTTGGTCGAATCAGGTTTCAGATTAAAGCGTCGGCGCGGCTGAGAAAAGCCTACCGCCTGCGCGCATAGGATGAATGGCCTTTGCCAATCCCGTTGCATCATCGGTTTCCACCATCACACCGCAGACCGTCGCCGTGCCCTGTGCCGCGCTAAACCGTCCGCCGCGCAATTTGGTGACGAACCGATTGACCGGCTCATCTTTCTCCATACCGATAACGCTATCATAATCGCCGCACATACCGGCATCGGTTTGATAGGCCGTGCCGTTCGGCAAAATTTGCGCATCCGCTGTCGGCACATGGGTATGCGTGCCAACAACAAGGCTCGCGCGGCCATCGCAAAAATGCCCCATCGCCATTTTTTCCGAGGTTGCCTCGGCATGCACATCAACAATAATGGCATCCGCCACTTCGCCCAACGGGCACGCGCCCAATTCGCGCTCAATCGCAGCAAACGGCTCGTCCAAGCTTTCCATAAATAGCTGGCCCATCACATTGACCACCAAAACCCGCTTATCAGCGACCTCATAAAGGCCGACCCCGCGCCCCGGCGTACCATCGGGAAAATTGACCGGCCGCAATAAGCGCGCTTCATCGGCAATATAATTACTGATGCTTTGCTCGTCCCAAATATGATTGCCGGTGGAAATAACATCAACACCGGCCTCAAACAGCGTCTCGGCAATATCCGGCGTAATGCCGAAACCACCGGCGGCGTTTTCGCCGTTCACAATCACAAAATCGAGGTCATATTGTGTGCGCCATACCGGCACTTGCCGCGCCACCGCCTCACGCGCTGCGCGCCCTACAATATCGCCTAAAAACAAAATCCGCATATCTAATCCCGTTCAAAACGGTAAATCGCCCGTTCGGTGATTACCGCGTCAACCGCTTGGTCATGCGGCCCAGTAGGGCATTTGTCAACCATTTGCATGTCATAGGCAATGCCGAAAGCACGGCTTTCGCCATGTGCGCGCAATGCCGCCAATGTGCGGTCATAATATCCACCGCCGCGCCCCAGCCGCATGCCAGCGCGGTCAAAGCCCAATAAGGGCAGCAAAACAATATGCGGCACCAGCGTCTCGGCGTCTTGCGTCGGGGCCAATATGTTCAGCGCATCGGGCGCCAGCTTATCGCCTTCTTGATAGCGGCGAAAAATCACCGGCTCTGATTTCGCCAAACAAACCGGCAAGGCTATATCATGGCCTTGAGCGGCCAGTGCGGCGGTTAGCGGCTTAATGTCAATCTCACTGCCAATCGGCAAATAGGCGGCAATAATCGCGCCCGTGCCGATATCGCCGTGAAGCGCCACCTCTTCAATAGCTAGAGCAATAGCCGGTGCATGAGCTGCCAATTGGCGCGCGGCAGTTGCGCCATAAGTTGCATGATGGGTCTTACGCGCCGCCAGCAATCGGTCTCTTAAAAGCTGTTTTTCTTCTGACTTGTTTGGCATGAAGCGTCCCAAACGCTGATGATGAAAACGGCGAAGGTTGGAACCGCCACGACCGTCAGTTGCGGAATCCTCGGAGACCTACATAAGTAGGTGGGCACCGTGTGCATCAGGCCACAGCCCGGCGCAGGGACAGCTCCCTAAAGGATCGTAAGGCCCCGAGCGTTAAAAGCACTTGTCGCATCGGGCAGTTCCGCCCTCACCTATATCGCATTTTACGATGAGACGTTAGATTAAAGAATGAGCGTAAAGAATGAGCGTGACGCGCTTTCGTTATGCGTTTTCTTCGTGCGGTGGCAACATAGCCTCAACTTTTTCTGCTGCCAGAACCAAAGCCGCGCTGAGCGCATCTTCCATATCATCCATTTTTTCGCCCAAGCTTTCACGCGCCGAACCGGCTTTAGCCACATCGAGGCGAATGGCTTCAATATCGCGCTTCATATCGCGCAACTCGCTACACATGGTCAAACCGGCCAACACAAGCAAATGGCTGTCGCCCGCTTTCTCATTATATTTTTTGATTGTCGCAACCCGCGCCGCCAAATCTTCAGCCAGTTGCGTCACTTGCGCTTCTTCACCATCGCGGCACATCACCTGAAACGGGCGCGAATTGATGGAAATTGTCATCTCGCTCATTTACGCCTCCCCCAAAACATCATCGATTTGCCGCATGGCTTTCTCCATTTGTTGGCTGGCGCGTTTTTGATTGGCCTCCAATTCGGCCTTTTTCTTTTTCAAGCCGGACACCTCGGCGCGCAAATGCGCACATTGCACAGATAAAGCGTCAAGCTCGGCTTGTTTGCCGACCATATCACCACCATTGGCGGCCAGCTTTTTCTGGTGCTTTTCAAGTTTATCGAGCGCGGCATTGAGCCGTTCCAAAGCGGGGCGTATTTTCTGCATCATGTCCTCTTTCATCTAACATAGTGAAAGCGGTTGAAAGTGGTCAACATAAACCGTCAATAACGAGACTCTTGTAACCGAATCTGGCATTGACTCTAAACGGCCTCGGGGGCATTGTGCGCCCAATTGTGAAAAGGCCATTTCGCGGTCTATTTCGACCCGACAGGTATGAGGGATTTACATGTCTGACGCACAAGACAGCCAATCTTCAAAAAACACTGCTTCTCTGCCCCTTAATGATATGGCAAACGCCATTCGCGCACTTTCCATGGATGCCGTTCAAGCGGCCAATTCGGGACACCCCGGACTGCCAATGGGCGCGGCAGATATTGCGACTGTTTTATACACACAATTTCTAAAAATTGACCCGCTAGACCCAAACTGGCCTGACCGCGACCGCTTTGTGCTGTCGGCAGGTCACGGTTCGATGCTGCAATATGCGCTGCATTACCTTATCGGTTTTGCTGATATGACATTGGAAGAGATTAAAAACTTCCGTCAGTTGGGCGCGCGCACGGCGGGGCACCCTGAGTTTGGTCATGCCAGCGGCATTGAAACAACCACCGGCCCGCTGGGTCAGGGTATTTCTACCGCCGTCGGTATGGCACTGGCAGAGCGCATGATGAATGCCCGCTTCAGCGATGAACTGGTTGACCACTTTACTTATGTGCTGGCCTCAGACGGTGATTTGATGGAAGGCATCAGCCATGAAGCCATCTCCATTGCCGGTCATTTGCAATTGTCGAAACTGATTGTTTTGTATGATGACAATGACATTTCAATCGATGGGCCGCTGAGCTTGGCAGAATCTGGCGATGCGCTGATGCGCTTTGAAGCC
The DNA here is from genome assembly GCA_965657665.1 of Alphaproteobacteria bacterium. Classification (GTDB taxonomy): domain Bacteria; phylum Pseudomonadota; class Alphaproteobacteria; order RS24; family RS24; genus UBA8337. The sequence continues at coordinate 13,659 of CBFHPF010000025.1, read as the reverse complement.
GCTGGATGGGACGCCGTGCGCATTGACGGTCATGATACAGACGCTATCGCCAAAGCCATTGAAGCCGCCCGCAATAGCGACAAGCCAAGCTTGATTGCGTGTAAAACAACCATTGGTTATGGCTCGCCAAACAAAGCCGGCACCAGCGGTGTGCATGGCGCGCCTTTGGGCGATGATGAAATTGGCCTGACCCGCACCGAATTGGGCTGGTCGCATGCGCCGTTTGAAATCCCGTCAGATATTCTCGATAGCTGGCGCATGGCCGGTCGCGCACATGCCTCGACCCGCAAAGCGTGGGAAGAACGCCTCGCCGCCGCTTCGGCTGAAACCAAAGTGCGCTTTGAGCGCGTTGTTTCGGGCGAGCTACCGAGCGGTCTCGATGATGCCGTCGATGCGTTTAAAAAGCAGTTGGCAGAAGAAAAGCCGGGCTGGGCGACACGCAAATCTTCGGAAGAAACGCTGAAAGCAATTGTGCCGCATGTGCCGGAAATGATTGGCGGCTCGGCTGATTTGACCGGCTCCAACAACACCAAAACGCCGGAGCAAGCGCCGGTATCTGCCGATAATTTCGCCGGTCAGTTTATCCATTGGGGTATTCGCGAGCACGGCATGGCTGCGGCCATGAACGGCATGACGCTACATGGTGGCTTTATTCCGTATTCAGGCACTTTCTTGGTGTTCTCTGATTACTCGCGTCCGGCCATTCGCTTGTCGGCCTTGATGAAGCAACGCACCATTCATGTGCTGACCCATGACTCTATCGGTCTGGGCGAAGACGGTCCAACCCACCAACCGGTTGAGCATTTGGCAGCTTTGCGCGCCATGCCGAACACATATGTGTTCCGTCCGGCAGATGCGATTGAGACGCTGGAATGCTGGCAATTGGCATTAAAAATCGACAATGCGCCAAGTGTGCTGGCCTTGACGCGTCAAGGTTTGCCTGCGCAACGCAGCTATGAAGAGCGCAATTTGTGCACACAAGGCGCTTATGAATTGGCAACCGGCGGCAAAGACCCGCAAGTGACCATTATGGCATCCGGCTCTGAGGTTTCTATCGCGATGGATGCCCGCGCCGCGCTTGAAGCTGAAGGCATTGGCGCGCGTGTTGTTTCTGTGCCGTGCATGGAATTATTTGCCCAACAATCAGCCAGCGTTCAAGACGATGTGTTGGGCGACACTGCCTTGCGCATTGGGGTTGAAGCGGCTGTGCAACAAAGCTGGGATCGCTATTTGCGGCCGCAAGATATTTTCATCGGTATGGACGGTTTCGGTGCCAGCGCACCGGCCGGACAGCTCTACCAACATTTCGGTATAACGGCAGAAGCCATCGCCGAAGCAGCGCGCAAAGCGCTGGCCTGATAAGTTACGAAAGGACGAATAACATGGCAGTGAATGTAGCAATTAACGGTTTCGGTCGCATTGGGCGACTGGTACTGCGTGGCATTATTGAAAGCGGTCGTAAAGACATTAACGTTGTGGCTATTAATGATTTGGGCAGTGTCGAAGCCAATGCCCATATGCTGCAATATGATTCAGTGCATGGTCGCCTTCCGGTTGCTGTGAAAGCTACCAAAACCGGCATTAATGTCGGCGGTAAATCAATCAAAGTGATTGCTGAGCGCGACCCGGCCAATTTGCCGTGGGAAAAAATGGGTGTAGATATTGCGCTGGAATGCACGGGTCTGTTTACTTCGAAAGAAGATGCCGGCAAGCATTTGCAAGCTGGCGCGAAACGCGTTTTGGTCTCAGCGCCCGCTTCAGGCGCCGACCTGACAGTTGTTTATGGTGTGAACCACAAAAAACTGAGAAAGAGCCACAAGATTGTCTCTAACGCTTCTTGCACAACCAATTGCCTCGCACCTGTCGCGCAAGTGCTGGACAAGACGTGCGGTATTGCACGCGGTTATATGACAACTGTCCACGCCTTTACCGGCGACCAGCAAACAGTCGATACGCTGCACTCTGACCTGCGCCGCGCGCGCGCTGCTTCTTTGTCAATGATACCGACATCAACCGGTGCCGCGAAAGCCGTCGGTCTGGTATTGCCGGAATTGGTTGGCAAGCTGGACGGCACAGCCATTCGCGTGCCGACACCGAATGTGTCGATGATTGACTTGGTATTCGAAGCCAAGAAGAAAACCACAGTTGAAGAAATTAACGCCGCCATCACCAAAGCTGCCAAAGGCCCGCTGAAAGGTGTGCTTGGCATTTGTGATCAGCCGCTGGTTTCTATCGATTTCAACCATAACCCGCACAGCTCAACTTTCGATTTGACGCAAACACAGATTGTCGATGGTAAGCTGGTGCGCGTGCTGAGCTGGTATGACAATGAGTGGGGCTTTGCCAATCGGATGAGCGATACGGCTGTCGCCATGGGCAAGCTGGGCTAATATGTCGGCTTTTAAGACGTTGGATAATCTGGCCGCTGAGCAAGCGGCCGGAGCCATCATACTGATACGCGCTGATTTAAACGTGCCGCTTGATGATAGTGGCGCGGTACGCGATGCAACGCGCTTGGAGCGTTTATTGCCAAGCCTGAAGGCACTGTCAGCCAAAGGCTTTCGTATCGGTATTTTGTCTCATTTCGGGCGCCCGAAAGGCCAAATTGTTGCTGAGATGAGCCTCGCGCCGGTAGCCGACGCTCTGGCAGGTTTGCTCGGCCAGTCGGTTAGCTTTGCCACAGATTGCATTGGTGACGCGGCGCAAGAAGCGCTTAACGCCCTGCCGGAAGGCGGTGTTTGCGTGTTGGAGAACACCCGCTTTCATGCCGGTGAAGAAACCGATGATGCAGAATTTTCGGCCGCTTTGGCGGCCCCGGCGGCAGCTTATGTGAACGACGCGTTTTCAGCGGCGCACCGCGCACATGCTTCGACGCATGGCATTACCGCGCATTTGCCGACCTATTGCGGGCTGGCCATGCAAGCTGAATTGGAAGCTTTGGATGCCGCGCTTGGCAATCCACAACGGCCTTTGGTCGCTGTTGTCGGCGGCGCAAAAATATCTACCAAACTCGACTTGCTGAGTAATTTATCTGCCAAAGTTGATACGCTGGTTATTGGCGGCGGTATGGCCAACACATTTTTGGCCGCGCAAGGCCACGCCATTGGCAAGTCACTATGCGAAGACACCATGTTGGATACGGCTCGCGCCATTATGGCCGAAGCCGATAAACAAGGCTGCCGCATTTTACTGCCCGCCGATGCCGCCATTGCGCCTGAATTTGCGGCCGGTCAAACACCCGAAATAGTGGCCAGTGACGCCGTGCCCGACGACCAAATGATTTTGGATGCCGGACCGCAAGCAACGGATGATATTTGTGCCGCTTTTGATGGCGCAACGACAGTGATTTGGAACGGCCCATTGGGCGCATTTGAAATCGAACCGTTTGACACGGCGACCAATAAAGCCGCCCAGCATGCCGCCAACCTCACCACATCTGGCAAGCTGACCTCAGTTGCCGGTGGTGGCGACACAGTGGCGGCCTTAAACCATGCCGGTGCGGGCGATGATTTTACTTATGTCTCCACCGCCGGTGGAGCATTTCTTGAATGGCTGGAAGGCAAGACCCTTCCGGGCGTTGCGGCGCTGGAAAAAGCCGCATCTTAGAGTTGAAAAGGAGAGTGATGATGAACAAACAGGCTCTTGAGGCCATTGCCAATGCCATGGTGGCAGATGGCAAGGGTATTTTGGCCGCCGATGAAAGCACCGGCACCATTAAAAAACGTTTTGACAGCATTAATGTTGAATCGACGGAAGACAATCGCCGCGATTATCGCGAAATGCTGTTTCGCACGACACAAGCCATGCAGGATAATATTTCCGGCGTGATTTTGTTTGACGAAACCATTCGTCAAAAGGCCGCTGACGGCACACCACTGACACAATTAATCAGCGATGCCGGTTCTTTGCCGGGCATTAAAGTTGATGCCGGTGCCAAAGATTTGGCCGGTCATGCGGGCGAAATGGTCACCGAAGGTCTCGACGGCCTGCGCGACCGCTTGGCTGAATATCACGCGCTTGGCGCGAAATTCGCCAAATGGCGCGCCGTCATCAACATTGCAGACGGCATTCCGTCGGCAGCTTGCCTGGCAGCCAACACACATGCGCTGGCGCGCTATGCCGGCCTGTGCCAAGAGGCCGAGATTGTGCCGATTGTTGAGCCGGAAGTGATTATGGATGGTGGCCATTCGGTTGAGCGTTGTTTTGAAGTGACCAGCGCCGCGCTGAGTGGTTTGTATGCCCAATTGGCTGAACAAAATGTGCATTTGGAAGGCACGATTTTGAAACCGAATATGGTGGTGTCAGGCACGCAAAACGCAACGCAAGCCAGCGTACAGCAAGTCGCTGAAATGACGATTGATTGCTTTAAGAAAAACGTGCCGGAAGCTGTGCCGGGGATTGTGTTCCTGTCCGGCGGTCAGTCAGACTTTGACGCGACCGCGCATCTTGATGCGATGAATAAAATTGGCGGCCTGCCGTGGAAGCTCAGCTTCTCATATGGTCGTGCGCTACAAGCCGCGCCACTGAAGGCATGGGGTGGCGAAGCCGCTAATGTTGAAGCCGCGCAAGCCGCTTTCGCGCATCGCGCCAAAATGAACGGCTTGGCCGCGCTTGGTCAGTGGGATGCATCCCTCGAAGGCTAATCGCCGGTGAAAATTTAAAACCCGCTGCACTGAAAAGCTGTAGCGGGTTTTTTGCGCCTCATGCTTTACGAGTTGCGCCGATGATATATTCGACATTGCCTTGCGGGCCGGTAATCGGGCTTTCAACAACACCGTCTACCCGCCAGCCCGACGGATGCGCTGACAACCAATCGCTTATCTGAGTGCATATATCAGCGCGCAGATTTTCATCACTAACGACACCGTTTTTACCGAGATTGGCTTTGCCGACCTCAAATTGTGGCTTGATGAGCGCCAACAAAACAGCGTCATCTGCCATCAATGGCAGCACGGCCTCAAGCACCAGCTTCAGCGAAATAAAACTCGCATCACAAACCAACACTTCGGGCTTTGTAGCAAAAACATCAGCTGTTAAATGCCGCGCATTCATGCCTTGCATATTGCTGACCCGCGCATCGCCCACCAATTTTTCGTGCAATTGGTCGTGCCCGACATCGACGGCGTAAACATGGCGCGCGCCGTTTTGCAGCAACACATCGCTAAAACCGCCGGTTGATGCGCCAATATCGACGGCAATTTTATCTGCTATCGGATAAGCAAAATGCGCCAGCCCTTTTTCGAGTTTCAAGCCGCCCCGCGAGACATAGCCATGCGCCGGTTTGGCCGTCACCTCATCTGTCGCGAATATGCTTTGTGAGGCTTTGCGGGCGGGCGTGCCATTGACCATGACCCCGCCTGCTTTTATTGCAGCGGCGGCTTGCGCCCGCGTCTCGAAAACACCGCTTGTTACCAAATATTGGTCGAGACGGGTCTTGCTGCCGGAAGAGAAAGGGGAAGTGTCACCACGCACAAACTTAATACTTGAAAATTACTCGTTACTAATTCGAAAAAACGCGCCCTATTCGCCCGCATTGGGTGAGCTGAGCGGCGCAGACACCACATTATCGGCCTCGCTGCCAATCAATTTTTTGGCGGTTTCGATAATTTGGGCGGCATTCAAACCTGCCGCATCATACATCGCCTCAGGCTTGTCATGGTCGATATAAATATCCGGTAAAACAAGACTACGGAATTTCAAATGACCATCCAGCAAAGCGTTTTCGGCCAGCATATGCATAACATGACTGCCAAATCCGCCAATCGCGCCTTCTTCCAAAGTGATGAGAATTTCATGCTCACGCGCCAATTGCGCAATCAATGTTTCATCAAGCGGCTTCATAAAGCGCGCATCCACAACACTGGTGCGATAGCCTTGCGCGTCCAATCGGTCAGCCGCCAATTCGGCTTGCTGCAAGCGCGTGCCGTAAGACAAAAGACAAATGCGTCCGCCTTCGCGTATCACCCGCCCTTTGCCGATTTCCAAAACCGCGCCATGCGCCGGTAAATCAACACCAACACCCTCGCCACGCGGATAGCGCAAAGCGGTCGGATGTGTATCAAACGCTACTTGGGTGGCGACCATATGCTTTAACTCGGCCTCATCAGCAGCTGCCATCATCACCATATTCGGCAACGTGCCGAGATAAGCATTATCAAACGCGCCCGCATGGGTCGGGCCATCCGCCCCCACCAGACCGGCACGGTCAATGGCAAAGCGCACAGGCAGGTTTTGAATGGCGACATCATGCACCACTTGGTCATACGCACGCTGCAAGAAAGTCGAATAAATCGCAGCGAAAGGCTTATAGCCTTCAGTGGCGAGACCGGCGGCGAAAGTCACCGCATGCTGCTCTGCAATGCCGACATCAAATGTGCGGTCAGGATAAGCAGCAGCGAATTTATCCAAACCCGTGCCCGACGGCATAGCGGCGGTTATGGCAACGACTTTGTCATCGCGCGCCGCTTCATCCATCAAGACTTCGGCAAATACACCGGTATAGCTCGGCGCACTCGGCTGCGATTTTTGTTGCTCGCCGGTGACGACATTAAATTTCGACACGCCGTGATATTTATCAGCCGATTTTTCAGCCGGCTCATAGCCGTGGCCTTTTTTGGTCACGACATGAATAAGCACCGGCCCGTTTTTCATCTTTTTGACGTTTTCCAGCACCGGCAATAAATGCTCTAAATTATGCCCGTCAATCGGCCCGACATAATAAAAACCCATTTCTTCAAACAGCGTGCCACCGGTCATGAAAGCGCGGGTATATTCTTCGATTTGGCGCGCTTTATCATGTAGACTATCGGGCAAATGCTGCGCCACATCTTTCAGCAAACGGCGGAAAGAGCGATAGGTCGTGCCGGACAAAATACGCGCCAAATAAGCGCTCATCGCGCCAACAGGCGGGGCGATGGACATATCATTATCATTGAGAAGAACCACCATGCGGCTATCCATTGCACCGGCATTATTCATCGCCTCATAGGCCATGCCCGCACTCATCGCGCCATCGCCGATAACCGCAATGACATTATTGTCTTTACCGGCGAGGTCGCGTGCCGCCGCCATGCCGAGACCGGCTGAGATAGAGGTTGAAGAGTGACCGGCACCAAACGGGTCATATTCGCTTTCGGCGCGTTTGGTAAAGCCGGACAATCCTCCCCCTTGGCGCAAACTGCGCATACGGTCGCGTCGTCCGGTCAAAATCTTATGCGGATAAGCCTGATGGCCGACATCCCAAATCAAGCGGTCATCGGGCGTATCAAAAACATAATGCAGGGCAACGCTCAACTCGACCACACCAAGACCGGCGCCCAGATGACCGCCGGTTTCAGAAACCGCCGAAATCATTTCCGCACGCAATTCATCAGCAAGCTGCTTGAGATCAGACTTGTCAAATTGCCGTAAATCGGCGGGGCGATGAACGCGGTCTAGGAGCGGTGTTTTCATAATCTACCTTTTACTGCGTGCCTTTTATCAGGTCTGGCGTTGAATCACAAATTTGGCAGCTTGCCGCAGGGCATCGGCTTCGCGGCCAAAAACATCAAGATGATTGACCGCTTGATCAATCAACGACCCTGCCTGCGCCCGCGCCCGCTCAACCCCCAAAAGCGAAGCGAACGTAACTTTACCGCTGGCAGCATCTTTGCCGACTGACTTGCCGATTTCGTGTTCGCTGCCTTCAACGTCAAGCACATCATCAGCAATTTGAAAGGCCAATCCGATATCATGCGCATAATTAACCAGCGCATGACGTTGCGCGTCATCAGCACCGCCCAAAACGGCACCCGCTTCCACTGCACAGCTTATCAGCGCGCCGGTTTTCATTTTCTGCAAACGCGTCAAACCGCCCGCATCGAGATTTAAATCGGGCGAACGCAAATCCATCATTTGCCCACCAACCATGCCCTGCATACCGGCGGCGCGCGCCAATATGGACACCAGACGCGCACGAATATCGCCATCCATATGCGTTTGTTTATCGGCCAAAACCTCAAACGCCAAAGTCAGCAGAGCGTCACCGGCCAATATGGCGGTCGCTTCATCAAAGGCTTTATGCAAGCTGGGCCGCCCGCGCCGCATATCGTCATCATCCATAGCGGGTAAATCATCATGAATAAGCGAATAGCAGTGCACACATTCTACCGCCATCGCGACGCGTACGGCTTGTTCTTTCGGACAATCAAACAGTGCCGCCGTGGCAATGCATAAAAACGGGCGAAACCCCTTGCCGCCATCCAAAGCCGCGTAACGCATGGCCTCGACCAAACGATTTTCAGGGCCATCCGGCATGGCCAAAACCGCATCCATCATTTTCGTTACTTGCGTAACGGCATGCTGGCGTGCGGTTTCAAAAGCCGACATCAGATTATGCGTCATCTAATGGCGCGGTGCCGCTGCCATCGCCGGTGATTTTTTCGATACGCGCTTGTGCGTTTTTCAGTTTTTCATCGCAATAGGCGCGCAATTGCGCACCGCGCTGATAAATCTCTATCGACTCTTCCAGCGCAACATCACCTGTTTCCAGCCGGTCGACAATGGTCTCCAACTGGCTCAGCGCCTCTTCAAAACTGAGAGCGCGAATATCCTCAGCAATGTCAACTTGCGTGTCTTTTTGTTCACTCTGCGCCATCACCCTCTCCTGTAAAGCGTTTGCGGCCTATTAAGCCGTCTGTTGAAAGTAACATATGCCGTTTTCATCAAATTTCATGCCCAAATCGCCGCGATGCACCAAACACATCATATGCGCCAGACTTTCGCCCGAAGCCATGAAAAATACTTCGCGCCCGATGCGCCGTTTAAACAAAACCGAGAACACTTTGCCGTCAATCGCTTTGCGCGGCTCGTCGCAAACATCCAACAGCCGCGCCAGTGATTTTTCATGCCCGTCAATCAAGGCCTGAAGCCGCGCATGCAGCCCGTAAAACGGCTCATTATGCGCCGGCAGCACCAGCGCATCTTCAGGCAAAACCGATTTCAACCGCGCGCAACTATCAATCCAATCCTGCAATGGATTGCCCATTGGCTCAGTCGGAAAGAGCGACACATTCGATGAAATACGCGGGATAACCTGATCGCCGGAAATCAGCACATTCAAATCTTCATTATAAAGGCATGCATGCTCAGGCGCATGGCCAGAGCCAATTTCAATGCGCCATTGCCGCCCATCAATCTCGATCACATCATCTTGCTTAATGCGATGATAGGCTTGTGGCAGCGGGTGAATATGCTCACCAAAGCCCCCAAACCGGGCGCGATACCGCTCCAGTGCCTCATCATTAAATCCGGCGGCGCGATAAAATCGAATGCCTTCTTCGGGCGCTTCTTTACCCGTATCGCCCGCCATAGCGCGGCACATCAGATAATCCGTGCGCGTCATATAAAACCGCGCATCAAAGCGATTGACCAGCCAACCGGCCAGACCGACATGGTCGGGATGCAAATGCGTGACAATGACTTTTTTCAGTTTTTTACCGGCCATGAAGCCACTGAACAGCTTTTCCCAATGCGCGCGTGAGCTTTCCATATCGACGCAAGTGTCGACCACAGACCAGCCATCACCATCGCGCAGCAACCATAAATTAATATGGTCCAGCGCATAGGGCAGTTGCATGCGTACCCAAAACACACCATCAGCAACCTCAATGGGTTCGCCTTCGGCCGGTTTGTTTTCATGCGGATAACGCAGCCCATGCGCTTGCGCTGCTGCTTGCTTTTGCTCGCTCACGATATTCCTGTCTGCCGCAATTATGCTTGGCAATGATTGTTTGAGTTGTTAACAGTCTAGTCGGATTAAGGTGTAAGTTCAATTAGGGGACAAGTTATGGCCGAAGCGAAACGTATCATTGCCGGAACCGCATTAATCACCGGTGCATCATCGGGCATTGGTCGCGACTATGCGCGCTATCTGGCGCAACGCGATTATGATTTGGTCATCACCGCACGCCGCGCGCCGCGCCTCAACCAATTGGCTAAAGAGCTTGAAAAAGCCTATGGCACAAACGTGACTGTCATCACGGCCGATATGGCGAAGCCGGACACACCGGCCAAGCTGGCGGCGGAAATCAAGAAGAAGAAAATCAACATTGATTATCTGGTCAATAATGCCGGTTATGGTGTGGCTGAAAAATTCACCAAATCGAAATGGAAAACCCAGCAAGATATGATCCAAGTCATGCTGACCGGCCTGACCGAACTGGCGCATATTTTTGCCGCCGATATGGTCAAGCGCGGCAATGGTTATATTGTCAATGTCGCTTCTGTGGCGGCTTATTTGCCGGGCACGCCGGGCAATACGCTTTACGGGCCGATTAAGGCTTATGTGAAATCTTTCAGCCAGAGCTTGTATCGCGAATTGCGTCCGCACGGTGTTAATGTCGTCGCCTCATGCCCCGGCTATACTTATACCGAAATTCATGACGTTGCCGGTACGCGGGACCAATTGAACCGCATGCCGAAATTCATTTGGCTGGAAAGCCCGCGCGTTGTGCGCGAGGCGCATTTGGCTGTGCGCACAGGCAGTGGCCCGGTGGTGATTAATGGCGCGATTTATTCCATCCTCGCTTCCATCTTCAGCATTTTGCCGGATAATCTGATTACCCGTGCCAAAAAGCCATCAGCTAAAAAACCTGCGGCTGCGAAAAAAGCTGTTGCTGCAAAAGCGCCTGCTAAGAAGCCTGCGGCTGCGAAAGCACCAGCTAAAAAACCTGTTGCGAAAAAGCCTGCCGCAAAAAAGGCGCCTGCTAAAAAGCCAGCTCCTAAAAAAGCAGTCAAAAAATAGCATGAGCATTATCGCGCCGGATGAGGACGGGCTGCAACGCTGCCTTTCAGATTTGCGGCGCGGACATCCGGTAGCCATACCGACTGAGACGGTTTACGGCCTCGCCGGTGATGCCCGCAATGGTGATGCCATTGCCGCGATTTATGCTAGCAAGCAACGCCCGCAATTCAACCCGCTCATCTGCCATGTGGCGGATATGGATATCGCGCGACGCATCGGACAATTTAACGCTGAAGCGGAAAAGCTGGCCGCCGCTTTTTGGCCCGGCCCGTTGACGCTGGTTCTGCCGCGCAGCGATGATTGTCCGGTTGACCCGCTCGCCTCTGCCGGTCTCGATAGCATCGCCATTCGCCTGCCCGCGCATGAATTGGCGCGCAGTTTATTGCGCCGCTTTGCAGCACCTTTGGTCGCGCCCAGTGCCAATCCTTCCGGTCGCCTCAGCCCCAGCACCGCCGCCCATGTGCATGCGCTTTTGCCTGATATTAATGTGCTGGATGGCGGCGTGTGCGCCATTGGCGTGGAGTCGAGCATTGTTGGTTGTCTTGATGATAGGCCGCTTTGGTTGCGCGCCGGTGGCTTGGCGCGCGCTGATATTGAAGCCGTATTGGGCATGCCGCTCGACGAATTGCAGGAGACACAAGACGCGACAGCGAAGCTGGCACCCGGCAGATTAGCCCGCCATTATGCGCCCATGGCTGAGCTTCGCCTGAATGCCAAAAACGCTGACGACAATGAATTGCTTATCGGCTTCGGGCCGGATGCACCGGCAAATTGCGCTGCCAATCTCAGCCCGACAGGCGACACAAGCGAGGCTGCCGCGCATTTATTTCGCCTGCTGCATGACATGGACGCGCTGGCGACCCGCAACGGTAAATCACTCGCCATCATGGCAATACCGCAAGACGGTTTGGGCGAAGCCATAAACGACCGCCTCACCCGCGCCGCCCGCGGCTGAAAACGCGCTTAGTTTTTCGGATGCTCGATAATCAGCGTCGGCACATTGGCGCAATGCGATTTCACCGTGCACACACGCGTGCCGGGTTTGCGGCCTTCGCGCACTTCTGAGACCGCAATATCAGCGGCCGAGAGACGCGCTTGCATAGCATCGATATTGTCGGTTTTTAGAGCCAACCCCCACAGCCGGTCTTGCTCGCCTGCTTTGGGTGTCGCCAATACCTCAACCGACATGGAGTTGGAGCGGAAGAAAAGCTGCGTGCCGCCCCATTGCGGCACATCTTGTTCCAGCGCCAATCGCAAGCCCAATTGAGTGCCATAAAATTGTTTGGCCGCATCGCCGCTTTGCGTTTGCACCACCACATGGTCAACCGCGCTGGCACAACTATCAGCGCTATCCGCGTTAATCTCGGCATGAGGCAACGCCTCCATATCATCATGACAAATACAGAATGAAAAAATGCCGCGCGCGGCGTCCGCGTCCCAATGCATGTTGCGCCAACTGCGCTGCTTGCCACTCGCCGTATCAATGCCGTGCCCGGGCTTCGGGTCAGCAGCCGCCAAACCATTATCGCGCGCTTGGTGCAAAAAACTATCTGTGTCGTCTGTGCCGAACACCAGTCCGCACAGGCCTTCGCCTTGGCTTTCCAGCGTCTGATTTACTTGGTCGGCGGCCCAACCTTCGCCACCATTTTTATCGTCGGCAGCCAGCAATTCGAGATAACAATTATCGAGCCGAAACAATGAGTTGGCACTGCCATAATCAGGATGCGTGCCGTGCCAGCTAGGCTGACGCCCAAGCATCAACGCATAATCTTGCGTGGCTTTTTCTAAATCGCTGACAGCCATAATAATGTGGTCGATATAAGTCATGCTGGCTCCGTTAAAATAAATCCATCTGCTTTGGCGGCGGCGTGATGCGATGAGTTTGCCATAAATCCGCATCGTCTTCGCTGACCTTATTGACCCGCTTGGATATCGGTGTCGCGGTCATTTCAGTTTGCAGCCCATCGTCCAATAATGGCAATAGGGTCTCCGCCTTGGTCTCGGCTGTGTGCAACCAATCAGCCGCTTGATGCGGCGCAATCAAAGCTGGCATGCGGTGATGCACATCCGACAGCGTATCATTGGCAGCGGTGGTAATAATCGCGCAGCTTTCAATTTCACTGCCATCTGCACCGCTCCAAATCTCCCAAATTCCGGCCATGAAAAACGGCTGCTCATCCAGCCGATGGATACGATAAGGCTGGCCGATTTTGCGGTCCCATTCATAAATCGCATCAGCGGGAATAAGACAACGTCGCCGCCGAAAGGCATTTTTAAAACTCGGCTTTTCCGTGATGGTTTCCGCCCGCGCATTTATTTGCGGACGAGATGCTTTATCCTCCACTTGCGCGGCCTTCAGCCAAGGCGGCACCAGCCCCCAACTGACCAAAGCCATTTTTTGCTCAGGCTCGGCGCGAATAATGCTCACTGGCTGGGTTGGCGCAATATTATACCGCGCCGGAAAATTCATCCGATTGGAAAAATCAACCAATTGGCGCAGCGCCTCAGGCGGCGTGGCAAGGGCAAATCGCCCGCACATTAAAACCGCACTCCGGCCATGCGCACCGTATCGCCAATACCGATATTAAGCGCGGCGGCTTCACCGGCGTTTAATTCCAAAACCGCACTGACTTTATCGATAGAGCGCGTCACCCTATCTGATGACGTATCAAGCCGCGTCACGATTTGCCCAATAGTGCCGCCCGGCAAAATGAAAATCAGATCCAGCGGTATCAGCGTGTTACGCATCCAAAATTGCGCCTGCCGTGGCGGCTGCATCGGGAAAACCATCCCCGTGCGCGGCGGCATATGCTTCACAAACATCAGCCCGCGCGCCTGCTCTTGCGGCGTATCCGCCAGCTCAACCTCAAGCGCCA
>CBFHPF010000024.1:0-17806 GCA_965657665.1 Alphaproteobacteria bacterium | reverse complement strand
TCTTGGTGAAAATTCATTGATTACCGTATTTGGCGGCACCGGTTTTGTTGGCCGTCATATTGTGCGCCGTTTAGCCAAGCGCGGATGGCGCATTCGCATTGCGACCCGCCGCCCCAATGAAGCTCTGCAATTGAAAACCAATGGCACGCCCGGGCAAATCGAGTTGGTGCAAGCCAATATTCGTGACGATGCCAGTGTGGCGGCGGCGCTAGATGGCGCGGATGCGGTGGTCAATGCTGTCGGTATTTTATTTGAAACCGGCAAGCAAAAATTTGCGGCTGTGCAAGCACAAGGCGCGGCGCGTGTGGCGCGGTTGGCGGCCGAAGCGGGCATTGAAAATTTCGTGCATATTTCTGCCATTGGGGCAGATGAAAATTCCGCCTCGCTTTATGCGCAAAGCAAAGCGGCCGGTGAAATGGCATTGCGCGATGCGATACCGCAAGCACATATTTTGCGCCCGTCTATTGTAGTTGGGCCGGAAGATGATTTCTTTAACCGTTTCGCTGCAATGGCCATGTTGGCACCGGCTTTGCCGCTGATTGGTGGCGGTGTGACCTGCTATCAGCCGGTTTCGGTTTTCGATGTCGCCGCTGCTGTTGAGGCGTGTTTCACCGATGCGCCAAGCGGGCTTTATGAATTAGGCGGGCCGGATATTTTGAGCTTTAAGCAGCTGATGGAAATGCTGTTGGCTGAAATTTGTCGCGATCGTTTGCTGGTACCGATGCCGTTTGCGGCGGCGCAAATCATTGCAAGTTTTGCGCAATTTATGCCCAAGCCCTTACTGACGCCTGACCAACTTATTTTGCTGCGGCAAGACAATGTGGTTGATGAGGCGGCCAATGGCTTTGCTGATTTGGGTCTGTCGCCCGAACCAATTGCCGGTATTTTGCCAGATTATTTGGCGCGTTATCGCCCAAGTGGCAAAAAGCCCGTTTCTCTATAAAAAGCTCAAAATCGCGACGCCCAAGCCAATCCGATACAGCACAAACGGCAATAGGCTGAGCTTGCGGGTCAGGCGCAAAAACATATCAATGCTGATGAAGGCAAAAATCGCCGCCAAAGCCGCGCCGAAAATGGCCGCGCCGAGCGCTTGCCAATCGCCGCTATTGATTAAATCCAAAAGCCCGACCAGCGCAAAGCAGACTATCACCGGCATCGCCATCAGCATGGAATAGCGCGCTGCCGCTTCGCGCGAAAAGCCCAAAGCACGCCCTGCCGTTATGGTTACACCGGCTCGACTGGCGCCCGGAATAAGTGCCAGCATTTGTGCCAGCCCCAATATCAGCGCGTTTTTATCGCTCATCATGTCGAGGGTTTTGCCGGCTTTGCCAAATCGGTCGGCGGCATAAAGCGGAATGGCAAATAATATGCTCGCCCAAGCGACAATATGCGGTTGGCGCAAAACAGACAGTAACCCGCTGACCATTAAAAGCGCGGCGGCGCACAGCACCGGCAAGGTTGCCCAAATCATATGCCGCGCGGCTTTTATATCGTTCTCTGCATCGCTATTCTTATTGCCATCAGGGGCGTTTTGGCGCGTCAGCAATTGAAAAAGCCCGCCTAAAAGACGCTTCACATCTTGGCGGAAATACACCATCACGGCCAATAAAGTGCCCAAATGCAATGCGACGTCGATGATGATCGCTGCATCTTGCGGCGCATTTTGTGTGTCGGTCGCCAGCCATAAATGGCCGAGCACCAAATGCCCCGATGATGAAACCGGAATGAATTCGGTGACACCCTGAATAATGGCCAATACGGCGATATGTTCCAAGCTCATGGGCGCAAGCTATACCGCTTGGCAGCGTTCGGCAATATGTGGTCTTGCCGCGCGCCGACAACACGCTTAGTTTGGCATTATGGCCACACTCTTTCATCAATCCGTATGTCCGTTTTCGCGCAAAATTCGTCTCTTATTGGGAGAGAAGAAATTTGCCGTTGAATATGTCGAAGAACGCCCATGGGAAAGACGGCTGGATTTTTTAATGCTCAACCCGTCGGGTGAAGTGCCGGTGCTGGTTGGCGAGGCCGGCACAATTGCCGGTCATTATGCCATTTCAGAATGGTTGGAAGAAAAAGGCGGTGCCGTGCCACTATTGCCCGGGGCTGGATTATTACGCGCCGAAGTGCGCCGCATTACGGCTTGGTTCGACGATAAATTTCATAGCGAAGTCGGCAAGCTGATTACGTATGAAAAAATTGACCGGCGGTTTATGAGCGATGGCGATGGCGGCGGTGGACCGGATATGCAAGTGGTGCGGGTCGGTTTGCACAATCTCAATCTGCATCTGGAATATTTGACTTATTTGCTGCAAAGCCGCGATTGGTTGGCCGGTGGCGAAATGAGCATGGCTGATTTAACGGCGGCAGCGCATTTATCTTGTCTTGATTATACCGGCGATGTGCCGTGGAAATTATGGCCCGATGTGCGCGATTGGTATGCGCGGTTAAAATCGCGGCCTTCTTTTCGCCCGCTTTTGGCTGACCATGTCGCGGGCATGCGCCCGCCGCCTTATTATGCTGATTTTGATTTTTAAGCGGCGCTGTGCAGCATGAGCGATAAGCGCAAAGATGATGACAAAATTGATGCGGTCGCCGTCAAGCAGCGCATTATCGCCGCTGCCCTCGAGGTCGGTTTCGATGTGTGTCGTTTTGCGTCCACCGCGGTTGAGGATGCGCGGGGCGAGGGCTTGCGGTCTTTTTTGAAAGCCGGTCATCACGGTCAAATGAACTGGATGGCTGAGCGGGTTGATGAACGCAGCGCGCCTAAAAATCTCTGGTCGGAAGCTGAAAGTGTCATCATGCTGGGGATGAATTATGGCCCGCCGGATAATCCGCTCGACGGGCTACACGCCGAGGGCAATGGGCTCATATCGGTTTATGCGCAACGGCGCGATTATCATGATGTCATCAAAAAAAAGCTGAAACAGCTGGCGCGGCTTTTGGTGGCTGAGACCGGTGCCGAGGTGAAAGTTTTTGTTGATACGGCGCCGGTGATGGAAAAGCCCTTGGCGCAGCAAGCCGGTCTTGGTTGGCAGGGCAAGCACACTAATTTAGTGTCGCGTGAATTGGGCTCTTGGCTTTTTTTAGGGTCTATTTTCACCACGCTGAAATTAGCGCCTGACGCTGAAGAGAGCGACCATTGCGGCACGTGTTCGGCCTGTCTTGATGTGTGCCCGACCGATGCATTTCCCGCGCCCTATAAGCTGGATGCGCGGCGCTGTATTTCTTATTTGACGATTGAACATAAGGGCATGATTGACGCTGATTTGCGCCCGCTTATGGGCAATCATATTTATGGCTGCGATGATTGTTTGGCGGTGTGCCCGTGGAATAAATATGCCAAAGCGAGCCATGAAACCAAGCTGGCGCTCAATGAAGATATGCATTTGCCGGATTTATTGCATTTGGTGACATTGGATGAGGCGGCGTTTCGCAGCTTTTTTGCCGGTACGCCGATAAAGCGCAGCGGGCGCGATAATTTTATTCGCAATGTGCTGATTGCGTTGGGCAATATGAGTGAGCCGACGCTGGCGCATAGAGCAGCAGTTGCGGCCCGCCTTGATGATAGCGCGGCTGTTGTGCGGGCGCATGCGGTTTGGGCATTGGCGCGCCTCGATATGAAATTGGATGTGAAATTGGAATTGAATTTAAGCTCAAAGTCGGGGGAAGCGTCTGCCAAAAGCCTCGCGCCATCTTATATGTCGCGCGAAACCGATGCTGATGTGCGTGCCGAATGGCACGCTGTGCTGGAGGCGTGAGCATGCCGCATATGTTGTTTTTCGGATATGGCTATTGCGCTGCCGATTTGGCGGAAGCGTTACGTGGGCGCGGCTGGCACTTATCCGCCACCTGCCGCGATGATGAAAAACAGGCCGTTTTGGAAAGCCAAAACATCACTCCTTTGCGGATTGATAAAGCGGGTCTAATGGCGGCGCAATTAGACGGTGTGAGCCATGTATTATTGTCTGCCGCCCCGAACGAAACCGGCGATCCGGCTTTGCCGCTTTTGCAAAAAATTCTCGCTGACCAGCCCGATATCGCGGATGAGTTAGACTGGCTGGGCTATTTATCGACCACCGGTGTTTATGGCGACCATGAGGGCGCGTGGATTGATGAGGACAGTCCGGCAGGGCCTTTGGGCGCGCGCGGTCAAAGGCGGGTGGATGCCGAAAACGCGTGGGGTGCGTTGGCGGCGCGTTATAAAATGCCGATGCATTATTTTCGCCTCGCCGGTATTTATGGCCCCGGGCGCAATCAATTGGCCTCGTTAAAAAACGGCACGGCGCGGCGTATCGACAAACCGGGGCAGGTTTTTTCGCGCATTCATTTAGCCGATATTTCGCAAATTCTTTTGGCGTCAATTGACCGCCCGCATGCGGGGCGCGCGTATAATCTATGCGATGATGAACCGGCACCGCCGCAAGATGTGGTTGCTTTTGCGGCTGAGCTATTGGGCGTTGATGCGCCGCCGCTTGTGCCGTTTGCGCAAGCCGATTTATCGCCCATGGCGAAAAGTTTTTACGGCGAGAATAAGCGGCTTAAAAATGACCGGATAAAAAATGAGCTGGGCGTGCATTTACGCTATCCAAGCTATCGCGAAGGCTTGCGTGCTTTATATGAGGCGGGCGATTTTTAACTCTATCTTTTTGGCCCAATGGCTAAACCGGCAAATTTTCCAATAGGCGAATAAGGCGGGCAATCTCGTCCGGCTCAGACAGGCGATGGTCGCCGTTTTTTATCAAATGCAAATCGACATCATCGCTGGTTAATTGCTCGGCCAATTCGAGCGATAATTGCCACGGCACGGCATCGTCTTTTTGGCCGTGCAAAATACGCACCGGCACAGTGATATTAATTTTATCATCCAGCATTATATGCGTGCGCCCGTCTTCAATCAGCGCACGGGTAATCGGATAGCCTTCAGGGTCATATTCAGACGGGTCATAAATCAGCCCTTCATCAGCTAATTTTTGTCGCGCTTTTTGCGAAAACCTTGCCCACATCAGCCGCTCGGTCATATCGACAGCCGGTGCGATAAGCACCAAGGCGGCAATTTTTTCAGGCCGGTCCAGTGCCGCCATAAGCGACAGCCAGCCGCCGAAACTGGAGCCGATGAGAATTTGTGGCTCTTCGCAAATATTGTCCAACAGACAAGGCAAGTCGCCGCGCCAATGGCTCATCGTGCCATCGGTGAACGCCCCCGATGATTGACCATGCCCGAACCAGTCAAATCGCGTATAGGCACGGCCCGATTTTTCGGCCCACGCGGCCAAGGCCATGGCTTTTGTGCCGCCCATATCAGAGCGAAAGCCGCCGCAAAAAATCACCCCGGGCCCGTCACCTCCCTTAGCGGCAATTTGCTCATAAGCAATTTTTTGTTCCGCCATCTCGGCTGTGGCGGGGCGGGTCAGAAATGGCATGGGGCAATCCTCTCATGTCTTGTGTTTTTGCCAGTGTTTTGGCCTCTGTGTTGGCCTGCGTGTTGGTCTGTGTGTTGGCGTTTTTCGTGAAACCGATTATGACTGATAGTGCCGTGATGCGAAAGGAAACTATGTGAGTGAGCGCTTTACCATGCCGTCGACGGAGGCTGTTGATTTAACCGGCCGCACGATATTGCAAGTGGTGCCGGAATTGGAAACCGGTGGCGCAGAAATCACTACTTGGGAAATGGCCGAGGCGGTCGTGAAAGCCGGTGGTCGGGCGCTCGTGGCCAGCGAAGGCGGGTCGTTAAGCACGGCGATTGAAAAAGCCGGTGGTGAGATATTCAATTTACCGGTTGCGTCGAAAAACCCATTTACCATCTGGGCCAATATCAGGCGACTGGCGCAACTGATGCGCGATGAAAAAGTCGATCTTATTCACGGTCGTTCGCGCGCGCCATGTTGGTCTTCGCTTCTGGCGGCGCGGCGCGTGCGGCGGCCTTATTTGGCGACGTATCATTCGAAAGTGCATGAAACCCCGCGCCTGAAAGTATTCTATAATTCGGTCATGACGCGCGGGCGATTGACCATTGCCAATTCTCATTTCACCGCAGCGCGCATCTTTCAAGTGCATGGTATTCGCGAAACGGCCCTGCGGGTTATTCCGCGCGGGTGTGACCCGGCAGCGCTTGATCGCAAGCGGTTTTCCGAGGCCGATATAAAAAATAAGCGCGCCCAATGGGGGGTGCCAGCCTCGGCTTTTGTTATTATATGCCCGGCGCGATTGACCAGTTGGAAAGGCCAACACATTTTGCTGCACGCAGTGCATCAGCTGAAATCTGACACCGCGCCTTATGTGGTTTGCGTTGGCGATGCACAAGGGCGCGATGAGTATGTCGAAACCTTAAAGGCCATTACTAAAAGTACCGATATGCAAAACCGCTTGGTTTTGGCCGGTCATGAAAACGATATGCCAGCGGCCTATGCGGCGGCTGATTTGGCGGTTATGCCGAGCACAATAGCCGAGCCGTTTGGTCGAACAACAATTGAAGCGCAAGCGGCATCTTTGCCGGTGATTGCCTCTGACGCCGGTGGGTTTCGTGAAACCGTGATTGCCAAAGCGGCTGATGCGGGCGGTAGCGGTTTTTTGGTGACGCCCGACCATGCTGAAGATTTGGCAGCAGCGATTGATGAAGCGCTGGCGATGAGCGTGTCGGAACGCCAAAAATTGGGCGAAAATGGCCGCGTCAATGTGCTTGAAAATTATACTCGCACCGCCATGTGCAATCGCACATTGCAGGTTTATAAAGAGCTTATTGGCTGATGCGCGCTGTGCGTGAGCCGGGTGGTGTTTTACTGATTGGCGTCGGCATGGCCGATGATGAAGTGCATGCCGCGCTCGCCGCGCTTTATCCGCGTGCGGCGTCTATCACTGTGTTGATTGATACACAGCAGCAAAAACAAAAATGGCAAGCCGATGAAATTTGGGTTTATGGACCGCTTGGTTTGCGCGGGGCTTTGGCCTTGATACGGCGCATTTCTTGGCGGCATTTCACCGCTGTCGTGCAGCCAAACCGCATAAGATTGCGCCATTTGCGCCTTTTCATTTGGCCGCGCCCGGTTTGGCTTGATGATATGAACACCGCCTTGGGCGCGACTATTAGTGATTGACTTCGCTCTCATATCGCCTAAACCTAGGCTCAGTCGGCGTTTATCGCCGGTTCAGGCAATAGCAAAAGGAGCGAAGCCATAGCACGTAGACCGCACGCCGCGCAGCCTCAGCGTCAGCAGGGCCCGCGCGTAAATCGTTTGATTACATCGCCGAAAGTTTTTCTTATCGGCGCAACGGGAGAAAAAATGGGCATTGTCGATACGGACTCGGCAATGGCTATGGCAGAAGAAGAGGGGCTCGACCTTGTCGAAGTGTCGCCCAATGCCGACCCGCCGGTCTGTAAAATTCTCGACTATGGTAAGCTGAAATATCAAGAACAGAAAAAAGCCAGCGAAGCGCGTAAAAAGCAAAAAACCGTTGATGTTAAAGAAATCAAAATGCGGCCGAATATCGACACGCATGATTACGAAGTCAAAATGCGCAATGTGGTCAAATTCCTCGGAGCCGGTGACAAGGTCAAATTGACCATGCGGTTTCGCGGTCGCGAAATGGCGCACCAAAGCCTCGGTATGGATGTGCTCAACCGCGTGAAAGATGAGACAGCGGAAATTGCCAAAGTCGAAGCCATGCCCAAAATGGAAGGGCGGCAAATGATTATGGTAATTGCGCCGCGCTAGATTTCTGAGCGATTAATTTCTGCCAATATATCGGGTCGGTCGGTGATGATGGCATCAACACCAAGCGCTGCACATGCATGCATCTCATCGGGCTGATTGACGGTCCATGCACTCGGCGTTAGCTGCCATTTTTTTGCTATCGCGATATTCGCCGCGCTCATATCGGATTTTTCACCAAACCAGCCCTTGCCGTTTGCGGCATAAATGGCCCGCAAAACCTTTTCGCCATGCGTCGCGCCATCCATATCGCGCCAATCATAGCCATCCCACCATGGCGCACCGTTTTGCGATGCGGCGCGAATGGCGGCGGCTAATGGCGCGTCTGAATGACGGGCTTCGTGAGACGGGTCGGTTTCGTCAAAACCCATGGTTGTGTAGGCATGCGCCATATCGGGGCGCGCGCGGCGCACCCTATTGAGACAGCGCCAATCAAATGAGATGACAATATGATTATCGGCCAAGGGCGAGGTTTCCAGCGCTATTAAATAGGCTTCGGCCAGTTTTTCCGCTTCGCTTTTGTCGCCCGCCATATCGGTTTTCAATTCGCAATAAAGCCGAAAACCTGGCTTGGCTTTTTCTGCCACCAAATCTTCCAACTCGCGCAAAGTAGGAATACGCAGATTATCCATATTGGCGCGACCGGCACGGCGTGCGCCATAAGCGCTGTCTGCATCCAGTGTGCCGACATCATATTGGCGCAATTGCGCGCAGCTTAGCGTGTTCAGCTTGGGTGTCGGCTTTTCAATAAACTGCCCGTTAAGGCGCGTCGCATCCGGTTTCAGCCGCCCGTCATGGTGCACCATCAATGCGCCATCGGCAGAAAGCTGAACATCAAATTCAATGCCGTCTGCACCGCACGCAATGGCTTCGGCAAAAGCCGACAGGGTGTTTTCCGGCCATAAATCAGCGCCACCGCGATGGGCGATGTTGAGCGGTTTTACGCGGGTCGGCTTTTCGGCTGTCATGATGCGCCTTTTGCTTGCAATTTTGTTGGTTTTTCGTATAACACGCGCTGCTTGAGAGATTATAGCCAAATATGGAAATAATCGCTCGGCTCAACCTTCTGGCTGATAAGGGCTGCCATGTCGGTTGATTTGTATCGCAAACGGCAGGTTTTTCGAAACATTGCCGAAAGTTTGAAAGGATGACGAAATGCCCAAAATGAAGACCAAATCGGGAGCCAAAAAGCGCTTTAAGCTTACGGCCTCGGGTAAAGTGCGCGCCGGTCAAGCCGGTAAACGCCACGGTATGATCAAACGCACCAATAAACAAATTCGCAACCAGCGCGGCACAACAGTGCTGTCACCGCAGGATGCGAAAGTCGTGCGTAAATTTCTGCCCAACGGTTAAGGAGGACCTGCCATGTCTCGTGTAAAACGCGGTGTGACGTCCCACGCACGCCATAAAAAAGTTCTATCAAAAGCCAAAGGCTATTACGGTCGCCGCAAAAATACCATCAGGGTTGCCAAGCAGGCCGTTACAAAAGCCGGGCAATATGCTTATCGCGACCGCCGCGCCCGCAAGCGCAATTTCCGCGCTTTGTGGATTCAGCGTATCAATGCGGCCAGCCGTTCTCACGGCCTGCCTTACGGTCAGTTTATCAACGGGCTGGGTAAAGCCGGTGTTGAAGTTGACCGCAAAGTGCTGGCTGATTTAGCTGTCCACGAACCGGCTGCTTTTGAAGCGCTGGTCGGTAAAGCGCGCGCTGCGCTCGGCTAATCCGCATAAAGCATTTGACGGGGGCACACGCCCCTTGCACCATTACCCCGCCCGCAAAATCAGACATTGTCTGAATATTTGTGGGCGGGTTTTTTTTGAGCAAACAGAAAAAAGAGTGACGCGATGAGCGACGCAAAACAGTTGGAAGCCGATATTTCTAAAGCCATTGAGGCGGCAGATAATGTCGCCGCATTGGAAGATATTCGCATTGCCGCCTTGGGTAAAAAAGGCACGGTTTCGGCCTTGCTGAAAACCTTGGGGGCGATGAGTGCTGAAGAACGCCAAACCAATGGCCCGCTGTTCAATCAAATGCGTGACCGCTTGACGGCGGCGCTGGCGGATAAAAAAACCGCACTGGAAAGCGCGGCTTTGAACGCCCGCTTGCTGGCTGAAACACAAGACATGACCTTACCCTTGGCCGATGACCCGCAGCTTGCCGGTCGTTTGCATCCGGTGTCTCAGGTGATGGAAGAGATTGCCGCTATTTTTGCCGATATGGGTTTCGATGTTGCCGAAGGCCCTGATATTGAAAGCCAGTTTTACAATTTTACCGCGCTGAATATTCCGGACGCGCATCCGGCGCGGCAAATGCACGATACGTTTTATTTGGAAAGCCAAGAAGACGGCGAGCCGCTTGTTTTGCGCACGCATACCTCGCCCGTGCAAGTGCGCACCATGCAAGCCGGACAAGAAGACAAAAGTGGTCCGCCGTTCCGCTTTATTGCGCCGGGCCGCACTTACCGCTGCGACAGCGACCAGACCCACACGCCGATGTTTCATCAGGTTGAGGGACTTGTGGTCGATGAAACAACTCATATGGGGCATTTGAAATATGTGCTGGAGGCGTTTCTGGCTGCTTTCTTTGAGGTGGATGATTTATCCATTCGTTTTCGCCCGAGCTATTTTCCGTTCACCGAGCCGAGCATGGAAATCGACATGCCGTGTCACAGGGTTAATAAGGGGCGTGAAGGTGACAAGCTGATTGTCGGTGAAGGTGATGAGTGGATGGAAATTGGCGGCTCGGGCATGGTTAATCCGCATGTTTTGCGCCATGCCGGTATTGATGGCGATAAATATCAAGGCTTTGCATTCGGCATGGGCATTGACCGCCTTGCCATGTTGAAATACGGCGCACCGGATTTGCGGGCATTTTTTGAAGCCGATTTACGCTGGCTGAAACATTACGGCTTTGTGCCGATTGATGTGCCCGGACTGGCCGGTGGCTTGTCCAATGCATCGCTCAATGCATCGCTCAATGCGGTTACCGGACAATAGGAGCGGATGATGAAATTTACCCTATCCTGGTTGCACGAGCATTTGGAAACCGACGCGTCTTTGGAGGCGATTGTCGAGAAGCTGACGCTTATCGGATTGGAAGTCGAAGAGCTGGTTGATCCGGCGGCGATGTTCACCGGTTTTGAAGTGGCTGAAATTATCGCTGCCGAGCCGCATCCCGACGCTGATAAATTGCAAATCTGCACCGTGAAAAGCAGTCAGGGCGAGCAAAAGCTGGTTTGCGGCGCGCCCAATGCGCGGGCCGGTCTCAAAGGCATTTTGGCCCAACAAGGCGCAGTTATTCCGTCCAATGGCATGGTGCTGGGCAAAGCGAAAATTCGCGGTGTCGAAAGCAATGGCATGATGTGTTCGGGCGCCGAGCTTGGCTTGAGCGACGACCATGATGGGATTATTGAATTGCCGTCTGACGCGACCATTGGCACACCGGCGGCGCAGGCTTTGGGGCAAACCGACCCGATGATTGAAATTGCCATCACGCCAAACCGCCCTGATTGTTTGGGCGTGCGCGGCATTGCCCGCGATTTGGCAGCGGCGGGTCTCGGCACGCTGAAGGCCGATACAGTCAATGCTGTTGTGGCGCAAAAAGACGACAATGTTTCTGACAATGTTTCTGATGTCTCTCTTGCGGTAGATGGCGACACATGTCCGGTGTTTGCCGGTTGTCTCATTAAAGGCGTTAAAAATACCCAAAGTCCGGCGTGGTTGCAGACGCGGTTGAAAGCCATTGGCCTCAATCCGATTAATGCGCTGGTCGATATCACGAATTATATTTCCTATGACCGCGGTCGCCCTTTGCATGTTTATGATGCCGATAAATTAACCGGCACAGTGCGCGCGCGCCAGGCCAAGGCGGGCGAAAGTTTTGTCGCTTTGGACGAAGAAACCTATGAATTGCGCGACAGTGATTGTGTGATTGCCGATGATAATGGCGTGCTGGGTCTGGCCGGTATTATGGGCGGGCTGGAAAGCGGCTCGACTTTGGACACGCAAAATGTGCTGGTTGAGAGCGCTTGGTTTGAGCCGGTGGCGATTGCGCTGTCGGGCCGTCATCATCATATTGAGAGCGATGCGCGCTACCGGTTTGAGCGCGGCGTTGACCCGGCGTCGGTTGAAAGCGGGCTTCATTTGGCCGTGCACATGATTATCGATATTTGCGGCGGCACGCCGTCGCATCCGGTGATGGCGGGTGATGTGCCGCAAAACAACACGCAAATCAGCTTCGCGCCGACGCGGGTTAAAGCGCTGACTGGCCTTGATTTAGCGCCAGAGCGCATGCGCGATATTCTTGAAAAACTTGGCTTTGAGGTGCTTGAGGCGGGTGAAACAGATTGGCAATTACGCGCGCCAAGCTGGCGGCCTGATATTGATAGCGAGACAAATGGCGCAGATATTGTCGAAGAAATTACCCGCATTCACGGCCTTGATGAAGTGCCGTCCACGCCATTGCCGAAGCGCGCCGGTGTTGCCAAGCCTACGCTGACATTGGGTCAACGCCGCGCGGCCTTAATGCGCCGTGCGTTGGCCGGTCGCGGTCTGGTTGAGGCGGTGACTTGGTCATTTGTGTCTGAAGCCCAAGCGCAAGCCTTTGGGGTGGCCGATGGGTTGAAGCTGGCCAATCCTATTTCATCCGAATTAAGCCATATGCGCCCGTCGCTTTTGCCGGGCCTTTTGGCAGCCGCTGCGCGCAATAGCGACCGCGGCGCGCGGGGCATTGAGTTGTTTGAATTGGGCCATGAATTTTTGGCAGCAACACCGGGCGCGCAACGTTTTGCCGCCAGTGGCATTCGCGCCGGTTTGGCGCAAATGAAAAGCTGGCAAGCCGCGGCTGCACCGGTTGACGCCTATCAGGCGCGCGCCGATGCACAAACCGCTTTGGCGGCGTGTGGTGTCGCGGCGGATAGTCTGCAAATTTTGCCGATTGATGAGGCGAACGGCCTGACTTGGTATCACCCGGGCCGTTCGGGCATTTTGGCGCGCAATCCCAAACAGCCCATGGCGGCGTTTGGCGAAGTGCATCCGGCTTTATTGCAAAGCTTTGGGTTGAGCGGGCCGGTGGTGGCGTTTGAGGTTTGGCCGGAAACTGTGCCGGCACCGAAAGCCTCGGCCTCCACGGCGCGGGCGGCCTTGGCTTTGTCGAACCTGCAGGCCGTGCGGCGCGATTTTGCATTTGAAGTGGCGCGTGACAAGCGCGCCGCCGATATGGTGCGGGCGGCAAAAGGCGCGGATAAAAAGCTCATTTCGCAAGTGCGGGTGTTTGACGTGTTTGAAGGCGGCAGCGTGCCCGACGGCATGAAGTCCGTCGCGCTGGAAGTGACCTTGCAGCCACAGCAGCAAACCCTGACAGATGCGGAAATCGAAGCCGTGGCAGAAAAAATCACCGCGGCGGTCGAAAAAGCATGCGGCGGTAAATTGCGGGGCTAATTGGCTCTCACTTAATGCCCAATTGACGCATTGGCGTTGAGGCGACGGGGTGCTATATCCCAAGCATGAGTGCTGAAACCCGAAGCCATATTCGCAATTTTTCTATCATTGCCCATATTGACCACGGCAAGTCGACTTTGGCCGACCGGCTGATTCAATTGACCGGCGGGTTAAGCGCGCGCGAAATGTCTGAGCAAGTGCTCGATAATATGGACATTGAACGCGAGCGCGGCATCACCATTAAAGCGCAAACCGTGCGGCTGGATTATACCGCGCAAGATGGCGAGACGTATCAGCTCAATCTGATTGATACGCCGGGCCATGTTGATTTTGCCTATGAGGTAAACCGCTCTCTGGCGGCGTGTGAAGGCTCGCTTTTGGTGGTTGATGCCAGCCAAGGGGTTGAGGCGCAAACCTTGGCCAATGTGTATCAAGCGATTGATGTCGACCACGAGATTGTGCCGGTGCTCAATAAGGTTGACCTGCCCGCCGCCGAGCCGGAGCGGGTGAAAACCCAAATTGAAGAAGTTATCGGGCTGGACACTGAAAACAGCGTCGATATTTCGGCCAAAACCGGCCTTGGCATTGATGATGTGCTGGAAGCGATTGTGACGCAATTGCCGCCGCCGGTCGGTGACCCTGACGCGCCGTTGAAAGCCATGCTGGTGGATAGCTGGTATGACGCTTATTTGGGCGTTGTGGTGTTGGTACGGGTGATAGATGGCACGCTGAAAAAAGGCACGAAAATTCGCATGATGTCGACCGGTGCCACCCATCCGGTGGACCAAGTCGGCGTGTTTCGTCCCAAGCGCGATACGGTCGATGCGTTGGGGCCGGGCGAAATCGGTTATTTCACCGCCGCCATTAAACAAGTGGCTGATACCCGTGTCGGTGACACGGTGACGGAAGATAAAAAACCCTGCACCGATATTTTGGACGGTTTTAAGCCGTCTCAGCCTGTGGTGTTCTGTGGGCTTTTCCCGACAGATTCAGCGCAGTTTGAAGATTTGCGCGAAGCCATGGCCAAGCTGCGGCTCAATGATGCCAGCTTTGATTTTGAGATGGAAACGTCAGCCGCTTTGGGTTTTGGCTTCCGTTGCGGCTTTCTGGGTTTGCTGCATCTCGAAATTATTCGCGAGCGCATTGAGCGCGAGTTTGATATCGACCTCATCACCACAGCGCCGTCTGTGGTCTATCAACTGCATATGAATGATGGCTCGATGGAAGAGCTGCATAATCCAGCTGATATGCCCGATGTGGTGAAAATTGACCATATTGATGAGCCGTGGATTAAGGCCTCGATTTTGGTGCCTGATGAATATATGGGCGCGGTGTTGAAGCTGTGCGAAGACCGCCGCGGACGCCAGATTAATCTGTCTTATGCTGGCACGCGCGCCATGCTGGAATATGAATTGCCGCTTAATGAAGTGGTGTTTGATTTTTACGACCGGCTGAAAAGCGTGACGCGCGGCTATGCCAGTTTTGATTATCAAATTTCCGATTACCGCACCGGTGATTTGGTGAAAATGGCGATTTTGGTGAATGCCGAGCCGGTGGACGCGCTGTCGACCATTGTGCACCGCGATAATGCGGAAAGCCGAGGCCGCGCCATGTGCGAGCGCCTGAAAGGGCTGATACCGCGCCATTTGTTCAAAATTCCCATTCAAGCTGCTTTGGGCGGCAAGGTGATTGCGCGCGAAACCATTGCTGCGCTGAGAAAAGACGTAACGGCGAAATGCTATGGCGGCGATGTCAGCCGTAAACGCAAGCTGCTGGACAAACAAAAAGAAGGCAAAAAGAAAATGCGCCAATTCGGCAGGGTCGATATTCCCCAAGACGCATTTATCAAAGCGCTGAAAATGGATGATTAGAACAACGGGCCGACTTCGTTCCCTGCGGTCACTTCGCTGGCGGAAGGCGGGCTAGGCTTAGCTTGCGCTCAGCAAGCCCTTTTACCGCGAGACGTCATAGCTTGAAGCGGTTTCTCCTTCGTTTCGGGCTTTGAAAATGGATGATTAAGTCTTAATCCATCTTGCAACCATCGCTCAGCCGATTATAAATGCCATCAGCAGGACAGGTGGCCGACGCTAAAAGGGTTTGGGGAACGAAGTGAACCTTAACCCGCCTTGCGCTGGCCTCTGTCAAAACGGTAGGACAGGTGGCCGAGTGGCTGAAGGCGCACGCTTGGAAAGCGTGTAGGCGTTTATAGCGTCTCGAGGGTTCGAATCCCTCTCTGTCCGCCATTTTTTATCGGGTTCGCCGACTTCGGGGCTGCGCCCCTGCGCTGGGGCAATGCGGGCTGGGGCTGACAAGCAGCCTAGCCCTTGTACCCAATCCCTCTCTGTCCGCCACACCTTTTGCCCTAGACCCGGTTCGCGGTTTCTCTCATGATGCAAAAATATAATGTAAAAGGGAGGGGGCCATGCTGACGCTTTACGGACTGAAAATTTCTTATTTTACCGGCAAGATGGAAGCCTATTTGCGCGCCAAGCAAATCCCGTTTGAGTATCAATCAATGACGGCAAAGCAATTTATGACCGAGTTTCCCGCCGAAACCGGCGCGCTGCAAATGCCCGTTATGCGCTTGGCTGATGGGCGGCTTATCACTGACAGCACGCCGATGATTGATTGGCTGGAAGGCGAATATCCGGCGCGGCCGATTTTACCGGCTGACCCGGGTTTGGCATTTTTCGCCCGTCTGATTGAAGATTATGCCGATGAATATCTCTGGCGACCGGCCATGCATTATCGCTGGTCGTATTGGGAAAGTGCGCAACTATTGCGCCGCCAGATCGTTGATGAAATAGGCCTTGATGTGCCTGTTCCGGGCTTTTTGAAACGTTGGCGCACTTATCGGCGGCAGCGCGATTTTTTCGTCCGCCGCGATGGGGTGAACGCGCAAACTTGGGGCCATGTTGAAGATGCGTATTTGGGATTGTTGCGCATGTTGGACCCGATTTTTGCACGCCGTGATTATCTTTTGGGCGGGCGCGTGACACTGGCGGATATCGGCCTGATGGGGCCGCTTTTGCGGCATTTTTCTATGGATCCCGTGCCGTCCAAAATCATGCGCGAAACCGCGCCGCATGTTATGGCGTGGGTGATGCGTGTGTGGACAGCTGGTGACCGCGATTGGGGTGATGAATTGCCCAATGAATTGCCGCAAGATGTTTTGCCGCTCATCAAACAAATCGGTGAGACGCATCTTGTCAGCTTAAATGAAAATGCGCGCGCCCATGAAAACGGTGCGGCGTTTTATAGCGTCACCATGCAAGGCACGTATTATGATAAATTGCCGGTCTCGGCCTATCGGGTTTGGTGTTTGGAAGAATTGCAGCGGCATTATTTTGCTTTGCCGCAAGCGGCGCAAAAAACCGTCAGCGATATTTTAAAAAGCCAAAACGCGCTGGATGTTTTATTGGCTGAACAAAATATCGTCAGTGGCTATAATCGCGATGGTGCCGCGCCGTTTGGCAAGGGGTCTTTGGCGGTGCATCATAATGTGCCGAAATAACTCTGCCTAAATAACTCTGCTCACATAACATGAACTGGATAATTGCCGCTGTTCGGCTTACAGTTGTTTCGAATTAAGCGCGTTAGTTTTATGCTAAGGTGTTTGGCGTAAAGCGAAGAATAAATCACAAACGCTTTTGTCTTTTAGCCGTCAACAGATAAGGCACTAATATCAGGCACCACATATCAGGCATTGCATACCAGACACTACATATCAGGCATTGCATATTAGACGGGGCACAGGAGATATCACATGGGATTAGCAGCTGAAATTGCCGAGATTTTAACCGCCGCGCTGCTCAGTCTGTTCGGTCTGCTCCTTGTCTTTCTATTGCTGGTCTATTGGCGCGACCGCCATCAAAGCCGCAATGCGATTTTTCGCAATTATCCGATTATCGGCCATATGCGCTATATTTTGCAGGAATTGGGCGTTTTTCTGCGCACTTATTTTTTCGCCGCCGACCGCGAAGAATTGCCGTTCAACCGGTTTCAGCGCGAGTTCGTCAATGATATGGCCGACGACCATGACGGCGTGATTGCGTTCGGCTCAGATTATCAATTGCATGCCGATGGCGCGGTGCGCTTCGCCAATAGTTTTTATCCGGTGTTGGAAGAAGATGTGCTGCATGTGAAAAAAGTCACTTTCGGGCCAGACACGGCGCAGCCCTATACAACCGATAGCTATCTTAATATTTCCGGCATGTCTTATGGCGCGGTGTCGTCCAATGCGGTTTTGGCTCTGTCGCAAGGGGCGAAAATGGCCGGCGCGTGGCACAATACGGGCGAGGGCGGGTTTTCGCGTTTTCATGCCGAAGGCGGCGCTGATACGGTGTTTCAAATCGGCACAGCCAATTATGGTGTGCGCGATGCTGACGGCAATTTAGATTATGACCGACTGGCGGCCTTAGCCGAAAATGAGCAAATCGTCATGTTTGAGATTAAGCTGTCGCAAGGTGCAAAACCCGGTAAGGGCGGCATTTTGCCGGGCGCAAAAGTCGATGCGCTGATTGCTGAAACGCGCGGCATTGAGCAAGGCGAAGACAGTATCTCGCCCAATCGGCGGCGCGATGTCGGCAATGGTGAACAATTGGCGGCGCTTATCGGGCGGGTAAAAAAAGCCACCGGTAAGCCGGTCGGCATTAAAT
>CBFHPF010000023.1:0-18148 GCA_965657665.1 Alphaproteobacteria bacterium | reverse complement strand
GTTGTAGCGCGAGCAGTGATAGCTCGACATCAGCGTGAAGTTTGCGCCGTATTCAGATAGGTCATAGCTGGTGGCGTGGCCGAAGGGCGCGTCTTTCAGCTTCACACCGCCGCCACTCGCATTAACACTCTCATTAACGGCGCGCAGCACGCTGTCATGCGAAATTTTGCCCAGCGACAGCACAATTTTTAGCTTTGGCAGGCTGGCCAGCCGCGCCGCCAAATAAGGGCGGCAGGCGTTTATTTCCGCGCCGATGGGCTTGTTTTGCGGCGGCACACAGCGCACCGCATTGGTAATCATGCAATTATTGAGCCGCAGCCCGTCATCAATATGCCCAATCATATGCTCTCGGTTGTAAGTGCCGGTGCTGAAGCCAAATTTTGCCAGCGTCTCATAAAGCAAATCACCGGCCCAATCGCCGGTGAAAGGCCGACCCGTGCGATTAGCCCCCGTCACGCCGGGCGCGAGGCCGACGATTAATAACTCAGCTTCAGGGTCGCCAAAGCACGGCACGGGCGCGTTAAACCAGTCGCCATGCGCGGCGTGGTTTTCGGCCCGATAGGCGGCAAGGCGCGGGCAGATTTGGCAATCATGCTCCGGTAGGGCAGAGGATACGGCAGAAGGAAGGATGGGCGAGCTCATGCCGCATCATAGGCGGTTTGCCCCCATTCACAAAGTCTTGTAGGTAGGGCGCATGATTTATCTGGCATTGGGCAGCAATCTTTCCGGCGATTTCGCCAACTCGCAGCAGCTTATCGCGGCGGCGATTGATAATTTGCCGCTTTGTGGGGCGCATGTGGTGGCGCGCGCGCCGCTTTATCGCTCGGCTGCGGTCGGGCCAAAGGTAAATGGTGCGGCGCAGGGCGATTATATCAATACGGTGGTGGCAGTGCGCAGCGTGACGCCCGCTGTCGCGCTGTTGCATCGGCTGCATGCGCTGGAGGCGGCTTTCGGGCGGCAGCGCCGTTTACAATGGGGGCCGCGCACGCTGGATATCGATATTGTCAGCTATCATGACGAAGTGCATGGCGCGATGGCGCAAATTCCGCATCCGCGCATGGCGGCGCGTGGCTTTGTGCTGTATCCACTGCGCGATATTGCGCCCGGCTGGCGGCATCCGCATTCCAAAATATGTATCGAAACGCTCATTTCGCAGCTTTCTCCCATGCAGCGCAAAGGCCTGAAAAAACTGGATTAAACCATTTTTTTGTTGCGCTAACAGGGCGACAGGCATAAATAAAATCTAAATCGAATAAAGGATGAGATTATGGCTCGTGTAACCGTTGAAGATTGCGTCGACAAAGTCACCAATCGTTTTGAACTGGTGCTGTTTGCAGCCCACCGCGCGCGCGGCATGTCGGCCGGTGCCGAGTTGCTGGTTGAGCGCGATAACGACAAAAACACTGTCGTTGCGCTGCGTGAAATTGCAGATGAAAAAGTCGTGCCTGATGAAGTGCGCGAAGACCTCGTCGGCTCGCTGCAAAAGCAGGTTGATATTGATGAGCCGGAAGATGATATCATTGTCGCGCCGGCCTTGCCGCATGCAGATGCCGCCGCCGCCCCAAGCGAAGAAATGGTTGAGATGAGCGAAGATGATATTCTCGCCGCGCTGCAATCATTGGAAGCTGCCGGTCCGAAAGACAAAGGTGATGGCCGCGGCGAGTAAGCTTATATCCGCTTTACCCGCGCGCGCTTCGGCTCGCGCCTCCATACGCATGATGTGCAACATTTGCGGGAGCGCCCGCCCATGATGCGCCAATACGAGCTTGTCGACCGCGTCAGCGGTTATGACCCGCAAGCCAATGAAGACTTGCTCAACCGCGCTTATGTGTTCGCCACGCAAAAACACGGCGACCAAAAGCGCGCCTCAGGCGACCCGTATTTTTCTCATCCGGTAGAGGTCGCCGGTATTCTCACTGATTTGCATCTCGACACGGCCAGTATCGCAACGGCTTTGCTGCACGATACGATTGAAGATACCGAGACGACGTTCACCGAAATTGAAGACCTATTCGGTCGCGAAATTGCCGATATGGTCAATGGCGTGACGAAAATGTCTCTGTTGGAATTGTCGTCAGAAGGCGCGGCGCAAGCCGAAAACTTTCGCAAGCTGTTGGTCGCCACGGCCAGCGATATTCGCATTTTGCTGGTCAAGCTGGCAGACCGTTTGCACAATATGCGGACGCTTCATTTTATCGAAAAAGAAGAAAAACGTCGCCGCATCGCGCAAGAGACAATGGATATTTATGCGCCGCTGGCCGGTCGCATCGGCATGCAAAACTTTCGCGAGGAGCTGGAAGATTTATCTTTCGCCGTACTTAACAGCGACGCGCGCGCCCTGGTGACTGAGCGGCTCAGTGAATTGAGCGAACAAAGCGGCGATATGCTTGAAGAAATTGCTTATTCGTTTTCTGCCTTAATGCTTGAAAAGGGCATAAAAGCCCAAGTTTATGGCCGACAAAAGCGACCGTTTTCCATTTGGCGCAAAATGCAAAACAAGTCGATTTCGCTAGAGCAATTATCGGATATTTTCGGCTATCGCATGGTGACAGACACAGATGATGATTGTTATCGCGCTTTGGGCGTTTTGCATCAGACATACCAATATGTGCCGGGCCGTTATAAAGATTATATCTCGACGCCGAAGCTAAACGGCTATCGCTCGCTGCATACAACGGTTATCGGACCGAACCGCCAGCGTGTTGAGGTGCAAATTCGTTCGCGGCAAATGCACGATATTGCCGAAAGAGGCGTTGCCGCGCATTGGCTCTATAAAGAAGGCACGCGCGAAAAACCGGATATTGAGAAAATCGAGCCGTTTAATTGGCTGCAAGATATGGTGCAGCAATTGCAAAAGGGCGAGACGGCGGAAGAGTTTCTGGAAAACACCAAGTTGGAATTGTTTACCGATCAGGTGTTTTGCTTCACCCCGAAAGGACGCTTAATTGCCATGCCGCGCGGCGCAACGGCGTTAGACTTTGCCTATGCCGTGCACACGGCTATCGGCAATAGCTGTGTCGGCGTGCGTATTAATGGGCTGAAATTACCGTTTCGCACTTTGTTAAAGAACGGCGATGAGATTGAAATTATTCGCGGCGAAAACAATCTGCCGTCGGAAAATTGGCTGCATCATGTCATCACCGGTAAGGCGCGCGCCGCCATTCGCCATGCTTTGCGCGAGCGCGAAGAAGCCGATTACATCAAGCTTGGTGGACAGATGATTGACAATCTGTTTGCGGCTGAGGGCATCGAGGCCGATAGCGGCGTGTTAGAGCGCGCTCTGGGCGTCATGCACTATGAAACGCTTGATTTGCTTCGCCTTGATGTTGGGCGCGGTGATATTTCAGCGGCTGATGTTTTGCTCGCCGTTATGCCCCCCAAAGTCAAGCGCAAGCGCGATAGTTTTAAAGAAGGCATGCGCGGTTTGATTGGGCGTAAAGTATCAGATGGCGCGCGCCGCCGGTCTATTTTGCCGCTCAGCAGTGATATGCGCGGCACGGCATTAAAAATTGCTGATGACTGCTTTCCTTTGCCCGGTGACGAGATTGTCGGTGTATTGAGCAGCGGCACCGGCCTGGTG
Source organism: Alphaproteobacteria bacterium (assembly GCA_965657665.1). Lineage (GTDB taxonomy): Bacteria > Pseudomonadota > Alphaproteobacteria > RS24 > RS24 > UBA8337. The sequence goes on along the minus strand of CBFHPF010000023.1, from coordinate 14,568 downwards.
GTTTATCCCAGCATTGCACCGCAAGTGCTGGATGTGCCGTTAGAGCGGCAAGTGCCGATGCAGTGGGAAGTCAATGAGGGTGATTTATTTGCCAGCCGCATTGATATGACGGCCGTCAATCGCACCGGTTCTTTGAGCATCATCACGCAAACCATTGCCGATTTTGATGCCAATATTACCAATCTCAGTTTGATACAGCTGAATGATGATTTTTGTGAGCTAACAGTGGATGTCGAAGTGCGTGATGTTGAACATATGGAGCAACTTGTTGCGGCCATTCGCGGAAGTCGCATCATAAGTGACGCGAATCGGGTCATTTTCACGCCATAGGAGACACCATGAAACCGGAAAAAGTTCTGCAGGAATTTCGGGCGGCAGATGCGTTGCTGGAAGGCCATTTTGTTTTGTCGTCCGGCTTGCACAGCCGCGCTTATCTGCAATGCGCCCGCGTGTTGATGCAACCGAAGCGGGCCGCGCGTCTTGCCAAAGCATTGGCGGCGCAAATCAGGGAAAATGTAAAAGGCGATATCGACGCTGTCGTAGCACCGGCTATGGGTGGCTTGATTATTGGCCATGAAGTTGCCCGCGCGCTCAATGTCGACTCGATGTTTCTTGAGCGTGTAGATGGCGCGTTTACGTTGCGCCGTGGCTTTCATTTGCCCAAAGGCACGCGCGTTGTGATGATTGAGGATATCGTGACAACCGGTCTTTCATCGCGCGAGGCAATAGCCGCCATTCGCGACCAAGGCGGTAGGGTTGTTGGCGCCGGTTGTTTGATTGACAGGTCAAATGGCAAAGCAAAGATTGGCGTTAAATTGGCCTCACTGTCGCGCTTGTCTATCGAGACTTTTGACGCAAATAACATACCGGAAGACTTAACAGGCACACCGGCCATTAAACCGGGCAGCCGCGGGCTAAAATAGGAAAGCCGAATGTTTAAACGCCGCCATCCGCAAAGCTTTTCTGAGCGGGCGCGCCAATTTTTATGGCCGCGCGAAGGGTGGGTTCGCGCCACACGCTATATGTGGCAACGCACAGTGCGCTTGAGCGGTACGCCTCATGACATTGCCCTTGGTTTGGCCATTGGCGCGTTTGTCTCAGCCAATCCGATACTGGGCACGCATATTCTTTGGGGCGCGGTTATCATTTATTTTATCGGCGGCAATTTTATTGCCTCCATCCTTGGTACCTGGGCTGGCAATCCGCTTAGCTTCCCGTTCATCTGGGTAGCGACCTATAACACCGGTCATTTCATACTCGGCTCTACCGGCGATAGTCGGCAATTGCCTGAATTGAGCTTCGGCTTGTTTCTTGATGCGCCGTTCAGCACGTTAATACCGATTGTCGGGCCAATGATGCTCGGCTGGTTGCCGGTCGGGCTGGTATTGGGCATTTGTGTCTATTATCCAAGCTATTGGAGTATCGCGGCCTATCAAATACAACGCAGCAAGCGCATTGAGAGAAAGCGCAAGGCGGAGTTAGAAAAAGGTGCTAAATAAACCTGATGTCAGATACTGAAAAATCGTCAAATAGCGAGTTGAGATTAGGGGTCAATATCGACCATGTCGCGACCATTCGTAATGCGCGCGGCGGGCATATGCCCGACCCTGTGCGCGCCGCGGCTCTAGCGGCATCGGCGGGTGCTGATGGCATTACCGCGCATTTGCGCGAAGATCGCCGTCATATTGGGGACGCAGATATTGCGCCCTTGGCTAATGATATTGCGCTGCCACTGAACCTTGAAATGGCGGCGACGGAAGAAATGCTGGAAATCGCGCTGCGCCATAAGCCCAATGCGTGCTGCATTGTGCCGGAAAAACGCCAAGAAGTGACAACTGAAGGCGGGCTTGATGTGGTGGGGCATAGCAATCATTTGCCGCATATTATCGACCCGTTGAAACAAGCGGGCATTCGCGTTTCTCTTTTTATTGATGCCGATGCCGCACAGATTGAAGCCTCAGCCAATTTGGGTGCTGACATCATAGAATTGCATACCGGTACTTACTGCCATGCACATCAGGATGGCGACGAGGCGGCGTTCGCTGCTGAGTTGGAAAAGCTGAAAGCGGGTGCGGTGTTGGCTGATAGTCTGGGGCTGGAAGTCCATGCCGGTCACGGTTTGTGTTTTGAAACCGTGTCGCCCATTGCTGCCATTCCGCAAGTGATGGAGCTGAATATCGGGCATTTTCTTATCGGTGAAGCGATTTTCATCGGGCTGGACAATGCAATTGCCAAAATGCGCCATCTGATGGATGAAGCGCGCGCGGGCAATGCGGCATGATTTTGGGCATTGGCAATGATTTGATTGATATTCGGCGCATTGAAAAAACGCTGGAACGGTTCGGCGACCGCTTTGTACAACGCCTTTTTACCGATATTGAACAAAAACGCTCTGACCGCAAAAAACTACGCGCTGCCTCATACGCCAAGCGGTTTGCCGCCAAAGAGGCGTGCTCAAAAGCCTTGGGCACCGGCTTGCGGCAAGGTGTTTTTTGGCGCGATATGGGCGTGACAAACCTCAAATCAGGTAAGCCGACCATGCAATTAACCAATGGCGCTTTGGCGCGATTGGAAAGCATGACGCCGCAGGGCATGCAGGCGCAAATTGATTTGACCATCACCGATGACTTTCCGTTGGCACAGGCAATTGTTATTATTTCTGCTGTGCCGAAATTGGACGAATAGGGTTCCCATGTCAGAAAACACCGCGCAGCCTAAGCCGCCGAAAGAAAAACAGGCGCCGAAGAAAGACGGGCTGAAGGAAAACATTCAGGTGTTTGTTGTTGCGCTGCTGATTGCTTTGGTTATTCGCTCGCTGTTTTTTCAGCCATTTAATATTCCGTCCAGTTCGATGAAGCCGACTTTGCTGATTGGCGATTTTTTATTCGTCTCGAAGTTCTCTTATGGTTACTCCCAGCACAGCTTTCCGTTTAGCCTTGGTCCGATTGCGGGGCGCACATCCGACATTGGGCCAGAGCGTGGCGAAGTCGTAGTGTTCAAACTGCCGACAGATAATCGCACGGATTTCATTAAGCGGGTTATTGGTTTGCCGGGCGATAAGGTTCAAATGATTGATGGCCGCCTGCATCTGAATGGCGAGGCCGTGCAGCGCGAGTTGGTGGATGATTTTGTTGAGCCGCAGCGAAGCGGCCTTGAAATTCGCATGACGCGCTATCGCGAGACTTTGCCGAATGGGCGCAGCTATTTCACACTCGACCAAGTGCAAAACGGGCCGGCCGATAACACGCCCGTTTATGAGGTGCCGGACGGGCATTATTTCATGATGGGCGATAATCGTGATAATTCGACCGATAGTCGGTTTGTTCGTTATGTCGGCTATGTGCCGCATAAAAACCTTATCGGTCCGGCGCAGTTTTTATTCTTCTCATTTGATGACCGCACGCGCTGGTATGAGTTTTGGCGTTGGCCGATATCTGTGCGCATCTCACGTTTGTTTAACGCGGTGCATTAATGGCGGCGTTGGACGATTTTCAAATCAGGCTGGGGCATCAGTTCGCTGACCTGAAATTGCTCAATCGGGCATTGCTTCACGCCAGTCTTGATATTGAAGATGATAATGAAAAGCTTGAGTTTTTGGGCGACCGCGTTTTGGGCCTGGTGATTGCCGAGCGGTTAATTGCGACCCATGATGATGAGGCTGAAGGCGCATTGGCGCGTCGCTTGTCGCAATTGGTGTCGCGGCGCATTTGCGCCATGGTCGGCGAAGAGATGGATTTGGCTTCAGTGCTGCGTGCCGATGAAGGACTGCAGAAAAACAAGGCATTGTCGCAAAATATTTTGGCGGATGCGTGCGAGGCCCTGTTGGGCGCGGTTTATCTCGATGGCGGATTATCTGCCGCCGCGTTGGTGATTGATAAGCATTGGCAAAGCTTTTTTGAGGCGCAAACCGATGCGCCGATTGACAGTAAAACCGCCTTGCAGGAATGGCTGATGCAGCGCAGTCTGCCTTTGCCGGTTTATGAGATTGTTGACCGTAGTGGGCCGGACCATGCGCCGCAATTTACCGTTAGCGTGACATGTGAGCTTGGCGCGGCCCAAGGCAATGGCCCATCGCGCAAGTTGGCTGAGCAAAAAGCAGCCGCCGCGTTGTTAATGTTGTTACAAGAAGGAGAGGGCGGATGAGCCAGAAATGTGGATTTGTTGCCGTCATCGGCCCACCCAATGCCGGTAAATCGACCCTCGCCAATGCCTTGGTTGGGCAAAAAGTAACGATTGTTTCGCAAAAAGAGCAAACCACGCGTATGCGTTTGCGCGCTGTCGTGATGCATCAAAACTCGCAAATTATTTTGGTAGATACGCCCGGTATTTTTGATGCCAAGCAGCGCTTCGACCGCTCAATGGTCAATGAAGTGTGGCGCGGTGTTGAAGATGCCGATGAAGTGCTGGTGGTGCTGGATGCCGCACGCACGAAAAAGCCTGAGATAGACCTCATGCTGGACGGGCTGGCGGGCAGTAAAAAGCGGCTGTCTTTGATCATCAATAAAATTGACACCGTGCGCAATGATAGCCTGTTGGCTCTGGTACAAGAATTGAATGAGCGGGTCGATTTTGCTGAGACCTATCTGATTTCCGCGCTGTCGGGTGATGGCCTCGACCGCTTGAAAGACACGCTGGCCGAAGCGATGCCTGAAGGGCCGTGGCTCTATCCTGAAGATCAGGCGGCGGATGTGCCGTCGCTTTTGCTGGCCTCTGAGGTGACGCGCGAGAAGCTGTTTTTGCGCATGCATCAAGAATTACCGTATTCGCTGACTGTCGAGACCGATAAATGGGAAAACCGCAAAGACGGCTCTGTGCGCATTGAGCAAACAATTTACGTGCGCCGTGACGGACAAAAAGCCATTGTTTTGGGCAAGGGCGGTAGCGCGATGAAGGAAGTTGCTTCGCAATCGCGGGCCGAGTTGGAAGAGATGTTTGAGCGTCGCGTGCATTTATTCGTCTTTGTGAAGGTTCGTAAAAACTGGCAAGAAGACCCTGAGCGCTATCGCATGCTGGGGCTGGACTACAAGGTCTAGCCGATGCAGTGGGAGGCGGAAGCTCTTATTCTGGCAGTCCGCCCGCATGGCGAAAGCAGCGCCATTATTGATGTCTTCTCGCGCGAACATGGTCGCTTTGGCGGTTTGGTGCGCGGTGGCAATAGCCGCCGTCAAAGGCCGGTATTGCAGCCCGGCAATATGATTGTTGCAAATTGGCGCGCACGGCTTTCTGAGCATCTCGGCACAATTACGGTTGATGCCGGTCGTGCTTATTCGGCTGAGGCCATGAGCGAGCCGCTTTTGCTGGCCGGGCTTTCATCGCTGTGCACACTTTTGCAAATGACCGCAGAGCGTCAGGCTTATCCTCGGCTTTATGACACGGTGCAAGTCGTGCTGCAGGGGCTTGATAAACCCGATATTTGGTTGCCGCTTGTGGCGCGCTTTGAGTTGGCTTTGCTGGAGGAAATCGGCTTCGGTCTCGATTTGAGCTGTTGTGCTGCCACCGGCGTGGTGGATGATTTGGCTTATGTGTCGCCGCGCTCTGGCCGCGCTGTCAGTCGGGCGGCGGCGCAACCCTATCTTGATAAAATGTTTGTGTTGCCGCAATTCCTGCTCGACCCTACCGCCGAAGCTGATGAGGACGATATTGCTCATGCGCTGACGTTGTTGGGGCACTTTCTGGAACGGCGCGTCTATTTGCCGAATAATATGAAAATGCCACCGGCGCGACAAAGGCTGATGGATATGCTGGCGCGTCGCTAAGCGAATCTGGCATAACTCAGCCATGAGTGATGTAGACGATCTCCCACCGGAAGAAACGGTAAGCCTGAAAGAGGCGCTGGAAAGCCGCTATCTGGCCTATGCCTTATCGACGATTACCAATCGCGCATTACCGGATGTGCGCGACGGGCTGAAGCCTGTGCACCGGCGGTTGCTTTATGCGATGCGCCAATTGCGCCTTGACCCCGAGCAGGGTTTTAAAAAATCCGCACGGGTGGTTGGCGATGTTATCGGTCGCTATCACCCGCATGGTGACCAAGCGGTTTATGATGCGCTGGTGCGTTTGGCGCAAGATTTCGCTGTGCGCTATCCGTTGGTCGACGGGCAGGGTAATTTCGGCAATGTGGATGGCGATAACGCCGCCGCCATGCGTTATACCGAGGCGCGCATGACCGAGATTTCCAGTCTGCTGCTGCAAGATTTAGAGAGTGATACGGTCGATTTTCGCGCCACCTATGATGGTGAAGATGAAGAGCCGATTGTGCTTCCTGCGGCGTTTCCGAATTTATTGGCCAATGGCGCGTCGGGTATCGCTGTCGGCATGGCGACCAGTATTCCGTCGCATAATGTCGACGAGCTTTGCGCGGCTGCTTTGCATTTGCTGAAAAAGCCCAATGCGCGCATCGACACATTGATGGAATATGTCAAAGGGCCGGACTTTCCGACCGGTGGTATTTGTGTTGAAAGCCCTGAGGCTTTGCGCGAAGCCTATGCGACAGGTCGCGGTTCTATGCGGGTGCGGGCGCGCTATGAAGTTGAAGATAAAGGGCGCGGCACATGGCAAATTGTCATTACCGAAATTCCTTATCAAATTCAAAAATCGCGGCTGATTGAAAAAATCGCCGAACTGATGAACGCCAAGCAATTGCCGATGCTGGATGATATTCGCGATGAAAGCGCGGAAGATATTCGCGTTGTCATTGAGCCGAAAAGCAAAAACCTCAATCCTGAACAGGTGATGGCGGTTTTGTATAAGCAGACCGATTTGGAAAGCCGCTTCTCGCTTAATATGAATGTGATTGATAATGAGGGTGTGCCGCGCGTGCTGGGACTGCGCGATGTGTTGCTGCAATGGTTGCAGCACCGCAATGTGGTTTTGGTTCGTAAGTCACAATTCCGCCTCGATAAAATAACCGCGCGCCTTGAAGTGCTGGACGGCTATTTGATTGCTTATCTCAATCTTGATGAAGTCATCCGCATTATTCGCGAAGAAGACCATCCGCGCGATGATTTAATGAAGGCATTTAAGCTGACCCAAGTCCAAGCCGATGCCATTCTCAATATGCGCTTGCGGGCTTTGCGAAAGCTTGAGGAAGACGGCATTCGCACCGAGCATGCTGAGTTGACCGAAGAGATGAAGCAGCTGAAAGCGTTGCTCGCCTCTGACGACCAGCAACAAGCTGTTATTGCCGGTGAATTGAAAGAATTGCGCAAAACATTTGGCCCAAAAACCGAATTGGGCAAACGGCGCACTGTGTTTGAAGAAGTTGATGAAGCGGCTGAAGTGCCGCTCGAAATCATGGTTGAAAAAGAGCCGGTGACTGTTGTGCTGTCTGATAAGGGGTGGATACGCGCCCTGAAAGGCCATGCCGAGAACGGCAGCAAGCTGACCTATAAGGATGGCGATAAGGCCGACTTCGTGCTGCATGCCATGACCACGGATAAGCTGATTTTGTTCGCCTCTAACGGGCGCGCTTATACGCTGGATGTTGCCAAGCTGCCGGGCGGGCGCGGCAATGGCGAGCCGGTGCGCTTGCTGATTGATTTGGAACCGGCTGAGGCGATTATCGAAGCTTTTGTGCATGAGCCGGGGCGTAAATTGCTGGTCGCGTCCCGCGTCGGCAATGGCTTTGTCGTCGATGAAAACGAGATGATTGCCAACCGCAAGGCGGGCAAACAAATTCTCAATGTCAAAGCGCCGGATGAGGCGGCCATTTGCTCACCTGTTATTGGCGACCATGTGGCTGTATTGGGCGAAAACCGCAAGCTGCTGTGCTTTGCTTTGTCAGATGTGCCTGAAATGGCCCGCGGTAAAGGTGTGCGTTTGCAGCGTCATGGTGACGGCCATATGGCTGATGCGCGGTGCTATAGCGAGGCGGACGGGCTGAAAATTATCGACAGTGCAGGTCGCGAGCGCGTGTTTGACGATTTGGCAGAATGGAAAGGCCTTCGCGCCCAAGCCGGTCGCATCCGCCCGAAAGGCTTTCCGACCGATGGCCTGATGGGCAGAGCGTTTCCCAACCGCCTATAGGCGCGATATTCGCTTACTCAATCGACCAGCTTGAACTCGGCTTGGCCTTCATAATTCCAAAATTTAACGCGCAGCGTGTAATTTCCGGCCTCATAACGCGCCGTATCAAGTGGCACTTGGCGAATTTCTTCCAGCGCATTATTGGCCGCAATTGACGATTGAACGGCGGTATCAACACAAGTATCAGCGCGACGCACGGCTTGTAAAAAGCCACCATCCTCAGTTGTCACCACATAGCGGAAGACTTTGCATGGCCCATCGGCCGTTAGCGCAATCGCAGTATCGCTATTATTGACCAGCCGCAGCACGACGGGCAGGGGTGTTGTCTCCTGGTTTTTTTGCAATTGATGCTCAATCGGCACACCGACTTCCAAACCGCTTTCGCCCGAACCGACACGACCATCATCGCGCGAAAAATAACCCAGCACCGTAATGATGACGATAGCCCCCAAAGTGGTGACTATCATATTCGGCATTTTCATGGTCTAGCTCCCAAAAACTTGCTCAGGCAACCAAGTTGCCAATTGTGGAAATAAAGCCAGCACAGCCAGCATTGCCAACTGAATGATGACAAAAGGAATAGCGCCTTTATAAATTTGTCCGGTGCTGATGCTGTCGGGCGCAACGCCGCGCAGATAAAACAGCGCAAAGCCGAACGGTGGTGTCAAAAAGCTGGTTTGCAAATTAAGCGCCATCATAACACCGAGCCAAACCGGATCGACATCCATTGCCAGCAAAATGGGCCCGACAATCGGCACGACAACGAAAATAATTTCGATGAAGTCTAAAAAGAAACCGAGCAAAAACATAATCAGCATTACCAGCGCGACAGCCGTCCATTTGCCACCCGGCAGGTCTTCCAGCAAGGCCTGAATGGTTTCGTCACCGCCAAGGCCACGAAACACTAGCGAGAATAGAGCCGCGCCAATGAGAATGGTGAACACCATAGATGTGGTGTGGGTGGTCGAGCGCACAACACTGCGCAACACGTCTTGCTGCCAAGCGCGATACAGGCTTTGCAAAACAGTCGCCGCCAGCAAGCCGCAAAAGCCGAGCGCAATGGTGATGCCGATATAATTGGTAACGGACATTTCATCGCGGCCCATACGCAAATCCATAAAGCTGGTTTGCGCGACCAGTAAAAACAGCGCCAGTGCGCCAAGGCGGATAAAGCGACTGCTTTCGCTTAATCGGTCACCGGCCAGCAATATCGTGCCGACAGCGCCAACGGCAGCCGCCTCGGTCGGTGTCGCAATGCCACCAAGAATAGAGCCGAGAACGGCGACAATCAGCAGGATAGGCGGCAGCAATGCTTGCAGCAGGTCAGACAGCAACACTGTGTCATCGGCTTCTGCGGGCGGCGCTTTATGCGGCTGCATATGCGCGACAATCAGCTGATAGGCAATGTAAAGCGACACCAGCACAAGACCGGGTATCAGCGAACCGGCAAACAATTCGCCAACCGACACGGTTTCCGGCGAGAAAATGCCTTGCTGAAGTTGTGCCTTTTGATAGGCATTGGCGATAACATCGCCGAGTAGCACCAGCACAATAGACGGCGGGATGATTTGCCCCAAAGTGCCGGCAGCGGCGATTGAGCCTGTCGCCAGAGATGGGTCGTAGCCGCGTTTCAGCATAGTGGGTAACGATAACAGTCCCATTGTCACCACAGTGGCGCCGACAATGCCGGTTGAGGCCGCCAATAGCGCGCCGACGATGGAAACAGAAATGCCAAGTCCGCCGCGCAATGTGCCGAATAAGCGGCTCATATTGTCCAGCAAGTCTTCGGCAATGCGCGCGCGCTCCAGCATGGTGCCCATGAATACAAATAGCGGCACAGCCATCAGCACTTCATTGGTCATGGTACCGAAAATGCGCTGCGGCAAAGCGGAGAAGAAGCCTGTGTCGAAAACATCCAACCATATACCGAGGAAGCCGAAGGCCAGCGCAACACCGGCCAAGGTGAAGGCGACGGGAAAGCCTGTCATCAGCAGAACACAGGCGACGGCGAACATAATTAGGTCAAGTGACTCAGCCATTTTGCGCCTCATTATTCAGGGCTTGGCTATTAAATATAATCAGGCCGTTTTTCAAAATGCCCGAAATGGCTTGCAGTGATAATTGCACAGCGAATAATAAAATCACGGTTTTGAGAAGAAAAATGCCCTGAATACCGCTTGTCTCGCGCGAGCCCTCGCGCACTGACCAACTCATGGCGACGTAATCATAGGCATAATAAAAAATGATGATGCAAAAGGGCAGGATAAACAGCGCACAGCCCAACATATTAATCAGCGCTTGGCGCTGTTTGCTTGCTGAAGCGTAGAAGATATCCACCCGCACATGTTCGTCTTGCAAAAGCGTGTCGGCAGCGGCCATCATGAATAAAACGCCATGCATATAAACAATGGCTTCTTGCATCATGATAGAGCCGATGCCGAACACATATCTCATAACGACCACAGTGAATTGCACCAGCACCATCGCCAGAGCAAGCCACGCGGCCGAACGGCCAATTGAATGGTTGAGCAGATCAATCAGCGCGCTCAGCCGCGTCAACATTGCGGTCATACCGTCTCCGGATTAAATGCTGCGACGGGCCTTGGTGTAAGGCTCTTCACTGCGTGCAGCCCATTCCATAGAATTGGCCAAAGAAGCTTTGAAGCTCTTATACACTTTTCCGGTGAACGCATCACTCTTTGCCGCATCTTCAAGCACTTTTTCGGAGGTTTTAGCGAGTGCTTGCATGATTTCCGGAGCGAAGCTGCGCACATTTACATTGTGCTTATTCACCAGCGTTTTTAACGCTGCCGCGTTTTTATAATTATACTCACTTGCCGTAGCGGCGTTTTCAGCCGCACAAGCATTACGAATAATCGCTTGGTGCGATGAGCTTAGAGACTTCCAGACATCTAAATTGACACCGGTCGACAAACCTGCGCCCGGCTCATGAAAGCCCGGGCAATAGTAGAATTTGGTGATTTGGTGAAAACCAAAGGCCAAGTCATTCCACGGGCCAACCCACTCGCTGGCATCAATCGCGCCGCTTTTCAAAGACGGGAAAATCTCACCGCCGGGCAGAGATACAGCCGCCGCGCCGAGGCGACGCATAACCTCACCACCGAGGCCCGGCATACGGATTTTCAGACCCTTAAAATCATCAAGGCTATTGATTTCTTTATTGAACCAACCACCCATTTGAACGCCTGTATTGGCTGATTGAAAGGCGATTACATTAAACTTGGCGGATAATTCTTCCCATAATTCGCGGCCACCGCCGAAGTCAATCCAAGCATTCAGCTCTTGCGCCGTCATGCCGAACGGGACAGCCGTGAAGAAGTTGAAAGCTTTCGATTTACCCTGCCAGTAATATTCAGCGCCGTTATACATATCGGCTGTGCCGGTTGACACCGCATCAAAGCTATCAAACGCGCCAACCAATTCACCGGCAGCGTAGATTTTGATTTCCAATTCGCCATCGGTCATTGCGTTCACGCGCTTGGCGATGTTTTCCGGTGCTGTGCCAAGGCCGGGGAAGTTTTTCGGCCATGTTGTGACCATTTTCAGGCGGCGTTTGCCTTTTGCATAAGCCGGTGCGGCAACTGTTGCTGCGGCTGTGCCGGTCAGCAGACCGCCAAGCAGTTTACGACGTCCAAGTTTTGACATTGAATTTCTCCCTTTAAACAAAAACGGTGACGGCACACTTCCGCAATCATTGATTTTTGTAAGGCTCCCAGCCATCTCCACTTAATATATGTAGAGGGGTGAAGCGTTTTTTGTAGGACATTTTCGAGCATTGCTCTATCAAATAGCCGAGATATAAATGCGGCTTATTTTGCTCTTTCGCCGCCATTAATTGCTGCAAAATAATGAAACTGCCTAGGCTACGCTTTTCCAGCGTCGGGTCGTAAAACGAATAGACCAGCGAATAACCATCTTGCATGGTGTCACGGATGAGGCAAGCAACCAGCCTTTCTTGCGCGTCGCGATATTCTACCAAGCGCGTCTCAATGGCGGTTTCTTCAACCATGGCCATGAAATCATTCGGGCTCATATCCGCCATGCCGCCTTCAGCGTGGCGCGAGGTCAGATAGAGGCGCAATAAATCAAATTGCTCGCGTGTGCTTTGCGGCGGTTTGATGTGCGCTGTCAAATCGGCATTGGCTTTCAAAATGCGCTTAAAACTTTTCGACGGTTCAAAACCCGCCACATCAACCCGCACTGAACGACAGGCATTGCAATCGTCGCACGCCGGACGATAGGCGATGGTTTGGCTGCGCCGAAAACCGGCATGGGTCAGATTATTGTTAATCTCATTAGCCTTATCGCCTGTCATATGAGTAAACAGCTTGCGCTCCATCTGGCCGTCAATATACGGGCACGGCATAGGCTCCGTGATGAAGAAAGAGGGCAGGCGATGTCCGTTAGACTGGTTCATAAAAGCTCATCTGATAGTCGCGGGTTACATATTGAAATACCAAGGCGCGAATAGGGAGTAGGATAACCACAAAATAACAATCAGGGGAATGCCGGCGCGCATAAAATCAGCGAAGCGGAAATTGCCCGGCGCCATAACCAATAAATTGGTCTGATAGGCAATCGGCGTGGCGAAGCTGCAATTGGCAGCAAAAATAACCGCCAACACAAAAGCCATTGGGTCGACATTAAGCGATACCGCCAGATTAACCGCAAGCGGGGTAAACAAAACCGCCGTCGCATTATTGGATAAGAGGTTGGTAACAACGGCGCAGAGTAAAAAGAACGCCGACAAGATAATCGCCGGGGATGAACCGGCAAAAAGAGCCAAGAAATTATCGGCGATATAGCTCGCCCCGCCGGTGACAGACATAGCCTGCGCCATTGCCAACGCCGCGGCGACAACGACAAATATTCGTAAATCAAAACCGCGTGCCGCTTGTCGCGCATTCAGCACACCGCTCAGCACCATCGCTATAGCGCCACTCATGGCGGCGACCACAATCGGCACCAAGCCGGAGGCTGCGGCGATAACGGTTGCGGCAAAAATTAGGCGCGCCCATCCTGCTTTTTCGAAACGTGGCAGTTCACGTGCCGACCATTCCATCAGCAGCGTGTCGCGATTATGGCGCAAACCCTCAACCGCGCTTTGCTGCCCCATAACCAGCAGCACATCACCGGCTTCAAGCCGAATATCGCTCATCTCATGGCGCAACATGCGCGCGCGCCGCTGTAAGCCGATAATCATACAATCGGTTGTGTGTGTGAAACCGGTTTGCCCGATAGCACGGCCTGTCATGCGCGAGCCGGGGGCAATCACCAATTCAGCCAGCATCAAGTCGCCATCGGCATCTTCAGCGCCCGGTACTTGCGATAGCAAATGCGCGCGCAACGGGTGGTCTTTCACCGCCAGCGCATCGGCAATTTCGCGGCGCGTGGCGGCAATGAATAATTTATCGCCGCTTTTCAGAGTGTGGTCGTCAAATGGCGGTAATAATTTTTGTCCGCCGGTTTGCAGCATTTGCAGCGTCATGCCGGATAGGGCAGGTAGAAAACCGGCTGCCATTTCCGCGCCGATAAGCCTGTCGCCCGGCCGCAAGCGCAGCTCAATAATAAATTGCCGACCGCTATCCATATCCGGCTTTTCTTCACTGTCTTCGCGCTTGGCCAGCAGGCGCGGCATTATGAAAAAGACATAGAGACTGCCGATGGCCATCATCACCAGCCCGGGCACTGTCTGGTCAAAAAAGCCGATTTCCGTCATCCCCAAACGCGCTGCCGTATCAGCGACCAGCAAATTGGTCGATGAGCCGATAAGCGTCAGCATACCGCCCAAAATTGTGATGAAACTCAGCCCCATCATATATGGCGCGGCGCGCGATTTGGTGCGTCCGGCAATTGCCAGCAATATGGGAATAGTCATCAGCACAACGGGCGTGTTGTTCAAAAAGGCCGATGACAGCATGGCGCCAATTAGCACGATAAAAACCGCCATGGCGGGGTTGCGTGTGGCGCGCCGCGAGGCTTGTTCAATCAGCTTCTCAAGTGCGCCCGACTGAAATAAGCCCTGCGCCATTACCAGTAAGGCCATAATTGTCATCAAGGCGGGGTTGCCGAAACCGGCCAGTAAGTCAGAACTTTCAAGCAGCAACTGCCCGTCAGCATCGCGCATCGGTATGGCGGTAAACAGCAGCAAAAGCACGACGAGAACAAGCACCGAGGTGACATCCATCGGTAATTTTTCGCTGGCATAGGCAATCATGGCCAAAAAAATGACCAGAAAGCTCGCCCACATATGAATTTGCTCTACCATATCGTGAAATATAACCCCTATTCGCCACAATCCCTAGATTTACCTCGGGCAATCAGGCATATAGTCGTCATCTAATCCTCTCGGAGTTTGTATGTCACCGCAAAGAAACCTCAGAAACGCGTTCGGTAATTTCGCCACCGGTGTCGCCATTATCGGTGTGAAAAATGCTGACGGTCACGCTGTCGGCCTGACAATCAACAGTTTCGCGTCCGTATCGCTGGAGCCGCCGCTTCTGTCATGGTGTCTTGATAATA
>CBFHPF010000022.1:0-18303 GCA_965657665.1 Alphaproteobacteria bacterium | reverse complement strand
CCGGACAATCTGGAATTGACGCAATTGATTATCAGCGAAACCGACCGCATTGCCGGTTTGGTCGACCGTTTTGAGGTGTTTACCGATACCCATGCCGAACTGGATGAGGCGGTAAATATTCATGCGGTGCTGGGCAATGTGCGCCTGCTGGCGAGCAATGGTTTTGGCGAAAACATCAAATTTATTGAGCAATATGACCCGTCACTGCCCATGGTACTGGGCAATAAGGATATGCTGACGCAGGTTTTTCTCAATCTGGTTAAAAATGCAGCCGAGGCGGCGGTAGGTAATAAGCCGGAAATTCGTTTAGTATCGGCTTATCGCCCGGGGGTCAGATTGTCTGTGCCCGGGCGCGCACGGCCTGTCAGTTTGCCGCTGGAGTTTAGCGTTATTGATAATGGCTCGGGTGTGCCGGAAGATATTCGCGGGCATTTATTCGACCCGTTTGTCACAACAAAATCGACCGGCACCGGCTTGGGGCTGGCTCTGGTTGCCAAAATTATCGGCGATCATGGCGGTACAATTGAATGCGATAGCGAACCGGGGCGGACGGCGTTTCATGTCCGCTTGCCAATGTTTAGCGACACTGGGGTCAGCGATACTGGGGTGAGCAACACGGAAGAGGCTGCATTATGAGCAAGGGAACTGTTTTACTGGCCGATGATGATAAGGCCATCCGCACCGTGTTGACGCAAGCCCTGACGCGCGCGGGCTTTGAAGTGCGCGCCGGTGGCACGGCGGCATCGCTATGGCAATGGGTCAGCAATGGCGAGGGGGATGTCATTGTGACCGACGTCATGATGCCCGACCAAAACGCTTTTGATTTGATACCGCGCATTAAAAAGCTACGCCCAGATTTGCCGATTATCGTCATCAGTGCAAAAAACACGCTCGGCACAGCCATTACGGCGGCTGAAAAGGGCGCGTTTGACTATCTACCAAAGCCGTTTGATTTGGGTGAACTGACAGATTTGGTGCAACGCGCAATTGATCTGCCGCGCGAACAAGTCGAGCAAGAAGAAGCCGGTGATGAAGACGGCTTGCCGCTGGTTGGTGGTTCGCCTGCCATGCAGGAAATTTATCGCTCGGTGGCGCGGCTGACGCAAAATGATTTATCTGTGCTGATTACCGGTGAGAGCGGCACAGGTAAGGAATTAGTGGCCCGCGCACTGCACGATTACGGCACACGCAAACGCGGCGAGTTTGTTGCCATTAACATGGCGGCCATTCCGCGCGAATTGATTGAAAGCGAATTATTCGGCCATGAAAAAGGCGCTTTCACCGGTGCCAATCAGCGCATGGAAGGTCGCTTTGCGCAAGCCGAGGGCGGCACATTATTTCTCGATGAAATCGGCGATATGCCGATGGAGACACAAACCCGTTTGCTGCGCGTGTTGCAAGAGGGTGAGTACACAACCATTGGCGGGCGGCATGCGATTAAAACCGATGTGCGGGTTATTGCTGCCACGCATCAGGATTTGCGTCGGCTCATTCGCCAAGGCTTGTTTCGCGAAGATTTATATTTCCGCCTCAATGTTGTGCCCTTGCGCTTGCCGCCTTTGCGCGAGCGGATCGAGGATATCGATGATTTGGTGCGCCACTTTATGGCGCGTTGCGCCGAGGAAGGCTTGGCAGCCAAAACCTTTGATGCTGATGCGCTGCAAGTAATGCAGGGGCATGGCTGGCCGGGCAATGTGCGCGAATTGGAAAACCTCGTGCGTCGCCTTTGCGCGCTCTATGTCGAAGACACTATCGGCGCCGATGCGGTGCGTTTGGAATTGAGTGAAAACGACCTGCAATCGCCCGCAAGTTCGGCGGCTGAAGGCGGAAGCCTGACCGACAGTCTGCATTTTCATCTGAATAATTATTTCAAAAGTCATGGCAGTGGTCTGCCGCCAAACGGGCTTTATGAGCGGGTAATGCGCGAAGTTGAATTGCCGCTTATCGAGCTGAGCCTCGAGGCAACGCGCGGCAACCAGATTAAGGCGGCGGAGCTGCTCGGCGTTAATCGCAATACATTGCGTAAGAAAATCCGTGAACTGGATATCAGCGTAGTGCGCAGCGGCAAAAAATAACCGCTTGTCGGCTGGCGCGTGTGGGCTTACCTTTTGCGCAGCAAAAAGGGAGATTGACCATGGGTAAAGGACCGCTGAGCGGCGTAAAAATCATTGAAATGACAGGCATTGGCCCGGGGCCGTTTTGTGCCATGTTGCTGTCGGATATGGGTGCCGAAGTTTTGCGGATTGACCGCAAAGGCGGCGGCGGGGGTATTCCCGGCGACCCGCACAGCCGAGGCCGTCGTTCGCTCGCGCTGGATTTGAAAAAGCCCGAAGCCGTTGAAACGGTTTTGAAATTGGTTGAAAAAGCCGATGTGCTGCAAGAGGGCTATCGCCCTGGCGTGATGGAACGTTTGGGGCTGGGGCCCGATGTGGCTTTGGCGCGCAATCCGAAGCTGGTTTATGGCCGGATGACCGGTTGGGGGCAATATGGCCCGCTCGCCAATGCGGCCGGCCACGATATTAATTATATTTCGCTTACCGGTGCGCTGGCCGCTATCGGTAAAGATAAGCCGGTGCCGCCGCTTAATTTGGTCGGCGATTATGGCGGTGGGGCGCTGTATCTCGCCATGGGCATTTGTGCGGCTTTGGTGAGCGCGCAAAACACCGGCAAAGGGCAGGTGATTGATGCAGCGATGACTGATGGCGCGACTTCGCTCATGGGTATGTTCTTCGGCATGAAAGCTGTTGGTCTGTGGGATAATCAGCCTTACTCAAACATGCTGGATGGCGCGGCGCATTTCTACGACACCTATGAAACGAAAGACGGCAAATTCATTTCGCTTGGGTCGATTGAGCCGCAATTTTATGCCTTGCTGCGCGAAAAAGGTGGCTTTGATGACGAGATTTTTGACCGCCAAAATGACCGCTCAAAATGGCCTGAAATGAAGGAAATGGTCGCCGCCAAGTTTAAAACCAAAACCCGCGATGAGTGGTGCGAGATTATGGAAGGCACGGATATTTGCTTTGCGCCGGTGCTGGATATGGAAGAGGCTTATCACCACCCGCATAACCAAGCGCGCGAGACGATTGTTGAGAAATTCGGCATTTTGCAGCCCAATGTTGCGCCGCGTTTTGAGGGCACACCAAGTGAGATACAAAGCCCTGTGCCGAAAGTCGGGGAGCACAATGAAGAAGCCCTCAGCGATTGGGGCTTTTCGGGTGATGATATCGAGGCACTGAAATCAGCGGATGCGATTTAGTTTTCCTGGTTAAGCCACCACGCATCAAGCCGCGCGCCATATTTGGCGTGTCGGCCTGCATGCTCGACATAGTGCCAATGCGCCACCCATTGATTTGGGTTGTGAAATAGCGGCACGAAATAATGCCCACTCATCAAGGCGCGGTCGAGTGCACGCGCCGCAATAGTGAATTGCTGGGGAGAGACGGCGCGGGTCAATGCCGCCGCCGCCGCGTCAACACCGGCATCTTGAATGCCGGCATAATTGCGACTGCCGGGCGTTTTGGCGGCTGTGCTGCCCCAATAATAGGCTTGCTCATTGCCCGGCGATAATGAGGCGTAATAATCATAAATGATAATATCGAAGTCGAAATTTTGCAGGCGGCGTTGATATTGGCTGCTATCGACCAGCCGCACATTCAGCGTCACGCCAATGCCCGCCAGCATACGCCGCCAGGCGAGGGCGAGGCGTTCATCGCTGCGCTTTTGCACCAGCACTTCAAGCTCAATTTTTTGGCCGTTTGGCGCATGCAAAGCCTTGCCGCGCATTTCATATCCGGCTTCGCTTAACAGTGTCATTGCTTCGCGGCGCAAATTACGGTCGCGACCCGAGCCGTCACTTGCCGGCGCGCGATAGCCTTCGGCCAGTTTTTCGCGCCCCAAAGGGCTATTGACCAAAATGGCAAGCTCTGCTTCATCGGCCGGTCGGTCGGCGGCGCTTAATTCGGTATTGCCGAAATAGCTTTGTGTGCGTTGATAGACATCGCCGAACAGCACTTTATTGGTCCACTCAAAATCAAAAGCGAGGTCGAGGGCGCGGCGCAGTTTGATATCCGCCAAAACAGGGCGTCTGGTGTTCAATACAAAAGCTTTCAGGCCGGACGGCGTGCCAAGCGCGATATTTTGTTTGTTCACGCGCCCATCGGCGGCGGCGGGGAAGCCGTAACCGGCTTGCCAGCGTTGCGGATTGCCCTCAAACCACAAGTCAATCTCGCCCGCTTTAAAGGCCTCAAAAGCTGTGCTGTCATCGCGAAAATAGTCTTCTTTAATGGTCGCGAAATTATGCCGCCCTTTGGCGAAGCTCAGATTGCGCGCCCAATATTGCGGGTTTTTGCTGAACACGATTTGCGCGCCCGGCGTTAATTCCGATACTGCATACGGGCCGGAGCCAACCGGCAATTCGAGCGAAGCGGATTGGATATCGCGCTTTTCATAAATATGCTTCGGCAAAATCGGCATCAGGCCGATAATCAGCGGCAATTCGCGGTCCGGCGGCGAGCCTGAGAAGGTGAAAGTAATCGTGCGCGGGGTCGGCGTCTCAATCTTGCTGACTTTGCTATAGTAATAACGATGATTGGGGCGGCCTTTATCGCGCAATAGCCGCAAACTAAAAGCAATATCGGCTGCCGTGACTTGTTTGCCGTCGGCAAATTTGGCTTGGCGGCGCAATTTAAACGTCACCCGACGGCGGTCAGCCGAGCTTGTCACGCTTTCCGCCAGCAAGCCATAAAGGGCAAAAGGCTCGTCATAATGGCGATCGAGCAGGCTTTCAAACACACGCTCGCGGATGTTTTTCGCTACATTGCCGCGAATGGAAAACGGATTGACGCTGTCAAAACTACCGATTTGCGCCATACGCAACGCGCCGCCCTGTGGGGCTTCAGGGTTGGCATAATTATAATGCGAAAAACCGGGCGGCAGAGCCGGTTCGCCATGCATGGCAAGGCCATGATTTTGCGCCGAAGCGGGAGCCATAAACGCCATCATCAAGGCCGATGCAGCAAATAGGTGAGAGGCAAGAAGGGGGCGCATGGTCAACCTTTCCGAGAGGGCACAATAAGCTGGCGTAACCAGCTGAGGTAATTATTGTTTTTATGGTTTAAGTAATGCAAATAACGCATTGTTTTATTGTATGTTTTTATATCCTCAAACATCGCATCGCGTTTAGTCATTTGACGTTGCTCATCCAGCTTTTTAACAGTTTTTGCCGGATTACCGGCGGCAACAACATTGGCCGGAATGTCTTTTGTTACCACTGATCCGGCACCAATGACACTATTCTCGCCGATAGTCACGCCTTTACAAATTTTGACGCCTTCACCAAGCCAAACATTATTACCCAAAGTAACCGGTGCCGTGGGGCCGGGTGATGCGAGGCGGTCGTAAATCTCATGCCAATCAGCATCCGAAATATAAACCCGGCTGGCAATCATCACATTATCACCGATTGTCACATGATTGGCTGAAACGATTTGCAGCCCGGGCGTTAGCAAGCTGTGGCTGCCAATATCAATGCGCCCAAAGCCACCTTTGCCGTTCGACCATGTGCAGAGGCGCGACATGTTTCCGCTCGATGTTTGCATATGCACATTGTCACCGAGATGGATATTCGGGCCATAAACCTCCAGCCGATGCGGGCCGATGATTTCCAAGCCGCTGCCAACGCTGTCAAATTGCGGCACAATGCGCCAGCGCGTGTAAAGGCGGCGGGCGAAATTAATCAACAGGCGCACGCTATAGGGCTTGTTGTCACGACGCATGCTTATTGTCCTTATTATCGGTATTTTCGCGCCATTCGAATTTTTTATAATCAGGGCGTTTTTCAATTGTCGGTTTTATCACGGCAAAATAGGGCGACAGGTCGAAATCGCGCGGCGTAAATAGAGAGTGATGGCGAATATGCATAATCTCGCGCTGATTTTCGCGGGTGATATTCGGCAAAATGGGATAGCGAACAGACTGAAAAGCGCGCGCAATCAGGGTTGAGCAAATGGCTTGTGTCGGCTCGCCACTGCCCAGCGCAATCATTTGCCGCCGCCAGGTTTGCGGCACAGGCGGTTGTGGCAATAAATACCGCGCCAAATCAATTACGTTTTTTACATCATAACTTTGCCCAAGAGAGCCGACGATAAAGTTTGTCACTTCTTGTCGGTCTTC
This sequence comes from Alphaproteobacteria bacterium, assembly GCA_965657665.1. Taxonomy (GTDB): domain Bacteria; phylum Pseudomonadota; class Alphaproteobacteria; order RS24; family RS24; genus UBA8337. Next base: position 12,129 of record CBFHPF010000022.1, on the reverse strand, counting down.
ATCGGTAATCAATTCCGGGCGGCAGATGCGCGTGTTATAGCCGAGATATTTGGTCAGCGAAGCGGCGATGACCCCTTCGCTCAAATCGGCCTCGACCAAACTGGCCGGATGGCCGTGTTTATCACGCAAACCGGCGTCGCGCCCGACATAATAAGCGGCATGCGACCAAGTTGATTGGGTCAGATATTTAATCGCGGAAGAGACACGCTGATTGCCCTCCACCAGCAAAACATCGCCCGGTTGCAGGCACGCCTCCAATTCAGCCAGCGGAATGAATTGATAAGACCGGTAATTTAATATCGGCTTTTCAAGGTAACGGATGAGTATCCGTCCGAAAAAGCGCAGCATCGGTCGTATCATGAAAAGCCCCGACTAATGGGTGTTATTGACGCGCACCGCGTAACGCGCGCCGTCAAATTCGTCAAAAATTTCACCGACTTGCGGGTGACGCACCGGCTCAGCCGTGTCGTCTGCCAACAGGTTTTGCTCTGAGACATAAGCGATATATTCGGTTTCTTCGTTTTCAGCCAATAAATGATAATAAGGCTGGTCTTTGCGCGGGCGCACTTCTTCAGGGATAGACAGCCACCATTCTTCAGTGTTGTTAAAAGTCGGGTCGACGTCAAATATCACCCCGCGAAAGGCGAAAAAACGGTGTTTAACGACATCGCCGATTTGGAATTTTGCTTTTCTTTCCAGCATGGTCGCTCCTTAGAAGTTTATTTGGCTATCGTCGCAGGATAAGCTTGCATTTGAATTAACGCCAATTAAGCTTGCCACCCAAATGAGGCATATGCAACTGAGGAAGCGACATGACACACTATCCGGCACTTTTCAAACCTTTCACGCTTAACGGGCTGGAAATCTCCAACCGTATTGTGATGGCGCCAATGACTCGCAGTTTTTCGCCGGGTGGTCACCCGACAGAGGATGTCGCTGCGTATTATCGCCGCCGCACAGAAGGCGGTGTCGGCCTGATTATTACTGAAGGCACAACAATTGACCATCCGTCTGCCAGCATGGACCCAAGCATTCCGGATTTTCATACGCCGGAAGCTTTGGCCGGTTGGAAACGCGTTGCCGATGAAGTGCATGATGCAGGTGGCCTGGTTATGCCGCAGCTTTGGCATACCGGTTCGATGCGCCGCGAAGGCACGGGTCTTAATCCGGATGCCAGCACATTGTCGCCATCCGGCCTTAAATATCCGGGCAAGGAAGTCGGCGCAGCGATGACCAAACAAGACGTGACCGATATTGCCGATGCTTTTGCCAAGGGCACGGTTGCGGCGCGCGAAGCCGGTTTTGATGGCGTGCAGTTTCATGGCGCGCATGGCTATTTAATTGATACGTTTTTCTGGGAAGGCACAAATGTTCGCGATGACGAATATGGCGGTGCATTGGAAGAACGCACAGCATTCGCGGTTGAGATTATCGAGAAAGCGCGCCGCGAAGTTGGTAAAGACTTTCCGCTCATTATTCGTTTGTCGCAGTGGAAGCAGCAAGATTTCGAGCATAAAATGGCCACTGACCCTGACAAATTACTGGCCTTCTTGCAGCCAATGGTTGATGCGGGCATTGATTGCTTTGATTGCTCAACGCGCCGTTTCTGGGAGCCGGAATTTGAAGGCTCCGATTTAAACTTTGCCGGTTGGACGAAAAAACTCACCGGCCTGCCGACCATCACTGTCGGCTCGGTTGGCTTGACCGGCGAATTTGTTGCCGGCATGGGGGGCGAAAGCTCACAAGCCGCGCCGATTGACGGCTTGGTTGAGCGTCTCGAAAACGAAGAGTTTGATTTGGTCGGTGTTGGCCGTGCCTTGCTGACTGACCCTGAATGGCCGAATAAAATGCGCGATGGTCGCTTTGATGAGCTGATGGCGTTTGAACGCGAGCATATGCTGAGCCTGTCTTAATCGTTTTAAAAGCAGTTTTGGAGGTTTAGCGATGCGGTTATTCACCGATCACATTTCACCCAATCCGCGTGCTGTCGACAATATCGTCGCCATTAAAGAGCTTGATATTGAGGTGGTGCCTATCGACCTCATGGGCGGTGAAAATCGCGGTGCAGATTATCTGAAAGTCAATCCGGCGGGGCAATTGCCCGCGCTTGAGACCGATGATGGGCAGATTATTGCTGAAGTTGCGGCGATTGCTGAATATCTCGAAGAGATAAAGCCGGACCCGGTATTGGTTGGCGTAACGGCGGCGGAGCGGGCGCATACGCGCATGCGGATGCGGCAATGCGATTATCTTGTTTTGGGGCCAATGATGATGGCTTACCGCAATAGTGAAGGCGCAGAATTTTTTAAACAGCGCATGCTTATACAGCCTGAACTGGGCGCGCCATTGAAAAATGTCGCAGCTGAAGGGCTGGCATGGCTTGACGGGCAATTGGCCGAGCAAAGCTATATTTGTGGCGCGCGTTTGACCTATGTCGATTGCGCTTTTTATCCTCTGGCCCGATTTATCGCTAAAGTAAGTCAGCCATTTGACCCGGAATGGGAAAATCTGGCCGCCTATATGGACCGCTTATCGGCGCATGAAATCATCGGCGCCAAAAAATTGGGAGTTGGCAGTAAATGACGCCATTACAAGGTTTTTCACCTGACGGTGCCTCGCATATGGGCGATTTGCTTGGTCGCGAAATCGTGCTGATGGAGGGCGGCTTGTCTGAGGCGCGTTTTACCATTGGAGATGTGTGGCTCAATATGCAGGGCATTTTGCACGGCGGTGCGTATGCCGCGATGTTGGATACGTGTTGCGGTATGGCTATTCGTTCCAAACTTGATTTGGAAAAATATCGCGGTCACTCGACGTTGGAATTAAAGACCAGCTATTTCAAAGCCGGTCATCCGGGTGTGTTTATCGGCAAAGGGCAGGTATTGCGTATGGGGCGCAGCATTGCCTATAGCGACGCGTCTTTGTTCAATGCTGATGGCGATGAAGTAGGCCGCGCATCAGCTACGTTTAAACTGTTGCAGCGCGACTAAGGCGGCGGCTCGGTTGACTCAACTGGCTGAATTGACAACACTCGCGACTATTGGGAATCAAAAAGGGGCTTGAGATGAGCACGCTCATTCGTCGGGCGGCATTGTCCGTCATCATCGTTACTGTCAGTATTATTGGCACTTATTTATTGGCGGCGCAGCAGGGCTGGCTTGGTCAAAATCGCGGTGTCGGTGAGATTGAAGGCGTCGCGCGCGCTGATGTATTGGTGCAGCAGCGCATGAATGAGCAAAAAGCCATCGCCGCAGGCATGAAGCGCTCAAGCGATAAGCAAATCCTGTTCGGCGATTTGCACGTGCATACAACTTTTTCGACAGATGCGTTTTTGTGGTCGCTGCCGATTTATGGCGGCGAGGGCGCACACCCAATGGCTGATGCGTGTGATTATGCACGCCATTGTTCGGCGCTTGATTTTTGGTCCATCAACGACCATGCCGAGGCCTCAACCCCGAAACGTTGGGAAGACACCAAGCAAAGCATTCGCGCTTGCAATGCTGTGTCACAAAACGGCGATAGCCCCGATATGGTCAGCTTTATGGGCTTTGAGTGGACACAAGTCGGCCAACGCCCCGAGGAGCATTACGGCCATAAAAACGTGATTTTTGAAGGGCTGGATGATGCTGAACTGGCGCGTCGCCCGATTGCTTCCGGCGGTGTTGCCGTGCAAGCTTTGCGGGTGAACGGCAAATCGCTTGTGCCGCTGCCTTTGGCCTTTCTCGATTTCCCCAATCGACAAGATTATTATGACATCCGCACTTATCTCGACCAAGCGGCGCGTGTGCCGCTTTGCGACCCGTCTGTTCCGGCTGATAAATTGCCCGCCGATTGCTTTGAAATTGCCGAGACACCGGGCAAGCTTGTGAAGAGCCTTGAGGAACAAAACCTCAGCCCGCTAATTATTCCGCATGGTACGAGTTGGGGCTTTTACACGCCAACCGGTGTGACGTTTGATAAGCATTTGAAAGCTGAAAACCGCCCTGAAGCAACGGAACTTATCGAGATTATGTCAGGCCACGGTAATTCAGAAGAATATCGCGATTGGCGGTCAGTGGTTTTGCAAAAGGCAGCAGAGCAGGGCGGTTTGCCGGTTGCTGCCTGTCCGGCACCCAGCCCTAATTATCTGCCGGTGTGCTGGCGGGCCGGTGAGATTATCAAAGAGCGTTGTTTGAACGATGGCGAGAACGAAGCGACGTGCGAGAAACGCGCCGAAGAAGCCCGCTTCAACGCGGCTAATGGTAGTGTCGCGGCGCATTTGTCCGTGCCGGGCACAAAAATAGAAGAATGGCTGGATGCCGGTCAGTGTCGCGATTGCTTTTTGCCAAGCTTCGGCTATCGCCCGGGCAATAGCGTGCAATATGCGTTGGCCATTCGTAATTTCGACAATCCCGACAAGCCGACACGGCTGAATTGGGGGGTGATTGCGTCGAGCGATAATCACCGCGCCAAGCCGGGCACAGGCTTTAAAAACAAAGACCGTTTGCTGTCGACCGAGGCGGTGAGCCTACGCGCTGATATGATTGACCGAGTTTATCCAAAAGATGCACCGGCTTCCGTGTCCATGCCGCTCGACCCTGTTGATGCTATGGCGCGCGGCTTTGGTGCGACAGAGCTTGAGCGTCAGGCGAGCTTTTGGACGACGGGCGGGTTAGCGGCTGTGCATTCGGAAGGCCGCACACGAGAAGAAATTTTCGCGGCCCTGAAGCGGCGCGAGACTTATGGCACAAGCGGTGCACGCATTCTTTTATGGTTCAACACCAAAGACGGCACGCCGATGGGCAGCACCACTAAAACCGGCAAGTCACCTGTGTTTGAAGTGAAGGCTGTCGGTGCGCATAAGCAAAAGCCGGGCTGTCCGCAAGATGCGGTTAATGCGGTTGGTGAAGACAGGCTGCAAAAGCTGTGCGCCAATGAGTGCTATAATCCGTCAGATGAGCGTCTGAAAATCACCCGCATTGAGGTGGTTCGCATTCGTCCGCAAATCAGCCCCGATGAAGATGTCGGCGATTTGATTGATGATAAATGGAAAGTGCATCAGTGCCGTGACCGCGGCAATGGCTGCTCGTTCACCTTTACTGACCCTGAATATGCCCGCAGCAATCGCATGGCGACCTATTATGTGCGCGCCATTCAGGAGCCGACCGAGAAAATCAACGCCGATAATTTGCGTTGCGAATATGACGAGAACGGCAATTGTACCAAGGTGAATATTTGCTATGGCGATGACCGCACGGACGCAAATGATGATTGTCTAGCCGCGGTAGAAGAACGCGCATGGTCGTCACCGATTTATGTCGAGCACCCCAAAGGCAAGTAGCAAAAGTAATTACAAGTAAAGCGTCAGAAACACTGCTATAAGCCACGCATGCAAGCAGTAGATTATGATGTTTTGATTGTTGGGGCCGGTGCGGCCGGTTTTATGTGCGCCATTGAGGCGGGCAAGCATGGGCGGCGCGTCGCCTTGCTTGACCATAGCGCCAAGGTCGCTGAGAAGATACGCATATCCGGTGGCGGGCGGTGCAATTTTACCAATATGCATACCCATCCGGATAATTTTCTCTCCGGTAACCCGCATTTTTGCAAGTCAGCTTTGAAGCAATACAGTCAGCACGATTTTGTCGCTCTGGTTGAGCGTCACGGCATTGCCTATCACGAAAAAGCGCTCGGCCAATTGTTTTGCGATAATAGCGCGCAAGACATTATCAATATGCTGCAAAACGAAGCCGCTGCCGCCAATGTTAAGCTGATGATGCAGACAGAAGTCAGCGCGGTCGAAAAGACCGATGACGGGTTTGCACTGCTTATTCACGACATCCCATCGGGCGAGACCAAAACACTGACGGCAAATTCGCTGGTGATTGCCAGTGGTGGGCTGTCTATTCCGAAAATTGGGGCGACCAAATTTGGTTATGATATTGCGCGGCAATTCGGCTTGCCGGTGATTGAAACGCGCGCCGCGCTTGTGCCATTAACCTTCCAAAGCGCCTTGCTGGCGCGGTGTGCCGCGCTATCCGGTTTGGCGGTTGATGCGATTGTACGCTGCGGTAAAACCGCTTTTCAGGAGGGTTTGCTGTTCACCCATCGCGGCCTTTCCGGCCCGTCTATTTTGCAAATCTCATCCTATTGGCGCGAAGGCGGCGATGTGACGGTTGACCTTGCGCCGAACATAAATGTGGCGGCGCATTTAACCGAGCGCAAAGCAAAAGGCGGCAAGCAAGCCGTGGCGACGGCTCTATCGGATGTTTTGCCGAAGCGGCTGGCGCAAGATTTTTGCGATGCAACAGACAGCAATGGGCGGCTAACGGAAATTTCAAATCAGAAATTGACCGCGCTTGGCGAGACCGTGAATGGCTGGCAGTTAACGCCTGCCGGTTCTGAAGGCTATCGCACGGCTGAGGTGACGCTGGGCGGGGTGGATACCGATGCCTTATCATCCAAAACCATGCAAGCCAAAGACGTTGACGGCCTGTATTTCATTGGTGAAGTGGTGGATGTGACCGGCCATCTGGGCGGCTATAATTTCCAATGGGCGTGGTCATCCGGCTATGTCGCCGGTCAATATGCCGGTGCGCAACAGTCTTAAAAATTTAGGCTGAGACGGGCAGCGGTTGCCAAATATCGATAATGCGCTTGCCATCATAAACGGCAATTTTCGGGAACTGCAAAAACACCGCCTCGCTTTGCGTCGGGCGCAAAAACACGAAATCATCAACGGCCAGATTTAAGCGCGGCGGGCCGAGCAGCATTTCCTGATTGCTGGACCGACCAAACAGCGCGCTGTTTTTCAGCTTGGGCGGATACACCGGCTCCGCCATCCAATAACCGCCATGAATGAAAACTGTTGTGCCGCTTTTCGGTTTGCCAAGCAGGGCGGCGGCATATTCCATGGCGGGCATGCGAACGCCTTTACTGACTTTCAGCGCGGGCGTGGCGATGAAAGCGGCGGCTTGAAAATCTTTCAAAATCGGTAGGTCGAAGTCAGATGGCTTCACCAAAGCTGAACCGGCCGATATTTCATTGGCATGGGCGACTTGCGGGTAAAGCCCGAAAGTCGGACTGCCAGCCGTATTGAAAGTCATTTTGCTGATTTGCGCGTCGCTATAATGCGCCGCCAGTTTTTGGCGCGCTTGCTCATAAACGGTTACGGCACCGGCGCGGGCGCGTTTGCGCCATCCGGCCAAATTGGGCAGCTTGGTCAAATGCGGCTCATACCCCATAAAGCCGGTCAGGCGCAGATGTTTCGATGCCGCCAGCTTGGTTAATGCGCAATCTAAATCTGCGCCAGCATCCATACCGCCACGATGCAGACCGACATCAATCTCCAGATTAACACGCAAAGTAAGCTTCATTTTGCGCGCCAGCTTTTCCATTTCATCCAAACGCTTGGGCGTATCGACCAAAAACTGAATTTGTCGCGCCGCCGCTTTGGCTTTGGTTGCGGGCAGTGCGCCCAGCAATGCGGCAATAGCAGCAACGGGCAGGGGCTTGCCCATAAGTTGGTCGGCCTTTGGCATAAGCTGCAACATTTGCTGTGCCATTGCGGCGTTAAAGCTCATCAGCCTGTCGGTTTTCGCGCGTGTTGCGATATGCGTCAGCAATGGCCCGCAGGGCAGCGATTTGGCGACAATGCGAAAGCCCATATCGCGCGGCAACATGGTGGTCAGTTGTTTGATATTGGCATCAAGGCGCGGGCGATCAATCAGCAAAACCGGCTCAGCCAGCCCGGCTTTAAGAAGCGCTTTGTTCAGGCCGGAAAAATAATTTTCGTCTCTGTTCGTGCCACTCATTGTGTCTCTCCAAATAATCCGACGAGATAATCATTCAGCATGCGGCCTTTCGGGTCGAGCGTGCGGCGCAGCGCATTAAATTTATCGAAATCAGGATACAGCTTTTGCGCCGTGGCAAAGTCCATCCGGTTCATTTTGCCCCAATGGGGTCGCCCGCCATGCTTTCTAAAAATCGGTTCAACATGGGTGAACAGAAATTCATAAGCGTCTTTGTGATAGCAATGCACAGCGATTGAAATGCGGTCAGCGTTTTGAAACGGCGACAGCCATCCGCTATCGGCTTTGGTGCGGCGCGCCTCAAATGGAAAAAACACATCGCGGCGGTGTCGCTCAATATAGTGGCGCACTTCTTCCAATGCCTCGAGGCCGCTCTCAATCGGCAGGTGATATTCCATCTCATTGAACAGCACATTGCGCTGGCTGGCTAACAGCTGCCAGCTTTCGCCCACCACATCTTCGCTCACTGAGCTACCGGCAATGGCTTTCGACAATAAATAGCGACGCGCAGACGGCCACCAACCCAGCCAATCGCGCAGGGCTTTTAGCTGCATAACTTCGTCATCGCTCGCATCATCGGTGCGCGGCGTGTCGTCACCTTCGGCAATGTTGTGCGTAATGCCGATGGCGTATCCCGAAAACGGTATGTAGAAAAATTCGAAATTGCGATTATCAGCCCATAGCGCATCCGCTCGTGCCAAAAGATCATCGTGCTTTTCAGTCCAAACAGTGCGGCGCAATTTATGCCGCTTAACCAATTGAATTTGAATATCCGTCAGCACGCCCAAGGCACCAAGCGCAACGCGCGCGCCTTCCAGCATATCGGCGTTTTGCGCCGCGCTGATTTCCAACCGCTCGCCCGCGCCGGTTATCATTTTAAGGCCGGTGATTTCAGCGTGCAACGCTTGCAGGTTTTGTCCGGTGCCATGCGTGCCGGTGCTGGTTGAGCCAGCCAAAGTCTGCACATCAATATCGCCCAAATTGCGGAAGGCGTATCCTTGTTCGGCCAATTGCGGCGAGGCATCATGCAGGCGCGCGCCCGCACCAATCCACGCTTGGCCTGTTTTGGTGTCAACTTTCCCAACGCTGTTGAAGTGATCGAGCTTCACAATGCGATGCCCGTTAGGCACAAGCTCGGGCCAGCTATGACCCGAGCCGACAGGGCGCACCGGTCCCTCGGCTTGCGCGATAATATGCTGCAGCTCGTCGCTGTCGCGTGGCGTTACCAACGCGGCGGAAGACGGCGCCAGCGAGCGCGACCAGTTTTGCCAATTAGATGGAGTGTGTGTCATCAATCTGCCCTGTTTCAGCAAAAAGACTAGCAATAAATCACAGCAAACAAAGCGGAAAATTAGTCGCTTGCTTAACGAAAAACCGAGGTAGATGATTGCGGTGCAGTTTGCATTGAAGAACATCAATTAACAGTTGGTAATGACCCGCATACTGACCATCATCATGCTTCTGTTTGCAACGCCAACGTCGGTTTAAAATCCCATTGGTACGCGGATAGATTTACCATCATCGCCATCGGGTGCGTCTTTTTGCAAAACGATTTGCGACAAGTCTTCATCGCCGCGGCCGACGCGGTGGCGGGTTGAAAAGTCCTTATAGCCCTCGCGGCTGAGCCGAATACGCAGACGTTTACCGTCTTCATAGGGTTCGGTCTCGCCCGGTGTTTCGCCGATTAGCTCATTATCAACATAAATGCGCGCGCCGCGTGGCTGGCTATCAATGTAGACTTTGTTCTTGCGCTTTTGTAGCTCGAGATTACGCAGCCGATCATCATTCTGACCGACAATATGCGAAACGCGCAGTGTCTCATAACCTGCATTTTTCAATTCAATGGTGATGCGCTGGCCAAGTTCCAAGTCTTTCACGCTGGTCGGCGTTTGTCCGATGCGCCGGCCATCAACAAATAACTCGCTGCGGCGCGGACGCGATGCAATATCAATCTCTCTCAGATTTCGCACCAGATTAATGGTTGTTAATTGCGCATCATTGCGCCCCACAATGTGGCTGAAGCGCAAATCTTGATATCCCGGTGTGGCGAGGCGAATATTCAAGCGCGTGCCATCAGGATAAGCGTTTGGCGTCGTTAAGGGCGCGCGGCCAATATCTACCCCATCAATGTAAACTTGCGTATCAAACGAACCGGTATTGATTTCCAATTTACGGCTCGAAGGGGCAGGAGAGGCAATTGACTGACTTTGCGAAACTGTGCCGCCCGCTTTTTGTCCAACGCCCTTCAGGAATGAGATAAGATTAAGCTTTGAGCACGCGTCGCATATTTCGATCAGACTTTTCTCGATTTTGCCGGAAATGATATTGTTAATTTGCAATTGAACGACATAGCTATTATCCAGCTTTTGAACTGAGCTATCGGCAATCAATTCGCCATTAAATGCGATGGCCAGCCCTTGCGCGCAGCTTTCGGCTGTGCAGCCCTCTTTGGAGTATTCTTCTTCAAGTTTCGCTTCAACCGCCGGCCCATAAAAAACATCGAAATTGCTGCTCAGACCTTGTTGCAGCGCCGTACCCAGCAACGCAGCTTCATTTTCAAGCGATTTACCAACATTTAGCGGCAAAAGCACCAACACGTCCTTTGCCAGAGCGCTGTTTAGAGGCGCAAAGAGCAAACAAAAGGCGAGGGTGAGGATGCGTGCCATTAATGTCAATCTATTGGGCCAACCATTGTTCTATGGCCGCCGTATTCTCCGGGGTAAAGCCGACCAGAAACTGCTCAACTTTGCCGTCAGGCGACACCAGTAATGTTGTCGGCAGGGCTTCAACTCCGGCTGACAATCGGGCCTTCGTATTACCGATAATCATTTTCGGTAATGTGATGTTGAGTTGGTCAAGAAATTGTTTGACCACTTCCGGCCTATACGCCGCTTTGGTGGCAGAGTTTGTTTCCGCATGAACAAAAATAAAGTCGGCCTTCGGGTGTTTCTTCGCTTTAGCCAATAGGTCCGGCAATTCTTGCTTACAAGGGCTGCATTTCACCCACCAAAAATTAACCACGGTTTTGTTGCGGGTAAAAGCGCGGCGCAAAGACGTGATTTTACCATTTTGGTCGAGGCCAACAATATTCGGCAAAACTTGGCTATTTGCGGAAGCCGGTGTTCCGCCCGCAGTTAATATGATGACACTTAAAAGAAGGCAAAAAACGCTAAAGCTGTTGCGCCAATGTCGATATGATTTTGTCAGCAATCGCTCTGTCATTAATAGGTCTTCCAATAGCTTTGGTCGTCATTTGTTTTGTGTTTGTTGGTTCTTTATCGAAGATATAGGTCAACTCGATGTTGATGTCGACCTCGTCAATACCGAACTTTCTCGTGGTTTTTGATGTCGGTTTGATAAACAGCGAAGTCTTTAACTCATAGGCGCGCATGATATCGCTAAGCTCATCAATATCGGAGCTTTGTGCCGCATGCCAAAAACTTTCCTGCCGCGTATCAAAAAATGCCACTAAAGCCTCGTCCAGTTCTGCATTATCCGTTTGCCAGCCGACCGCTATGCGCGCGCTGCCCATAAGGGCATTAATTTCAGCCAAAACTTGCTCAGCTTGTTTTTTACCCTGCGCTTGAGACGGGCTGATATCGTCGCCCTTGTCTTCTAGAAGAGAGAGAAGCCGACCGGCAAATTGCCGCTTTTCTTTCGGCGTACCGGCCAAGCTTGCTAATTGCTCAGTCATCAACTCAATCTCGCGATCGCGGGCCAAATTGCTGACCCGGTCAATATCGCCTTGTAGTGAAGCATGCTGTGCGCGTGCAAAAGCCGTTGCGGTGGTCTCAGCCTTAATCAGCCCGTCAAGCAATGCAGAAAACCGCGATAAGTCGTCTTGCGATGCGCTATCAAAATTCAGTTGAGAAGCGAATTGTTGAAAGTCGGAGAGGGCCAAGATATAAGGTAAATCAGCGCGCTTTAGGCTTACCCGCGCGAAGATCATGCAAGCTTGCTCATCAATGTAGATTTGCGTGTCGCTGACAGCATTTAGCGACAAGCTGCTTTCCGCCGCGCTCTCAATCTTTGTGACGTCTTGCTCGGCGTTATCGGTGACGCTTAGTTCAGATGAAATTTTACTGCTGATATTTGAACGAATATTCAGCGCCAAATCGGATAAGGCGCGGCTTTTGAGAAGCTGAGTGATGTCAACCAAGGCGCGTCCGGCTTGCGGCCGGGTTTGCGCATAGCCGAATATGTCTGCGGCATTGGCATTTTGACCAAAAGATGCCACCCAGCTTGGTTTTGGCATTTGGTTTTCCGGCGCGCATGCATAGGCCGCAGCCTTATTCATTGGTGCGAGTGCCAGAAAGCAAAATGCCCCAATCGATAAAAATCG
>CBFHPF010000021.1:0-18742 GCA_965657665.1 Alphaproteobacteria bacterium | reverse complement strand
TGATAAACCGGCGCTTTTGGTGTTGGACGCCGATATGGTGGCCGGTCGCCTGAGCCGCGAGACGATTATCGATGAGACACAGCGCAGCTATAAAATCGATTTGAATGGCCTGACTGTGCCGACTGACAGTTTGATGGATGTCGATTTGGCGGCAGATACATTGGCGCATATTGAGCTGGCGGCGTCTTTATTACTGGCGGCAGATATGTGCGGCGGGGCGTATGCTTGTGTCGATTACACGCTGGATTATCTCAAAACCCGTAAGCAATTCGGCAAGCTCATCGGCAGCTATCAATCGCTGAAACATACCATTGTTGACGCGCATCAAAGCTATGAGCGGGCGCGCTCGCATCTTTATTCGGCGGCCTATTTATTCGGTCGCCAAGGTGAGGGCGAAGTGGCTGTGCGGATGGCGAAATCAGAAGCGGGTGAGGCAATGAGTTTTGCGGCCGACCGCGCCATTCAGTTTCATGGCGGCTTCGGGTTCACCTATGATTGTGATGCGCAGCTTTATCGCCGCCGCGCCATTATGGGGTGCGCCTTGCATGGCGATACACGCTATCATCGCCGCAAGCTGGCGGATTTGATGTTTTAGGCGCGAACGCCAAAACGGAAATGACAGGCTAGAAAGAGAAACGGCGCTTAAATTTAATTTCGATAGATGGCACGGCCAAACGTCCGCGCCGGTCGAAGTCCGTCTTTTTGAAATCGGTCCATGCCAAACCTGAGCCGCAATGATAACGGCGACGATAGCTGTCATAGCATGGCCGTTCCGATATTTTGCCGCCACTGACCAGCAGATTATCGACCCGTAAAGTCACAACGCTGTGGGCGTCTAACGACACGGCGGTGCCGAAGCCGATGCTGGCCAGCGGGTCGGCTTGATAAAGTTTCGCGTGATAGCCCGCATCAATCGATATTGGCAACAACCAGCTGACGCGGTCTTGCGAATTTATCATTAAAAGGCCGGTGGCTGAAAGCTGTGGCTTGGTCGGCTTATAAAACGCGCTGGCATTATAATCGCGCCCGTTCAGGCCACGAAAACGACCGCTCCAAACTTTCGAAGCGGCGTGCTGGCTTGTCGCCTTCAGGCTGACGAGTTGAACATCATTGGCCGCTACCGGACCGGTAAATAAAATGATGAAAGCGCTGATAAATGCGGCGAAGAAGCGGCGGATGATATGGTGTGTCATAATCGCTCCCCCCTCATTGTGCGCTGAACATGCCCTGCGGGCTCAGTGCATTACCAAGGTCAAGTTTGCCCATGCCATAAATCGGGTCAGGGCCGGAAGCCCCCATATCGGTCGCCGTGTTAAGCAATAGGCTTTTCAATTCAGCGCCATCAAGCAAAGGAAATTTTTGTCGCACAAGCGCGGCAGCACCGGCCACACGCGGCGCAGCAAAAGATGTGCCCGCCGCATCGCCCGGCGACAATACATCATCATGCGCGACCATAAAGTCGGATGACATATCACCGGCTGAATGGCTGTAATCGGCCAAGGCTGTTCCGGCATCATTCAATGAGCCGACCCACATAAATGCGTCTTTATCGGTCTTGCCGTTTTCGCGCTGCTGGTGCACGACCGCCGCGCCATAGGTGCACGCTTGAATGCGTTTGTCGGGGCAGTATGTGCCGCTATTACCGGCGGCGAAAATAAACAGCATGTCTTCGTCATATACCGCATCGCCGGTGATTTCGTAATTGCTGGAAACCGCATTGGCGACTTCGGCATCGAAATTGGTGTTTTCTTCGCCGGTATTGTGATTATAGCGCGCGCGCCCGAACGAATTATTGACGATGAAATATTCGTCTTCATTAAAGGCAATCCACGCAGCGTGAATGTCGTTTGAGTAGAGTGTTGAATTGCGCATATTGAGGTCAGCCTCGGGGGCAACCGAATTAACCACGAGCGAGACTTTTTCGCCGTGGTCGTCAACTGTGCCGTCATCCCAATCAAACAAATCGAGCACGGCGACTTTCACGCCTTTGCCGGTCCAGCCCTCATCCCATTGGGTGGTCGCGCCAGTGTCGGTACTGGCAATCGGCACATCGCCCGAATTGAGAGCCTCGTGCGCGGCGATGATGCTGGCATGGCCGTCAAAGGCCAGCGTGCGGCGGTCACCAAGAAATAATTTATCGGATGTGGCTGAGCGTGTGGATGGCGAGCCGACTTCATATTGCGCGCCATATTCATCGCAATAAAGCGAGCAGCCGGATACGCCCGCACTGTCGTCGTCATTATTGCTGGAACTGACAGGCTCTAAGTCGACATCTTCACTGAGCTTGCCGCACGCCGCCAGCGCCGGTAGCAAAAAGGCGAGCAAAAGCAAGCGCGGCCAAAATGACTGCGCGCGACGCGACACAAACTGATACTCAACATTACGCAACTTACATACTCGTTTAACGATTTATTATCCCTCGATTTGATGCGACACGGCAAGTCTCACGTATGAGTTAGATTGTCTCAAAGCGGCGATTGTGACACTATTGACGCTCACGCATTGCGCTATTCGGGAGACCTATTATGAGTAAAACCGTTGATTTCATTTTCGACTTCGCCAGCCCCAACGCCTATTTCGTCCATAAAGTCATTCCCGATATTGAGGCACGCACCGACGCGACGTTTAATTATATTCCGAGCTTATTGGGCGGCATTTTCAAGCTGACCGGCAACCAAGCCCCGATGATTGCGTTTGGCGATATTAAAAATAAACCGGAATATGATGCACTGGAAATTCAACGCTTTATTGCGCGGCACAATCTGACGGATTTTAAGTTTAATCCGCATTTTCCGGTTATTTCGCTGATGCTGATGCGCGGCTGCCTGGTAGCTGAGCGCGACGGTTATTTGAGCGATTATATTGACGCGATGGTGAAGGCGTTATGGGAACAAGAATTGAAGCTGGACGACCCTGAAGTGCTGCACAAAGCCTATCAAGATGCCGGTTTTGATGCCGATAAAATCATGGCTGATATGAGCGATGATGCGATTAAGGCCAAACTCATGGCCAATACGCAAAGCGCTGTCGACCGTGGTGCGTTCGGCATTCCGACATTTTTTGTCGGCGATGAAATGTTCTTTGGCAAAGAACGTTTGGGTCAGGTCGAGGAAATGCTTGGGTAAAACAGCGCGTCTATACCAGCGCCTCTATACGAGCGGTGAGCCTTCCAGCGTAATACGATGCATTTCGCGGCGTGCGCCGTGATAATCGTTCAGCGCATAATGCCAAGTGCAGCGATTGTCCCAAATGGCAATGGAGCCTTCGGCCCATTTAAATCGCGTCGTATGCTCCATCATAGTGGCGTGCTGATACAGATAATCCAGCAATGGCTGACTTTCAGCTGCCGTCCAGCCCTCAAAATGCAACGTAAACGCCGGATTGACGTAAAGCGCTTTGCGACCGCTTTCAGGGTGGGTGATGATAACCGGATGCACAGCGTCTTGCGTCGCTTGCTCGGCATTTTCAAACACATCATCCATCTCAGCGCGATAAGCCGACTGGTCGCCGAAAATATGGCGGCTAGAATGCACTGCATTGATATTTTCTAAAGTTGCTTTCAGCCCATCTGATAGCGCGTCATAGGCTTTATACATGCAGGCGAACAAAGTATCGCCGCCGACAGGCGGTGTTTCGCGGGCCAGTAAAATTGAACCCATAGCCGGAATTTGGTCATAGCTATGGTCGGTGTGCCAGCCGCCGCCAATATTGGTGGCTTGGTCTTTTTCTTTGGTCACGGCGGCGATTTTTTCATAGCCTGCCACTTTCGGGAAGAAGCGATTAACGTTGATATCGCCCCAGCGTTCAGCAAACTCAATATGTTGCTCAGGGGTGATGTTTTGGTCGCGCATAAACACCAAGCCATGGTCGATAAAGGCTTGTTTTACCGCGTCAAATTCGCCGTCGCTCAATTTTTGACTTAAATCAAGATTGGCCAGCTCAACACCGACACCACCCGAAATTTCACGAATTTCCATTGCACTCATATTGCTCTCCCTCATTTGCGACAGAGTGTAAACCAATATGTCAATATTCGACAAGTCCCCCTCGTCACGCGTCATCGGTAAAATCGAATCCGACTTATGGTGTTGGGCGGTTGATTGCGCAAACGGCACACAGCGCGGAAAAGCCCGCTCTGTGGTAATTTTGTGGTGCGAATTGTGCTAGACATAAGAGTCGATGGCTGATTCGTTTTAATTTGCCATTCGTGTGAAAAATTGAGTGTTGTGTAATGAGTAGAGCGGAAGCATTTCTGGCCAGTGCCGTGCAAATTGCCGGGCCGTTAACGCGTCTGCAAGAGCGCATTGTCGCAGTTAAATTGCACCCTGATGCTATCTCCATTGTACAACTGCATCCGAGCATGGATGAATGGCAAATGGAGCGACTGGTCAGTTGGTCGCTGGACCGCAATATCGGTCGCGAGCCGGTACAGGAAAATTACCCTTATTTGGTTAATGAAATTTCGGCGGCTGCCGAAGAGGCGGCGATTGACGGCGTCGATGCGGGTATTTCCATTCCCGCCTCATTATTCGATACACGCACGCTGACCCTGCCTTACATGCCCGAAGAAGACCTCGCTGATGAGGCGCAGGAGCCGGAGTTTTGGGAAGAGTTTGACCCTGAGCTGAGTAATTTGATGGGTCGAGTGCTGCGCTATCAAGTGCTGTATAGCAGCGAGATGGAAGACAAAACCGTTGTGCTGATATCCAGCATTTCGGTTGGTGATTTGGAGCGCTATCGTAGCTTGCTGCTGGATGCTAATTTGCTGCCTGTCATACTTGAGAACGAGGTGTTCTCGCTGATCAATGGCATTTATGCGCAAATGACAACGGATGATCGCTTTAAGCCGTTCCTGATTATTCATCTATGCCCGGGCAATAATTTGATTGTGGCGCATAATCGCGGTCGCGTGATGACGCATAAAATTAACATTTCCGATTTTGATGAAGCGCTATTGTCGGAATTGCAGGGCGTTGATGACATGGCCGGCGACTTTTGGGAAGAGGTCGCCATTCGGGTAAGTGAGCAGGTCAAGCAAGCGATTGCCTATGTGGTAGAAACTTACGATTTTCCGGCCCCTGATAAAGCCTATCTGGTCTCCGAATATAAGGAGATTGAAAACTTCAGTGCGCTGCTTTACGAGCGTCTCGATACCACGCGCGTGGTGGTTTATGACGCGATGGAAGATGTTGACGTGCCCAATGAGCACGCCAAATATGTTGATTATTTCGACAATCCGTCGGTTTTCACCACGGCTATCGGTCTGGCCACACAGACGCTGAATATTGAAGGCAAAAGCGAGGACAGTCAGCACCAAAGACTGATCTCGATGAATTTCCTCGAAGAATTTGTGCAGATAAAGCGCAATCGTCAATTGGCGGCGCTGAACCGCATTTTGACTGTGGCGATTGTCGGTGTTGTGTTGTTTTCTGGCGGCGTGTTGGGGGTCAATACGGTGCCTGCTTATCTGGAAACCCGCGAAGCTTCCAAGCAATTCAGTAGAGCGGAAAGCGATGCGCAGACACAAAACCTGCGCCGACAGGCGAATGAAAAGCGCCTCAAAGAAGCCAATGATTTGGTGATTGCGGTGCAGGAAAACGCCATTCAGGCGGGCCATGCCAACTTCTTGGCGACACTGCCAGAAATGATTCCCGTCGGCGCTGAGTTGGAGCGTATTGAGGTAAATGAAAAGCAGGGCGTGCAGATTTTCGGTTTGGCGACGTCCAACCGACAAATTAATGAGATTAAAAAAGCGCTGCGCGAGAAGCGGTTTTTGCGCCGTGACCCAACGGTTGAAACCGCCAAAATCGGCGATTTGTGGAGCTTCTCTATGAAGATGAAGCTGGTGAGGCCAGAATAATGTCTGATACTCAGCTCACCAAATCAATTCCCAATACGGCATCATTATCGCCGGAGGCGCGCGCCCTTTTGGCTGAAATAAACGCCGGACCTCTACCTGCCGATTTAGGCGAGCTTGCTAATATGTCGGCTGAGGTTGACCGCCAGTCCGTTGCGGCGCAAGCGGGACGTCGACAAAATAGCGGGCAAGATATTTTATTGGCGCCGCACGCCGACACGCATGCCACGGCGTTTGCCGAATTGCTGGAACATATTGAAGACAGTGACGGCCAGATGCATGTCGATGAGCGTGCAGCCTTGGCGGCGGCGACAAAATATAAGCAGCAAAAGCAAAGCCCGCCCTTGCCAGCGGATGCTGATGATATGGCGCCCGCTCATGAAGATGCGCCTGTTGACGCTGAGGATGATTTCAATGCCGCGTTTCATGCCGGGATGGATGGCAATAAGGATGGCAATGAGGATGGCAATGAGGATGCTGATGCGGATGCAACATTTGCGGATCAGTCGGATGATGGCTTCAGCGATGATGATTTCGGCGATGATGATTTCGCGCTTGATGAAGATGACGAGCCAAGTGGATTTTTCGCGCGCTTTGCCAAAAAAGGGGTCGGTGGCGTGCGTCGTCTGGTCGGCTATAAAGACGCCAGTTCGGCTTATGATGCGCAATCAGGCAGCTCGCTTTTGCCCTACACCATCATCCGCGCTGTGGTTTTGGTGTTGGTTGCCGCTGTGCCGCCGCTGGTCAATTTGATTGTGATTCAGCCGCAAATTTCAGACAATAATCGTAAGTTGACTCAAATTCGCAGTTTTGAAGCAAAGAGCCAAGAGGATAAGAAAAAAGCTGATGAGTTAGCATTGAAAATTGCTCGCTCGCAAAAAGCCGCCAAGCGGCGCATTTCATCTTTGCTGCCCGACACGCAAGCGCAGGCGCTCATCAATCGTTATCTTGAGGCAATGCAGCAATTTGAGGTTGATTTGCTGTCTTATCGCGTCACCACGCGGCCAGAGCGCAAAGTGGTTGTCGGCCAAGAAGTTCAGGAAGCGACCGTGCTGCAAATGGAACTAAAGAGCCGTTATGATATTTATGTCGATATCAGAAAGATTTTTGTCGAACAGGCGAACAATATTATTGTGTTAGACGAAGTTTTTGAAACACAGCCCGATAGTTTGCGGTTGAAGATTAAAGCTGAGTTTATGTTGCCGACTTTCCGCAGCTACGACCAAGAGCTTGATACAGCTGAAGCTAAGAAAGAGGAGGGCTAGGAGTAATGTATTTGCGTATCGCCCTTTTTGTGGCGCTTATCAGTTGGCCGAGTTTGAGTGCGGCACAAGATGCCGCCGTATCAGCAAATGGAGAGGCACCGCCTGATGAAGCCGCAGCCATAGCGGCAGGGGCCGGTGAAGCGTCAGATGCGGAAAGTGCCGAGGCGCGCGGACCTGTTTCACCATCAGAGCCGCTGCAAGTCGGCAATATTGATTTTTCACAAGAAGACTTGAACGACCCGTTTGTGCGGGGCCTGAAGCGTTTGGACGAAAAAATTCGCTTGCAAATTGAAGCGCAAGAAGCGGCCAAGCGCGCGCTCGAAATGCAGGAAGAAGCCAAAAAGCTGCAAGAGGAAGCGATAAAAATACAAGAAGAGGCCAAACGCCGTGCAGCATTAAAGGCGCAAGGTATTAATGTTGACGAGGATGTCGTTGTCTCTGAGGAGGCGGTTATCCCGGCCCCGATTTCAGATCCGGATTTCTTCACCGCTTTTGCGGCGCAAAAATATCGCCTCGACGGCATGGTTTTGTCGCGCCCGGCTGACCAGCCGATTATACATATTTACGAAGAGCGCATTGAGCAAAAACAAGCCGCTTTATTTTGGTCGGGCAGTGAGCGGCGTTGGGTTTATCAGCGTTTGGTGGATGAAAAGCTCGAAGATATCGCGGCCAAGCTGGTGATGAAGCCGGCCGATTTATTGGCAATAAACGGTGTGGCGCGTGAAGAGCAATTGCGCGAACCGCTGCGCTTTTATGTGTCGCCGCGTGATAATGGTCCGCTCATTCATATCATTCAGCGTGGGGATACTTTGGCTAAATTGGCCAAAGCCTATCAAACCGATGCGGCGCGTTTGCGGGTGCGCAATCGGCTTGATGATAAGGCGCGGCTGACCATTGGCAGTCGGTTTTTGGTGCGTGAAAAAACCATTACGGAAAAACTGGCGCGCATGGCCGTGCCCGAGCCGACACAAGAAGATGAAACCAAATTGAGTATGGCGCGTCGTCCTTATGCGCGGCTTGGTCAATATGCTGAAAAGACGGTTGCCATGCGTGGCGCGCGCGAATTTTACACGCGCTATTTTGATTATATGGATAGCGATATTGTGCTGCGCCGAGAGCGCGATGAAGCGCAAAAAAATCTGCCTTTCTACAATATGGATATTGGACCGTTGCGCTCGCAAAAACATGGCGAGGCTTATTGCGCATTATTTCGCCAAGACGATATGCCGTGCTTGGTTGTTGAGCGCGTGCCCGGACCGGAGCGCGTGCGCAATTTTGACAGCCAAGCGATTATCTCTGTCAGCCCCTATGTTTTTTATGATGACGGCGATCGATTGGATAGCGGGTCGACCGATGTCGAAAAGCTGACCAAGTTGGAATATTTTTTGGTCGAAGGTCAGTCTTTGGGCAATGCGGAAGGGGTGATTGCCAAAATCACCGATGACCGCATCATGCTGACTGATATGAACGGCTATCTTTTGACTTTGCCGCTTAATAAAGTGCCTGAAGTTGACCCGATTGAAAAAGAAAAGCGCGAAGCGGCAGCACGCCAAGCGGCGATTAATCAAGCAGCGGCCGCTGCCGGCACAGCCGCCGGTGCGGCCGGCAATGCAGAGGTTTCTGTGCCATCGGTTGGGGAAACCGGCGTGGCGCAGCGTTTGAAGGAAAAAGAGGCGGAACGCCGTGAAGGCTCGGGCGGCTTTATTAAAAGCCTTGCAGCCAAGCCCGAGAAGCTGGAAAAATAGCATTTATCGGTTAGGTAGAGCGGTATGATTGAGTACACAAAAGATGTTGCCGACCGCGTGCTGCGTATTTTGCAGGCCAGCGGTCAGGTCGACCAAGAACAAATGAAACAAGTTATGGTCGAGGCCGAGTCGCGCTCAGGCCGAGCATTGGCTTTGGTGATGAAAGAGATGGTCGACGAAGAGCTCGTCATGACTGTTTTGTCGCGCGCTTATGCGTTGCGCCGAAAAAACCTAACGCCTGAAGAGGTCGATGTTGATGCGGTCACCAGCATCCCGAAAAAAATGATTAAGAATGAGCATATTTTGCCGTTTGCCCGCGAGGGTCGTTTTTTGCGGGTCGGCACGGTGGACCCGACTAAGGCGACACTGGCTAATCAAATCAAGGCCATCAGCAACCAAAATGTAGAGTTTTTCCTCATCAAGCCGAGCGATTTCGATGCATGCATGAGTGCCGAAAATATTAAAGAGGCGGTTGTCGGCAAAGAAGAGAAAAAAGAAGAGGTCGCCGCGCCGGTGGCCAAAAAAGCACCGCGCCGCCGCTCGGCCTATGATATTGATGATGCCAGCCAAGTCATTAAATTCGTCGATGATATTTTGCAGCTCTCAATCATTACCGATACATCGGATATTCATGTCGAGCCGTATCGCGAGACGGCGCGCATTCGCTTTCGCATTAATGGCGTGCTGGAGGCGCAAGACCAGTTTTCTGAATATTTGTTCCATAATTATCTAGCCGTTGTGACGCGCTTTAAAATTCTGGCTGATTGCGATATTTCCGAAAAACGTCTGCCGCAAGATGGCGCGATTACTTTTAAAACCAATGATGGCGAAGACGTCGATACGCGGTTTAATGTGCTGCCGGGTAAAAACGGCGAACGCATTTGCATTCGTTTGTTGAAGGGCGACCCGTCGCTTTCCATCGATAAAATTGGTTTTAAGGAAGACGATCTGCAAAAGCTGATTGAGGCGATTACCGCGCCGCAGGGCATGGTGTTGGTAACCGGCCCAACCGGCTCGGGCAAGACAACGACGCTATATGGCGCGCTGCAATATATTAATGACCCGGGCACAAATATTATGACGGCGGAAGACCCGGTCGAATATTATCTGGAAGGCTTGGGCCAGACCCAAGCCAATGAGAAAATCGGTCTCAGCTTCTCGTCTATCCTGCGCGCGTTTTTGCGGCAAGACCCTGAGGTTATTCTGGTTGGTGAGATTCGTGACCAAGAGACAGTGGAAATTGCTGTGAAGGCGGCTTTGACCGGCCATTTGCTATTATCGACCTTGCATACAAATGATGCGATTGCGACGATTTCGCGCCTGCTGAATATGGGCGTGCCAAGCTTTATGATTTCGGCCGCTTTGTCTTTGGTGGTGGCGCAACGTCTGGCGCGTAAAAATTGCCAAAACTGTTTAGTGCCCGATGATAGTGCAACGCCTGAAGCGTTGAAATATATCGGTTTTACTGACGAAGAAATTGCCAGTTTCCAGCCGCGCAAAGGCGGCGGTTGCGGCGTGTGCGAGGGCAGCGGTTATAAAGGCCGACAAGGCATTTATGAGGTGTTGAAAGTGACCCCTCAAGTTGAAGAAGCCATTTTGAAGCAATTACAAGCGCCGGATATCTTGGCCGCGGCGCGGCATGATAATTTCCTGACCATGGCAGAAGTCGGTCGCGACTATGTTAAAGACGGCGTTCTGTGTCTTGAAGAGTTTACAAGGGTGCTGGTTGTCAGCTAATTATAAGTCATGCCACATTTTGCGTATGCCGGTGTTCAAGGCGGTAAAAAAGTAAAAGGCGAAGTAGAAGCCACCAGCGTAACGCGCGCCCGTTCGGCGCTGCGCCAACAACGCATTCGCGTGAAAAACATCAAAGAAAAGAAAGAAAAGAAAAAAAGCGCACTGGATATTGAGCTAACTTGGGGGCCTTTCGGCGCCATTCCGAGTAAAGAAATTCTCATGTTCACCAAAAAACTATCGACCATGATACGCGCCGGTCTGCCGATTTTGGACAGTTTGATTATGGTGTCGGGGCAAACCAAAAACCCCAATATGAAGCGTGTGACGCAAAACATGATCAACATGCTCAATGATGGTAAGCCGTTATCAGAGGCCTTTAAGGCGCAAGATAGATATTTCGATAATGTTTATTTGAACATGATTGAGGCCGGTGAAGTGTCCGGTATGTTGGACAAGTTTATCGATAAGCTGGTCGAGATTCTCGAAAAACAGGCGAAGATTAAATCGGGCATTAAGTCGGCAATGTTTTATCCGATTACTTTGATTACCGTATCTTTGGGTATTTCGCTTTTCATGCTGACCAATGTGGTGCCGACCTTCCAGGAAATGTATGAAGGCATGGGCATTGCGCTGCCCGGGCCGACACAAGCGATTGTTGATGCCAGTGAATGGATTGCCGATATTTCCAATGTTGCCGGCGTTGTCGGCACGGTGGTCGGCATTTTGACTTTCCATAATTTGATGAGCAAATATGTTGCGCCCTATCGTGTGGGCTGGCACGGCCTGCAGCTTAAAATGCCACTTTTCGGTGGCATTATTATGATGGCGGTTGTGGCGCGCTCGTCTTTGCTGATGGCCAATTTGTTTGCCGCCGGTGTGAGCGTGATGGAAACACTGACCGTGGCGTCAACCGTTACAACCAATGAGCTTTATATGAAAGCTTTCGGTCGGGTGAAGCGCGATGTGATGACCGGTGCCGAATTATCGACGCTTTTCGGCAAGGAAAAAGTATTTCCGACAGAACTGTCGCAGCTCATCGCGGTGGGTGAGCGTACCGGTAATATGGAAGAAATGCTCAATTCCATCGCCAGCTATTATGAAGAAGAATTTGATGCGCTGGTGGAAGGTTTGTCGACCGTCATTGAGCCGATTATGATTGTGTTTGTCGGCGGCCTTATCGGTATGATGGTGGTTGCCTTGTATCTGCCAATCTTCTCTGCCGGTGATTTGGCAGGCGGTTAAGCTGCCAGAAAATTTGAGGCTCTGCTTTAGGCTGTGTTCTAGGCTGTTCTTTAGGCTGTTCTTTAGGCTGTTCTTTAGGCTGGGTCTATCGGCTCGCCTTCGCCACACCAATCATCTTCAAAGGTTTTCGGCCAGCTTGTGCCATTATCTGTTTCATCACTGACAATCGCCGGTTGTGGGGCTTTGCGACGGCATAAACCTTCCGGCGTGCGGGTTGGGCGCGAAATCATATGCGCGTCCCAAAAGCGGCAATGGCGACAATGAACAATCGGCGTAGGTGCAACAGGGGCAATAAAACTTGTGTCTTCCATCCCAGCAAACTGGCGCGTGATGTGAAAAAAAGCAAGATTCTTTATGGATTTTGGCCCCTAACCCTATATGTTCTGAACCATTAACGATGGAGTTGAGTATGAGTGCGGCAGAAGATAATAGCGCGACAAAACAAGCTGATTTGAGCCAGCTGGCGGATGTTGTAGATGCCGTTTTGGTGTCCGTGCGCGACAAGCGTCCGCAAGTGCGGCTCGCCTTGGCGGCCATGTTGTCAGGCGGGCATGTGCTGATTGAGGATGCGCCGGGCATGGGCAAGACCAGTCTGGCGCGCGCGCTTGGCTATCACTTGCAGCTTAATTGGAGCCGCTTGCAGTGCACTAATGACACCACGCCATCGGATATTGTTGGGGTTAATATGTTTGACCCGAAAAGCGGCGATTTTGCATTTCGCCAGGGGCCGGTTTTTACCCAGCTATTGCTGGCTGATGAGTTGAACCGTGCGCCGTCAAAAAGCCAGTCGGCTTTGCTGGAAGCCATGGCCGAACGTCAGGTGACGGTAGACTCGACGAGCTATGCTTTGCCTGAGCCGTTTATCGTTATCGCGACGCAAAACCCGACTGAGCAAATTGGTGTGTCGCCTCTGCCGGAATCGCAGCTTGACCGTTTTGCGCTTTCATTCAGCCTCGGCTTGCCATCGGCAGATGTGGAAGCAGATATTTTGCGCGCCGCCCAATCAGGCGCAGAACAGTTTGAGCATGGCGCGCCGGTTTTGGCGGCAGGGGCGTTTAACGCTCTTTGTGCCAAATGCCATGATATTGGTTTTTCTGACCCGATTATTGCTTATGTGCAGCAATTGGCGGCACAGCTTCGCAGTGCCAGCCTACCGAATTTATCGGTGCGCGCGCTCATTCAAATCAAAGGTCTGGCGCAAGCGCATGCGATGATTGAGGGCCGCGATTATTGTTTGCCGGAAGATGTGCAGGCGGTTTTTGTGCCGGCCTTGCAACATCGCCTTGGGCCGGTAACCGGTGCCTCGGCTGCTATGCTGAGCGATATTGTTCAGGCGGTGGCAGCGCCGTGAGTGAGGCGGTCGCCCCGCCAACCCGTCGATTTTCGATTTCCGAACGGGTCTCTCGCGTTTTGGCGCAACGCCGCCGAAGCTGGACGCATGGCGCATGGCATATTCGCCAAAGCAATATTTTTATCTTACCTAATCGCTTCGGTCTCTATGCCGGCTTTCTTGTGCTGGCCAGCTTCGCCATGGGCTACAAGGTGCAGAATAATTTCATCCTACTCGGCGTGATTTTTCTGTTTCTGGTTTTCATGCTGTCGCTGATTGCCAGCGTACGTAATTTGCAAGGCATGATTATCGAGGCCGATATTGAGCCTTATTATTATGCCGGAGAGCGGCAACATATTCGCCTGCGCATCAAAAAAGCTCAGCCCGCTTTTAATGTGGTTTTAGTCGGCCCATATGGCGAGATGAAAGTTGATTTATCAAATGGCGCGGCCAGTCTGCTGGTGCCGGTCGGCGCATATGAGCGCGGTGTTTATTCGATTGCCCCGCTAAAGGTGCAGACGCTTTTTCCGTTCGGTATTGCGCGTGCTTGGAGTTGGCTTAACCCGCCAGGTGAATTGGTTGTCGCGCCCAAACCCGATGAGCAATCAGCAACACGATATCCGCGCGGTAATCCGGCGATGGCGCAAATGGCCGATGAGAAAAAGCAGCAAAGCAATTATGCTGATGAGCTGGGCGATTTGCGCGATTATCAAGATAGCGACCCACCGGCGCGCATTGATTGGAAACGCTTTGCGACCACGCGCGAAATGATGGTGCGCGAGCATGGGCTGGATGCGCAAGGTGAAATGATTTTGCGTCAGCCATCGGGAGCACTGGAAAGCGGCTTGTGTTATTTGTCGGGCGGGTTGCTGGTTGCTGAGCGGCTGGGCGCACCTGCGCGCATGACATTGAACGGTGCGGATTATCAAGTTTATGACAAGGCAGCACGGGAGCAGGCATATTATGCTTTGGCGCGCGCGCAATAATAATAGCGATAAACTCGTGCCGTTTTTACCCGGCACAGCCTATGGCCAAGTGACGGCTTTGCTGCTTTATGCCGGTGCGCTTCCGGTTGCGGCGGCATTGTCTTTGTTTATCGATTGGCGCGCTTTCATTCTTTACACGCTGATGTGGCCGGTCGGACTATTGCGCCGTAATTGGAAACGTACAGCGTTAATTTTATTTCTAATCGTCGCTAATTTTTATCTATTGGCGCAATTGGTGCGACCGCCGCAAGCGCCGTTTTTTATGCTGATGGTTTTGGTTTTGGCGGCGGCTGAGCAGGTGCAAGAAGACGGACGCCCGGGTGCGTTTAATCTCATTGGCGTTATTTTTCCCGCGCTATGCGTCATGGTGCTGTCGAGCAATGTGTTTGTATTTTTATTGCTGCTGGTCAGCGTCATTTTCTACACCGGCGTTTATACTTTGCGGATAAATGATATGCCGCTCTCGGGTCTGCGCATTCGGCTTTTGCCGATTATTGTCGCGCTGAGTGGCTCTTTGTTTTTTGCTATTGCCGCCTTTATCCTAATGCCGCGTATCAACCCAAGTGCCATTCCGGGGTTTCAGCAAGAAGAAGCTTCTTCCGGTGTCGGCGATGAATTGGACATGGGGCGTTTTTCGGATGTCATTTTAAACGGCGAAGATGCGTTTCGCGCTTTTCTGCCTGCGCCCTTGCCGCAGAGCGATTTATATTGGCGCGTTCATGTGCTGACCCAAATGCAGGGTGCGCGCTGGATGCGCGCGCCAACCGCCGATTTGTTTCGTGGGCTGCCGCCTTTCACCGGCACTTTGGGCAATGTGCGCCGTCCGATTGACGTGACCATTCGCCATGCTGAGGCTGCGCCGGATTGGCATCCGGTTTTGGGCGTGCCGCTGGTTTCGTCAGTTGATGCGGAATCACGCCTTAATCCTGAGGGTGAGTTCGTCAAACGGCGGCGTATATCCGTGCTTGAGCAGCAAGTGAGTATGCGCACAGCGCTGGATAATCCGTTTAATGTTTATTTAGACAGCTTGCCGCTCATATCAGGTCAGCCGAGGTTGAGCGCTTGGGCGCAAGAAACCTATGCGCGGGCCGGGTCGCGCGAGGCTTTTGTAACGCAAATCATGCGCCGTTTTTCGGCCAATGGATATGGCTATACTTTGTCGCCACCTAAGCTCGATGGTGATGACAAAATCGATCGCTTCTTCTTTGATACGAAACGTGGCTATTGCAGTCACTATGCGATGGCGATGGCGGCGGCTTTGCGCGCTGCCGGTATTCCGGCCAATGTTATTATCGGCTATCACGGTGGTGAGTGGAATAGCTATGGTAATTATTATCGCGTCCGCCAATCCGATGCGCATGCTTGGGTCGAAGTTGAAATGGCGCCCGGCCAGTGGCAGCGTTTTGACCCGACCCAAATCGTGCCCGATGCGCAAGCGCAATTCGCCAGCCGTCAAATTGCCGCTACGACTATTGAACAGCAGGAAGGTTGGCGCGGAGAATTGGCGCGCAATCTGCAACGCTTAGATGCTTTTATTGTTCGCATTAACAGCGACATTGTTTTGTATGACGAACAAGCCCGCCAAGAATTGCTGGAAGGCACAGTTCTGGGACGGTTGGTTTCTTTCGGCACATTTTGGCTGTTCGGCACTCTGGCTTTTATTGCGCCGCTTTTATTGGTGCGTTGGTATATGCGTCGCGACCCATTTGTGCGCCTCGACCAGAAATTTTTTGCATTGGCAAAGAAATATGGGGTTGAGCGCCCGTTACATGAAGGGCGTATGGATTTTGCCGCTCGTTGGCAAAGCCAAGTTCCGGCCTTGGCAAAACCGATTGGCGAAAGCGCGACGCTGATTTGCGATATGTTGTTTTCTGGCCGCGCGCTGGATAAAGCCGAACAGGCTGCCTTGCGCCGCCAGCTGGCGCAGCAATTGACACAAATCGCCCGCTATAAAAGTAACAAGCTAGAGACTGAAACTTAAATCCAACCGGTTGCGGCCATTATCGTGCCACCACCGTGCGTCTTCTGTTGTTTCCATAATGAAATGTGTGCCGAGGCCGCCTTCACGCAATTCTTCCAAATCGCGCGGCCTTACCTTGTCAATATCAATCAAAGGCGCGGTATCAACCAAGCTGATATGCAGCAGATTGTTAGCGATATAACCGCTGATTTCAATCTGTCCGGTCATGCCTTCGGGAAACGCATGGCGGATAATGTTTTGTGTCGCTTCGTCGACTGCCAGATTGACATTCATAATAATGTCGCGCGCGCGTGTGTCGCTCAATGTGTTCTCAATCTCGCGGCGAAGCCGGCGCAGCTCTTGCACTTCATTGATGATGGAAATATTGAAGAGGAGGTTTTCACCGGCCAGTGTGGGTTCGACAATAACGGTTTCAGGTCCACCACCGGCACGCACAACCGGCGCACAGCCCAGCCCCAGCAACGTCAAATCATCGGGCAAAACCTCTACCTTATCGCGGACAATTTGCACTGTATGCTCAACTTGATGTTGAACGCTCAAATCCATTTGTTGCGCCAATACTTCGGCCAGCTTGGTCGCGCCTAACATTTGCCCGTGAATTTCAGCTTCAGTAATACCGTCCGAATAACAAAAGAAACGCTGATGGCTGAGATTATGCGTTTCAACGACAATATCTGCCGCCTCAAAATCCAGAATGCCTAACGGCTGCAAGCTGGCTTCGACATAATTAAAAGCCCCTTTTGCATCCAGCAAAAGGCCCGGCTCATGGCCGGCATTGCAGCATTGCATCTCACCGCTCTCGGGGTCATATGCGCCAATGATGGCGGTGACGAACATGCCGTTTGTCGCGGTTTCCACTAACTCAGTATTGACCCGCGCGGCCAGTTGCGCCACATCCGGCGCGTCGCGGCTAATGGCGCGAAACAGTGATATGGTTTTTGACATAACCAGCGCGGCATCGGTGCCCTTGCCTGACACATCAGCCATGCAAAAGTATAAACGGTTACCACGCATGACATAATCATATAAATCGCCCGACACGCCTTTTTTCGGAATATTAATGCCGTGAATGAAGTCATATTGCGGTTCAGGAAAAAGGCTTTCTTGCACTTTAGATGCCATACGCAATTCGCGCTGATAGCTATCGGCTTCGACCATACGTTTGGTCATTTGCGAATTGGCCAACGCTAAAGCGGCGCTCTTGCCGTAAACCGAAACCAGCGCGGCATCATTGTCGGTAAAGAAATTGCCGTCCAAACGGTTGATCAATTGCAATGCGCCATAGCTTTTGCCATTGCCTGAAACCGGCACGCATATCATCGATTTGGTTACAAAGCCGGTTTTTGCATCGACCGCGCCGGTAAAGTCGCTATCTTGCGAGGTGTCGCGTACATAGCGCATTTCATCGCTTTGGGTTACGGCGCCGACAATGCCCGCTGAAGCAGGGATTTCGAGGCCGGTAATATCTGTCGGCCCGATGCAAGCTTCGCATTTCAAAATATCGCGGTCTTCGTGGAGATAAAAAAAGCTCGCTGCCTCGGCGCCAATTTGTTCACGAATATAATCCAGCCCCTCATAAAGGGTTTGCGACATATCCGAACTTGACGCAAAGGCTGTCATCATACGGTAAATGATGTCCAGCTGTTGGCTGACGTCCTGCATGGCGAGGAGGCTTAGCCGAACGTGCCGGGCGTGAAGCTGCCGCCGCCGCTATTGCCATTATTATTGCCGTCATCGCTGCCGCTATTATCTTGCGTCGGTTGCGGTGCAGGTGACGGGGCCGGGGCCGGAGTTGGTGAGGCCTCAGGCGCAGGGCTTGGTTCAGCTGTCGGTTCAGCAGCCGGCTCAGGTGTCATTTCCAATTCAGTGGCTTGCGGCGCGGCTGCCGGTTCGTTCGATACATTGCCAGCGCTCAAAGCGGCGATGAGATCATCATCAGACGCGGCGGCACCCATATCCCCGCTCATATCCCCACTCATGTCGTTGCCCATATTATTATCGGCAGCTTGCGCGTCACCGGCAGAAACTTGTTCGGCGATTTGAGTGTCATTGGTGCCGACGTCGGAAAACACGTCAACGTCGACCAAATGTGCTTTGCCGGTCATTTCACCAATTGGCAAAATTTTATCGAGTTTGGCGAGTTGCAAAACCCGCATAGCTTCTTCGCTGACCCGACTGACCGAGAGATTAATCCGCTTTTGTTTGCAGCTTTGCATGGCAATCACCAGAATGGATACGCCGGAGCTGTCGAGATAGCTAACGCTGGCGGCATCAATGTTCAGCGATGCGGCGTCGCCTAACTGGCTGCTAAGCTGAGTTTTAATGTCCGGTGTGACTTCTAAATCAATATCACCGGCCAAAGTGAGTGTCAGATTTTCGCTTCGGTCACGCTTAAACTGGAACGCCATTTCACTACCTCATAGATTACAATTTATATAGTAGGGCTTTTTGCGAAACACCATAAGAAAAAGTGTAAAATGCTGTTGCCAAGACGCGGATTTTGAAGTTTACTCCGAACGTTGGGTATCGCGCTGTTTGCGCGTCTGTAAGTAGAGGAGAGTTCCCATGAACATTCGCGCACAAAGCGAAAAAGGCTTTA
>CBFHPF010000020.1:0-19198 GCA_965657665.1 Alphaproteobacteria bacterium | reverse complement strand
GCCGGTTCGGCGGCAGCAAATTCCGGCACTTCCAATTGCGGTGCTTCGGTTTCCATTTGCACGCGGCTTAAAAAGCGCACCACATCGCGGCGCAGGCCGGACAATAAATCAGAGAATAAAGAAAACGCTTCCAGCTTAAATTCCGATAGCGGGTCGCGCTGACCAAAGCCGCGCAAGCCAACGATTTGGCGTAAATGTTCCAGCGTCACCAAATGCTCGCGCCAGTGCTGGTCGAGAATTTGCAGCAAAATTGATTTCTCAATCTGGCGCATGACATCGGGGCCGAAGCTGGCGGTTTTCGCCGCCATCGCACGGTCGGAGGCATCATAAAGCCGCGCGGTAATTTCTTCATCGGCAATGCCTTCTTCCGCCGCCCAGCTATGCAGCGGTGCATCAAGCGCGAAAATATCTTTCACGGCCTCGTCCAGCCCGTCCACATCCCATTGCTCGGCATAGGCCTTGGGCGGGATGTGAATTTCGACAAGCTCGTCAATAATCTGATGGCGCATATTGGCAATCTCGGCATCAACCGCATCGGATTGCATATAATCGACGCGCTGCTCGAACACCACTTTGCGCTGGTCGTTCATCACATCATCATATTTCAAAATATTTTTACGAATATCAAAATTGCGCGCTTCGACTTTTTGCTGCGCGCGCTCCAAGGCTTTGTTGATCCAAGGATGAACGATTGCCTCGCCATCTTTCAGCCCCAGCCTTTGCAGCATGGTGTCCATGCGGTCCGTGCCGAAAATGCGCATCAAATCATCTTCAAGGCTGAGGAAGAAACAAGACCGCCCCGGGTCACCTTGACGGCCCGAACGACCGCGCAGCTGATTGTCAATGCGGCGGCTTTCATGACGCTCCGTGCCAACAACGCAAAGACCACCGGCCGCAAGAGCTTCGGCTTTTAATGTCTCGACCTCGGCGCGAATGGCATCATGTTTGGTTTCATCGGCTTCTTGCTCAAGGCGCATATCAAGATTGCCGCCCAGCTGAATATCCGTGCCGCGACCGGCCATATTGGTGGCAATGGTTACCGCGCCCGGCACACCGGCTTGGGCAATGATTTGCGCTTCTTGTTCGTGATAGCGCGCATTCAACACATTATGTTTAATTTTTCTGGCTGTCAGCGCAGCGGATAATTCTTCCGATTTTTCAATCGAGGTGGTGCCGACAAGGACCGGCTGTCCGGTTTCTTGGCATTCGGCAACAAGGTCGCTAATGGCGCTAAATTTTTCGGCCGCTGTGCGATAGACCGCATCATCTTCATCAAGGCGGGCAATCGGCGTATTGGTCGGCACTTCAATAACATCGAGGCCGTAAATATCCATAAACTCATCGGCTTCCGTCAAAGCCGTGCCGGTCATGCCGGACAGTCTTTCATAAAGGCGGAAATAATTTTGGAAGGTAATGGAAGCCAGCGTCTGGTTTTCCGGCTGAATGGCAACGCCTTCTTTGGCCTCAAGCGCTTGGTGTAGCCCTTCCGAAAAGCGGCGGCCTTCCATCATACGGCCGGTAAATTCATCAATGATAATCACCTGACCGGCATCACCGGCACCGCGCACAATATAGTCGCGGTCTTTTTGAAATAATGTATGTGCCTTTAGCGCATTGGTGACGTGATGCACCAAAGTCGCATTGTGCATGTCGTAAATCGACGCGTCTTCTTCCAGCATACCGGCTTGCTTCAGCAAGTTTTCCATATGCTCATTACCGGCTTCGCTCAAATTGACTTGGCGCGATTTTTCATCCAGCTCGAAATCTTCTTCGCCAAGCGACGGCACAAGTTTGTCAACACTGACATAAAGGTCGGATTTATCTTCCAACGGGCCGGAAATGATAAGCGGCGTGCGCGCCTCATCGATTAAAATACTGTCGACCTCATCGACAATGGCAAAGCCATGACCGCGCTGCGCCATTTCATCGAGCGCATATTTCATATTGTCGCGCAGATAATCAAAGCCCAGTTCATTATTGGTGGCATAAGTAATGTCGGCGGCGTAAGCGGCTTGGCGCGCTTCATCATCCATATCATTAACAATGCACCCAACGCTGAGGCCCAGCTTTTCATGCACTTGGCTCATCCAACCGGCGTCGCGTTGCGCGAGGTAATCATTAACTGTCACCACATGCACCGGCGCACCGGAAAGGGCGTTCAAATAGCACGGCAAAGTGGCAACCAGCGTTTTACCTTCGCCGGTTTTCATTTCCGAAATAGCACCGTCATTCAGCACCATGCCGCCGATAAGCTGCACGTCATAATGGCGTTGACCGAGGGCTCTTTTGGCGGCTTCGCGCACGGCGGCGAAAGCTTCTTCCAATAAATCATCCAGCGTTTCACCGGCTTGGAAGCGGGCACGAAACGCACCGGTTTTGGCTTCCAGTGCGGCATCATCAAGCGCTGCAAATTCAGCTTCCAATGCATTAATGGCCTCAACGCGGCTTGCATATTTACGCAATTTGCGGTCATTGACCGAGCCGAAAACGCGGCGCGCCAGCGAAGAAAGACCGAGCATGAAGACCCCCAAAAAATCCGGCGCGGTAATAAATAAGAAATGCGCGCGCGTCACTCTATTGCTGATGTAAGCACGTGACCCGTCGCTGTCAATTGCTGCGCGTCCTGCAGCGTGCAAAAGAGCTTGTTTTGTCATCGTCCTGCCGCCAATATGTCGCCAGAAAATGTAATTGAGGACATCAAAATGAAAACTGCGTGCATCAGCAGCCAAATGTCAAAAGACCCGCGCCAAGCAACCGTCTTGTCATATGCTTCATATGGCTTGCGGCATTTTAAGTTCGCTTTACTGGGCGGTGTTATGCTGGCCGTCAGCGCCTCGGCAGGGATAAGTCCGGCACAGGCACAAGACGGCAATGATGCCAATTTGCCAAGAGGCACAGTGGCAACCGTTAATGATATCGCCATTACTTATGATGATATTGCAATGGCTGAAGACGAGTTGATGGGGCTGGTCGGTCAATTGCCTGAGCAGCAACGCTTTGAAACATTGGTCGGTTATATGGTCGATCGTATTTTGGCGGCTGAAATGGCCAAGAAAGAAGGGCTGGAAAAAGATCCGGAAGTTATCCGGCGCAAAGCTTTTTTGGACCGTAAAGCTATGCAGGATGTGTTTATAGGTAAAAAACTTCAGGCCATGGTCGGCGATGATGAGGTCGCGGCTTATTATAAAAAGAATATAGTTGGCGGGCCAAAACCCAAAGAAGTGCGGGCGCGCCATATTTTGGTCGATAGCGAAGAGGTCGCTGAAGCGATTGTCATTTCTTTGAAAAACGGCGCAGATTTTGCTCAATTGGCGAAAGAAAAATCGAAAGGCCCTAGTGGTGCCAGTGGTGGCGATTTGGGTTACTTCGGGCGCGATGCCATGGTCAAGCCATTCGCCGATGCCGCCTTTAAATTGAAAAAAGGCAAAATTTCCGCGCCGGTGAAAACCCAATTCGGCTGGCATGTCATCAAGGTTGAAGATGTGCGCACCAAGCCTGTGCCGTCATTAGAACAGGTCGAAGGGCAGATTTATCAAGTGCTCATTGGCGAGGCGCGACGTGAGATTTATTCAAAAATGCGCGACGATGCCGAAGTTAATTTCGTCTCGGTTGCCCCGCTTACTGAATAGTCGGCCGACAGGTTGCCGTTTATAAATAAAGGATGAGCCATGGCTGACGCCCTACCGCTATCGCCTTTTGCACCGAAAAAATTGGCTGTTCTGCCGCCGATAGAGGGCGTGCGCCTCTCGGTTCGCGCCAGTGGCTCGCGTTATCGCGGGCGCGATGATGTGCTGATGATGCAATTCCCGAGCGGCACAAAAGTCGCCGGTGTATTCACCCGCTCGAAAATGCCGTCAGCAGCGGTCGATTTATCGCGCGCCCATTTGGCGGGCGGCGCGGCGCGCGCACTGATTGTTAATGCGGGCAATGCCAATGCGTTTACCGGCAAAGCCGGTGCCAAGGCCGCACTGGCAACAGCTAAAGGTGTTGGCGCACTCACCGGCTGCGTGGCGCAAGATGTGTTTGTCGCCTCAACCGGTGTCATTGGTGAAGACCTCGACCCCAAGCCTATTTTGTCGGCGTTGGAAAAAGGCGAACACGGCACGGCGGATTGGATGGCGGCAGCGCGCGCCATTATGACCACCGATACATTTCCCAAGCTCGCCACGCGCAAAGCCAAGTTTGGCAATCAGATGATTACGATAAATGCGATTGCCAAAGGCTCCGGTATGATTGCGCCTGACATGGCGACCATGTTGTCTTTTATCGTCACCGATGCGGCCCTGCCGGCAGGCATATTGCAAAAGCTTTTGCGCGCCGCCAATGAGGCGAGCTTTAATTGCGTGACGGTTGATAGCGACACCTCAACCTCCGATACATGTTTATTGTTTGCCACGGGCGCTCAAAAAATGACCGGTGCGCCGTTGCGCTCAGCCAATGATAAACGCCTCAAGGGTTTGCGCGATGCACTATCAGATGTGATGCAAGACCTTGCCGTGCAATTGGCCGGTGATGGCGAAGGTGTTTCCAAGCTGATGACGATTGAGGTTGCGGGTGCGCAAAATGATGCGGCAGCGCGCACTATCGCATTGGCTATCGGCAACTCGCCATTGGTCAAAACCGCCATTGCCGGTGAGGACGCCAATTGGGGGCGCATTGTTATGGCTATCGGTAAATCGGGCGAGGCGGCAGAGCGCGATGAATTATCGATTAATATTGGCGGTGTGCAAGTGGCGCGCAAAGGTCGTGCGGTTGCCGGTTTCGATGAAAAGCCGGTCGCCAAACATATGAAACAACGCCATGTGCATATTGCGGTGAATGTTGGTGTCAAAAAAGGTGCGCAAAGCGGCAAGGCGCGCATTTGGGCCAGTGATTTGACGCATGGCTATATCTCCATCAATGCCGATTACCGCAGCTAATATGTTGCTCGTTGTTGCTTGCGCGCTGGTTGATACAGACGGACGGGTTCTGGTGGCTCAGCGTCCGGCCGGTAAATCAATGGCCGGTCTTTGGGAATTTCCGGGTGGCAAAATAGAGCCAAACGAAACTCCTGAAGCGGCATTGATACGCGAGTTAAAAGAAGAGCTGTCGATTGACGTGACGGCAGCGTGTTTGGCACCGCTCAGTTTTGCCAGCCATGCTTATGATGATTTTCATTTGCTGATGCCACTTTATGTGTGCCGCAAATGGGCGGGACATATGAGCCCGCGCGAAGGGCAAAATACGGCTTGGAAGCGACCGCGCGATTTATACGAGCTGGCAATGCCGGAAGCTGATAAGCCTTTGATTGCCGCCTTGCGCGATGCGCTTTAACGCGGTCGCTGAAATATTATTTTTTGCCGGTAATCGGCGTTTCATCAAAACGGGTAATTGGCTGGCCGGGTTCATATTTCGGCGCGTCTCCGGTGTTTTGCGATGGCGCAAATCCGGCCAGATAACAAATTTCAAATTGCGCTTCAGTTTTGCTGTCTTTTTGGCTGGAAGCGGCAAAGCGCGCCAGCGTGTCGACCAGCACATCGCGGCGCATGGCGCATTTGGCGCGCGCGGTCAAAATATTGCTTTCGCCCATGCCGCGTAAATCGCGCAGTAAACGCAACGGGTCGCCATAGCGCACGTTCACTACATCGCTATCGGCAACGGGCAGATTAAATCCGGCGCGTTGCAGCAATCCGGCAAGGTCGCGCAAATCGGCACACGGGTGCATATGCGGGCGCACGCCGCCGGTCAATTGGCTTTGGCTTTCAATAAACGCCGTGCTCAGCGCGCGCAGATTTTCATTGCCGGGCAGGGCGGCGAGAAACACGCCATCGGGTTTTAATGCCTGACGCATTTGCACAAGCGCGCCCGGTAAGTCATTGGTTTGATGCAAGCCCCAAAATGAAATCAGCGCGTCCAGACAATGCGGTTTTATCGGCAAATGCTCTTCATCCAAAACCAGGCCGTCACCGCGCAGCATGGCGGGGGTGATATCGGCTTCAATCAGGCGGGTGATTTTTGTGCCCAACAGACCGCGTTGCGCCAGTTCATCGCGCAAATATCCGCCCGAAGCACCGGTGCATAAAACCGTCTCAAAATTGCGGTTTTGAACCATCAGCCGGTCGGCAATATCATCGGCGGCGCGGCGCAGCAAAAAATCATACTCAGCCAAACCGGCAGCCGCACGAGTGCGATTGCGGCGCAAGGCTTTTCGGTCAAATATTTGCGGGACTTGTTTGCTCATTTGGCGCAATATGGCACTTATGAGCGCAATAATAAAAACAAAATGGCGCGGTTTATCGCTAAGCCTGCCTATCAGAAAAATCGCCGATGCATTGGTGCCGCCCGCCTGCCCGATATGCACGGCTGTTTTGGCGGCGGATGACGGGCTATGCGCCGAATGTTGGGGGCAGTTGGAATTTATCACCGCGCCGGTGTGTCGCATTAGCGGCGTGCCTTTGTCGGTCGATTTGGGTGTCGATACGATAAGCCTCCCCATGCGGCTTAATCCACCGCCCTATAAAATGGCGCGGGCGGCTTTTCTCTATCGCGGCAGCGCAGCGGCTTTGGTGAAGAAGCTGAAATTTGGCGACCGCCCTGAACTGGCGGCATTTTTGGCGGGCTTTATGGTGGCGGCAGGAAAAGATGTTTTAACCGCCAATGCGCTTTTGGTGCCGGTGCCATTGCACGGGCGACGCTTGGTGTGGCGGCGGTTCAACCAAGCGGTAGAATTATGCCGTGCTGTGTCGGCGCAAACCGGCAATGAGGTTTTGTGGCAGGCGGTGTCGCGAGTGCGCCCGACGCGCCAGCAAGTTGGCCTCACCCGTGCCGGTCGTAAGCGCAATTTGGCCGGTGCGTTTGCCGTGCCCGATAAAATGCGCCCGCTGATAAAAGGCCGCCGCTTGGTGTTGGTCGATGATGTGCTGACCACAGGCGCAACTGTTGAGGCGGTGACCAAAACATTGTTGCGCGCCGGTGCGGCTGAGGTGAATGTGTTGACAGTGGCGCGGGTTGTGATGCCGTCACAAGTGGTTATATCTTAAGGCATGATAAAACTGGCTTGTATTCAGATGACCACGGCGTGCGACCCGTCTGTTAATTTGGCGCAAATTGAAACGCGGGTGCGTGCCGCGGTGGCGGCGGGTGCACAATTTGTCGCTTTGCCCGAAACATGCGTGTTTATGGAACGCGGGCGCAAAGCCATGCAGGCGCGCCTTGAGGGGGAGGCCGCCAGTGATGATTTGCGTCGCCTTCAAACCCTCGCGCAAGATTTGCAGATTTATCTGCTCATCGGTTCAATGGTTTTACAGGCCGAGGTTTTAGAAGCCGAAGTCTTAAAGGCAGATGAGGCGTCGACCAAAGCGGTTAATCGCTCGCTTTTGCTGGCACCGACCGGCGAGGTGGTGGCGCGCTATGACAAAATTCATATGTTTGATGTGATGCTTGAAAGCGGCGAAACCCACGCCGAAAGCGCCAGCTATCAAGCCGGTGACGCGGCGGTGCTGGCCGACATGGCAATCGGCGATGATAAGCTCAAGCTTGGTTTGAGCATTTGTTATGATGTGCGCTTTCCCGCTTTATATCGGCGACTGGCTGAGGCGGGGGCACAGCTGATATCTGTGCCATCCGCTTTTACCGTGCCGACCGGTGAAGCGCATTGGCACATATTATTGCGCGCGCGCGCCATTGAGACAGGGGCTTATATTTTTGCGCCGGCGCAAGTTGGCGCGCATGAAAACGGGCGCGAGACTTATGGTCATAGTCTGATTGTCGACCCTTGGGGCGCGGTGATTGCTGAGGCAGAAGCAGATGACGCGTTTATCATGGCCGATATTGACCTGACGCGGGTGGCGCGCGCCCGGGCGCAATTGCCCGCGCTCAGTCATGGACGGCGGTTTCGGCTGCCAAACGGGGATATGGCGGATGATTAAATATCAACACCCGCAGGCTCAATCTAAGCCGCGGGCTCAACTTAAGCCGCGGGCGCAATTTAAGCCGCAGGCGCAACAACCGCCATATAATTGACACTCATATCGCCGGTTTGACGCCATTTATCGGTTAGCGGATTAAAGCTCACACCGGTTGAGGTCACTGTATCCATACCGGCTTTGGCGGCCATAATTTCCAATTCTTGCGGCGTGATAAATTTGTGCCAATCATGCGTGCCGCGCGGCAACCAACGCAAAACATATTCTGCCCCGACAATGGCCAGCGCAAAAGATTTCGCCGTGCGATTGAGGGTTGCCAAAAACATAATGCCGTCCGGCTTCACCATGCCCGCACACGCTGTCATGAAGGCTTGCGGGTCGGCGACATGTTCGATGACTTCCATATTGAGGATGGCATCAAATTTTTCGCCATCGGCGTTTAACTGCTCGGCGGTGATGGCGCGATAATCAATTTTCAGACCTTGCGCTTCAGCATGCAGCGAGGCGGTTTTGATATTGGCCTCTGCCGCATCAGCGCCGACCATATCTGCGCCCAAGCGCGCCATTGGCTCAGACAATAGGCCGCCGCCACAACCAATATCCAGCAAGCGCAAACCGGCCAGTGGTTTCTCGCTATGCGGGTCGCGGTCAAATTGTTTGCACAAGCGGTCGCGAATATAAGCCAACCGCACCGGATTAAACTTATGCAAAGGTTTGAACTGACCGTTCGGATTCCACCAATCCGCCGCCATGGCGGTAAATTTCGCCACTTCTTCGGGGTCAATGGTCACCCGGCCCGCATCTGAGGTCGTCGTTTTTGCCGTTTCAGTCATATGAGTTTTTCCTATGCACAGCGCTTCTTACGCCCTATATAGGCGCGATTGAGGCGAAAGAAAACCGCCGCCAAAAGAGAGAGACGGATTAGAAGCGAAAATGGCACGCATAGTCATGAAATTCGGTGGCACATCGGTTGGGGATGTAACGCGCATCCGCAATGTGGCGGCGCATGTCAAACGCGAGGTCGATGCCGGTCATGAGGTGGCGGTGGTCGTCTCGGCCATGTCGGGCGAAACCAATCGTTTGGTCGGCCTGACCCGCGATGTCGCCAAGCTGCATGATGCGCGCGAATATGATGTCGTCGTCTCCGCCGGTGAACAAGTAAGTGTCGGCCTGTTGGCAATGGCGTTGCAAGATATGGGCGTGTCGGCGCGTAGCTGGCTCGGTTGGCAAATCGCTATTGAAACTTCTGATGTGCATGGCGCGGCACGGATGCAAAATATTGACGCAGCCGCGATTGAAGCTCAGTTCGCTGAACGCCGTGTGGCGGTGATTGCCGGTTTCCAAGGTGTATCAGCGCATGGGCGCATTACTACTTTGGGGCGCGGCGGCTCAGATACCAGTGCGGTAGCGATGGCGGCCGCACTTAAGGCGGACAGGTGTGATATTTATACTGATGTGGACGGCGTTTATACGACTGACCCGCGCATGGTGCCGGCGGCCAAAAAAATGGACCGCGTTTCTTACGAAGAAATGTTGGAAATGGCGTCATTGGGTGCCAAAGTGTTGCAGACCCGTTCGGTTGAACTGGCTATGGCGCATAATGTGCGCTTGCAAGTACGCTCCAGTTTTGATGCGCCGGATATGGCGCAACCGGAAACTGGTATTGTCGGCACGCTGATTTGCGATGAGGATGAGATTATGGAACAAGAAATCGTCAGCGGTATCGCTTATGCGAAAAATGAAGCCAAGGTTATTTTGCGCCAAGTGCAAGACAAGCCGGGCATTGCGGCGCAAATTTTTGGCCCGCTGGCCGATGCCTCAATTAATGTTGATATGATTGTGCAAAACATGTCGACCGATGGCAGCACAACTGATGTGACGTTTACCGTGTCGCAAGATGAGCTGGCGCGTGCGCTGGATGTGGTCAAACAAAACACCGGCGAATTGACATTTGCCGATTTGCAAGCCGACCCTGATATGGCAAAAATATCAATTGTCGGGGTGGGTATGCGTTCGCATGCCGGTGTGGCACAGAAAATGTTTCAAGTGCTGGCCGATAAAGGCATTAATATTCACGTCATTTCGACCTCGGAAATTAAAGTATCGGTATTGATTGATGCCGATTATGTGGAACTAGCCGTGCGCGCCTTACATGCCGCTTACGGCCTGGACGATGAGGCTGCCGGCTAAGGCAGCCGGAGAGAAGACGCCGCTATGCCTTTGTCACTGGAAGGACCGCGCATATTATTGCGCCGACTGCGCCAGGTCATGGCTGATGGCGGCGACCTGCAGCACAGGCTAGATAATATTGTCGATTTGATTGCCGCCAGTATGAACACGGCGGTGTGTTCGGTATATTTGCGGCGCGGTCGCAATGTGCTCGAGTTAAGCGCAACGGAAGGCCTGAATAAGGAAGCGGTGCATAAAACCGTGCTGCATATCGGCGAAGGTTTGGTTGGCGATATTGGCCAGCATAAACGGCCGCTTAATTTGGCCGATGCGCCGTCTCACCCCCGATTTGCTTATCGCCCTGAAACCGGCGAAGACCCGTATAAAAGTTTTGTTGGTGTACCGGTGCTGCGCGGTGGCGATGTGGTTGGCGTTTTGGTGGTGCAGAACATTACCCAGCGCATTTTTCTCAATGAAGAAGTCGAAGCCCTGCAAACCGTAGCGATGGTGTTGTCGGAAATGTTGGCCGCCGAAGCCGAGGCCGATAGCGAAAGCGGCCCGACGGACCGCCCGCAAAGTTTTGTCGGGCGTGGGCTAACCGAAGGCTTGGCTATCGGGCATGTGGTGTTGCACGAGCCGCGCGTTGAGGTGACGCGGCTCATCAGTGATGACCCTGAAGAAGAAAGCAATCGATTGGCGGCGGCGGTTTATAAATTGCGGCGCAATGTCGATGATATGCTGAGCAATGACGATGTCAGCCATGATGGCGAGCATATGGCGGTGCTGGAAGCCTATCGTATGTTTGCCAATGACCGCGGTTGGCTGCGCCGTATTCAAGCGGCCATTCGCACCGGCCTGACGGCTGAGGCGGCGGTGGAGCGTGTTAATAATGGCATGCGGGCGCGGCTTGGTGGGCAGCGCGATGCCTATTTGCGCGAGCGGCTGCACGATTTTGAAGACTTGTCCAATCGGCTGCTGCGCATTTTGACCGGCCGGGCTGAATTGGCTTCGGAAGATAAACTGCCGCGCGATGCTATTTTGTTAGCCAGAACCATGGGCCCGGCGGAGCTGCTGGATTATGACCGCAGTAAATTGCGCGGGCTGGTTTTGGAAGACAGCGCGTTGGGCGCGCATGTGGCGATTGTTGCGCGCGCGCTAAACATTCCGATGCTGGGTGATGTGCGCGGCATAGTAAATGAAGCGCGCGAAGGGCAAGAGATTATTGTCGATGTTGATGCGCATGAAACGCATCTCAATCCGCCATCGGATATTATTGATGCTTATAAAAATCGGCTGCGTTTGCAGGCCCGCCGCCAGCAGCGTTATGCGCGTATCAAACATTTGCCGGCCATCACCAAAGACGGTTTGGCCGTGCAATTGGATAAAAATGCCGGCTTGATGGTGGATGTTGAAAACCTTGCCGATAGCGGGGCGGAAAATATCGGTCTGTTTCGTACCGAGTTGCAGTTCATGGTCGGTGCCACCATGCCGCGCCAAAATGAGCAAGAAGCGTTTTATCGCCGTGTCATGGATAGTGTCGGTTCGCGCGATGTGGTGTTTCGGACAATTGATGTTGGCGGCGACAAAGTTTTGCCTTTCATGCGTCTCGCGCCGGAAGAAAACCCGGCGATGGGCTGGCGCGCCACACGCATGGTGCTTGACCGTCCGGCATTGGTGAAAGTACAAATGCGCGCTTTATTGCGGGCTGCCGGTGGGCGCAAATTATCGCTTATGTTCCCGCTCATTACGACGATTGATGAGTTTCGCGCCAGCAAGGCTTTGTTATTTGCCGAGCGCGACAGGCTGATATCTTTTGGCCATCAAGTGCCTGAAAAGATTGAATTGGGTGCAATGCTGGAAGTGCCGGCGCTGGTTTGGCAATTGGATCAATTATTGCCCGAATTGGATTTTCTGTCAGTCGGCACGAATGATTTGATGCAATTCTTTTTTGCCGCTGATCGTGGCAATCCGCAGACCGGCAATCGCTATGATTTTCTGTCATTGCCCGCTTTGCGTTTGCTGGCGCATGTGCAGGCCCAATGTGCAGCGCATAATGTGCCGGTGTCGATATGTGGCGAATTGGGTGGGCGACCTTTGGAGGCGATGGCGCTTTTGGGGCTTGGCTATAAAAAGTTTTCTTTGCCGTCAGCCGCCATCGGACCGGTCAAGCGCATGGTACGTTCGGCGCATGGTGAGAAATTGGCGCAAGCCATTCGTCAAATGCTGGATACCGCGCCCGGTGACATGCGGGCGTCAGCACGTCAAATCGCTGATGCACACGGCGTTAAGTTGTGATAAAAAACGGGCTCTGATTTAAGGATAAGTGGATGTCAGATAGCGACACACAAATTGAGCAAGCTGAAATCGGTCAGCTATTGCGCGCCGCGCGCGAAGCGTCAGGCGCCAGCGTTGACGATGTAGCGGCCATTTTGCGCATTCGTTCCGACCATTTGCAAGCCTTGGAAGATGAAGATTTCGAGCGCTTGCCGGGCAGTGTTTATGCCATTGGCTTCATCCGCACCTATGCGACGCATTTGGATTTAAATGCGGCTGAACTTATCGACCGCTATAAGGCGGCGACCACTTTGCCGCATTTGGAAGAGGCGGGTTACGACCCGCAAGTGCAGATTGAAGCGACGTCAAACGCCGTTAAAATCGCCGTTGTTTTGGGCGCGGTATTTGTTGTCTATTTAATGTGGTTGATTGCCGGCGGCGCGCGCGAGGATGCACCGCAAGTGGCACAAGTTGTAAATCAAAGCGAAACCAGTACGCAGAGCGACCAGAGCGACGTGGCCGCGCCGACACCGGCTGCGCGACCCAGTTCTCCGCCCAAGCAAAATGCGATACCTCAAAAACAGGCCGAGCAGGCACCGGCGCCGACACAATTCCAACAATCCCAACAAGCTCAAGCTGAGGCGCGCGCCATAGCGAAGGCCACCGCAGCGGCAAATGATACGCAAGCTGTTTTGCCGGAAGCCGACCCGTTGGCGAGCGACCCGGTTGTGGAGGTTAACGCCATTGCCGAAATCAAACCGGCAGCTGAGCGCAAAATTGAAATTCGTGCCAATCGGCGCACCTGGATGCGCATTGAAAACACTGAGGGCAAGGTTTTGTTCTCCAGCATTATTCGCGATGATGAGAGCTTTGAGTTGGAGGCCTTATCGCCGTACACACTGGCGA
Source organism: Alphaproteobacteria bacterium (assembly GCA_965657665.1). GTDB lineage: Bacteria > Pseudomonadota > Alphaproteobacteria > RS24 > RS24 > UBA8337. The sequence continues at coordinate 5,945 of CBFHPF010000020.1, read as the reverse complement.
CCCGTGATGCCGGTGCTCTGGAATATGTGGTTGACGGAGAAGCCGTTGGCACGGTTGGCCGTCGCGGGCAAATTTTGACAGCACGAGAAATCAATCGCGATGCCATTTTGGCTCTGCAGCCTTAGGGGGCGATGATGTTGCGTCCGTGGCGACATATTGAACGACGCAAGTCGCGACAAGTCATGGTCGGCAATGTGCCGGTCGGCGGGGATGCACCAATTGCCGTGCAGTCCATGACCAATACGCTGACATCTGATGCGCAAGCTACGATTGGACAAATCAGACAGCTTGAAGAGGCCGGTGCCGATATCGTCCGTGTCTCTTGTCCCGATGAAGCCTCAACCGCTGCTTTGCGCGAAATTGTGGACGCAGTGGATGTGCCGATTGTCGCCGATATTCATTTTCATTATCAGCGCGCCATTGAGGCGGCTGAAGCAGGCGCGGCGTGCTTGCGCATTAATCCGGGCAATATTGGCGATGCGAAACGCGTCGCCGATGTGGTTGCCGCGGCGCGGGCGCATGGCTGCTCGATGCGTATCGGGGTCAATGCCGGTTCATTGGAAAAACATTTGCTCGACCAATATGGCGAGCCATGCCCTGAGGCGATGGTCGACAGCGCGCTTTATCATGTTGGCCTGTTGGAAGAGCACGGCTTTCGTGATTATAAAATCAGTGTCAAAGCGTCCGATGTTTTCATGTCGGTCGCGGCCTATCAGCAATTGGCTGAAGCGGTCGACTGCCCGCTGCATATCGGCATTACCGAAGCCGGTGGTTTACTGTCCGGTACCGTGAAATCATCTATTGGTTTGGGCAATCTTTTATGGTCAGGCATTGGCGATACAATTCGCGTGTCGCTATCATCTGACCCGGTTGATGAGATTAAAGTCGGCTTTGAAATGCTGAAAAGTTTGGGGCTGCGCCATCGCGGTGTGACGATTATTTCGTGCCCGTCTTGCGCGCGCCAAGGTTTCAATGTCATTGAAACCGTTAGCCAGCTTGAGGAAAGATTGGCGCATATTGCCGAGCCGATCACACTGTCGATAATTGGCTGCGTGGTCAACGGGCCGGGCGAGGCGCGCGAAACTGATATCGGATTTACCGGCGGCGGCAGTGATGCCGGTATGGTTTATCTGGCCGGTGTGCCGGACCATAAAAAACCGCATGATGAAATGGTCGACCATTTAGTGACGCTGGTGGAAAATAAAGCGGCCGAAATGGCAGCGCAAAAACTTACCGCAAAAGGAAATTAGCCCATGTTGCCGGTCGAACGTTTGGACGCCATTTTGGCGCGCGCTGATGCGTTAAGCGAAGAAATGAATGGCGAATTGCCGCCTGAGCGTTTCGTCGAATTATCGAAAGAGTTTGCCGAGCTTGACCCGATTGCCAAAGCCGTGCGCGCTTATCGTGAAGCCTTGGCTGAGCGCGATGATTTGCAAGCTTTGAGCGAAGGCGATGATGCGGAGATGGCCGAGCTGGCCGGTGTTGAACTGGAAGAGCTGGCCGAAAAACTGCCGCAAATGGAAAGCGATTTGGAAATTCTTTTGCTGCCGAAAGATGCGGCTGATGAATTAAACGTGATTGTCGAAGTGCGGGCCGGCACGGGTGGCGATGAGGCGGCTTTGTTTGCCGGTAGCCTGTTTCGTATGTATGCGCGCTATGCCGATTTGCAGGGCTGGAAGTCGGAGATTATCAGCCAGTCAGAGGGCGAGGTCGGCGGCTATAAAGAGATTGTTACGGCCATTCGCGGCAAAGGTGTTTTTGCGCGATTGAAATATGAAAGCGGCGTGCACCGTGTGCAGCGTGTGCCGGAAACCGAAAGCGGTGGGCGCATTCACACCTCGGCGGCGACGGTTGCTGTTTTGCCCGAGCCGGAAGAAGTTGATATCAAAATCGATGAGAAAGATTTGCGCGTTGATGTGTTTCGCGCCTCCGGTCCGGGCGGTCAGTCGGTTAACACAACGGATAGCGCGGTGCGCATTATCCATTTACCGACCGGCATTACTGTGTCGCAGCAAGATGAAAAATCGCAACACAAAAACCGTGCCAAGGCGATGCAGGTTTTGCGTGCGCGTCTTTTTGAGGCCGAACGCGAGCGTGCCGATAATGAGCGTGCTGCTAATCGTAAAAGCCAAGTCGGCTCGGGCGATCGTTCAGAGCGCATTCGCACATATAATTTTCCGCAAGGGCGGGTTACTGACCACCGGATTAATTTAACATTGCACAAGCTGGAAAAAATTATTGCCGGTGACGGGTTGGACGAAATGGTCGAAGAATTAATTCGTGAAGACCAGACGCAACGCTTGGCGGCGGTTGACGAAGCATAAGCATTGGCCGCGCACCAAACACTTAGTGACACACAGCGCCGCGTGACGGCACGCCTTCGGGAAGCCGGTATTGATACACCGGCGCTTGATGCGCGGCTGCTGATTGGCGCTGCGACCGGCTTGGATGAAACGCAAATGGCTCGCCAGCCCGAACGCCCGCTAAAGGCAGACGAGGCTGCGCGGCTAGCCGATTTTATTGACCAAAGAATAGCGCGGCGACCAGTGTCAAAAATTTTGGGGCGGCGCGATTTTTGGGGCCGCGAATTTATTGTCAGTGATGATGTGCTCGACCCGCGCCCGGATAGTGAAATATTAATCGAGGCCGCGCTGGCGCGCTTGCCCGACAACTTCGCCGGTCGGTTGGTCGATTTGGGCACCGGCTCGGGGTGTCTTTTGCTGAGCTTGCTGGCTGAACGCGCGCAGGCTCAGGGTCTGGGTATTGATATCAGCCCTCGCGCTCTTGCGGTGGCTGAGGCCAATGCAGCGCGTCTTGGATTGGCGGCGCGGGCGAAGTTTCACTGCGGTGATTGGTTGCAAGATGTGACAGAAACCGCGCCATCATTATTTCCCGCCGACATGATTATTGCCAATCCGCCTTACATCAGCACGCAAGAAATGAGTGAACTGGCACCTGAGGTTGCGCGCTATGACCCGTCGCTCGCATTGCATGGCGGGACAGATGGGCTTGCGCCCTATCATATTATTTTGGCCGATGCGCCATCATTATTGGCCAGCCAAGGCTGGTTGATTTTTGAGATCGGCTATACCCAAGGTGCGGCCGTAAAACAGATGATGCAGGCACACGGATTTGTGCAATGCGACGTGCTGCAAGATTTGGCGCGTCGCGACCGTATTGTGCTGGGGCAAAAAAAATGAAAAACGGGTTTGCAATGCATCGCGCAAGCGGCTAGGTTTCGCTTGTCTTTGAGGCAGTGACGCGTTGAGCATAGCTTCGGACTTCTCCTTTGGATTTTGACAGCTTAGGTTGGGCGCATAACAGCTCACCGGCGCGGTCAAAGAACGCCCGAAAAATCGGGCTAGATAATATGGTATTGATAGCATCATGAAACGCTCTCGCGGCCGTGGCCGTCGCCAACAAAATCCCGTTAATCGCAGCTATGACAGTAATGGTCCGGATGTGCGCGTCCGTGGCAATGCCAGTCAGGTTTTTGAAAAATATCAGGCGCTGGCGCGCGATGCCATGTCGTCAGGTGACCGCGTGATGGCAGAAAATTATCAGCAACATGCGGAACATTATTATCGCATTATGTTGAGCTTCCAACCGGCGCCCGGCGAGGCTGATAAAGAAAACGATAAAGAAGCCGTCAATGGTGATGCCTCAACTGGGGATGCTTCTGGTGAGGCAGATGAAAATGGTGCGGCCGAGCCTTTGGTGCTGGTGCGTGAAAATGGTGAAGAGGGCGGCGATGAAAAACCGGCTAAGCCGTCACGCCGTCGCGGCCCTTTGCGCAAGAAGCGCAATGGCGATGCTGATGGTGCAACCTCCGCATCAGCCGCTGAGGCCAGCGTAGAGAAAACTGAAGCAGCGGACAAAGCAGCGGCTGAAGTGGTCGCTGAGGTTGTAGCTGAAGCGCCAAGTGAAGGCGAAGCTGAGGTCATGGTTACTGACTAATTATCAAAAATTGGCGTGCAAATGAAACCCGTCGCTTGCGGCGGGTTTTGTTTTTTGTTTTAGGGCTTGCGCAGTTCCAACCGGCGGCGTGGCAGCGACCGAAGTGAATTATCATTGGCTGCCAAGGCACTGATTTTCTCAGCAATCACTGATTTTGTCGCCGCCAATTCCAGCTGGCCACCTTCGTCTAATTGTCGTTGAGACGGCACATCCAATTCGCGCGGATTGACCGGCTTTTTGTAATGCAGCACTTCATAATGCAAATGCGGACCGGTCGCCAAACCGGTGCTGCCGACAAAGCCGATAATTTGTCCTTGTTTGACACGACTGCCTTTTTTCAGGCCGCGAGCAAAACCGTTCATATGCGCATAGGCGGTTTCATAGCCGTTTTTATGACGAATTTTTATCATCTTGCCGCTATTGCCGTAGCGCCCAATGCGCGTAATCGTGCCATTGCCGGCGGCATAAATAGGTGTGCCGCGTGGTGCGGCAAAATCAAGCCCGCGATGCAGACGCGTATAACCCAAAATCGGATGGCGACGCATGCCGAAACGTGATGACAAGCGCGCGCCGTCAACCGGCGTCCGCATTAACAGACGCTGCACGCTTTGGCCTTCGGCATCAAAATAGCTAACTGAGCCGTCTTGCTGGTCCATGCGCCAATAGGCATAACGCTCGCCGCGATTGGTCAGCGCGGCAAAAACAATGTCGCCTTCTTCGGCCAGTTGATTGTTTTCATCAAAGCGGCGCGAAAACAAAACTTCCAAGCGGTCGCCTTCGCGAATATCGCGCTGAAAATCAATGGTAAAGGAAAACAGCCGTATCAAATCAACCACCCGATTGGGGGCCATGCCGCCACTGCGAGCGGCTTCATAAACCGATGAGGTAATCAGCGCATCAGCCAGAAAAAACCGTTCGCTCAAAGGGCGGTCTTTGGTGATGGCATCAAATTGCAAATGCCCGACGCGCCGCACAATGACTTGCTGGCGCGGCTGCGGGATGAAATCAAGACCGGCAAAACGGCCCGGCGCAGTTGTTTTGTCTTGCCCACTTGGCCATTCCCGATAGAGGCGTATTTTTTGCCCCGGCTTAAGGCGGCGCACATCAAATTCGCCGCGCAAAGCGTCCAGCGCGGCGTCGGCTTCAATGGCATTAATATCAGCTTGCGCCATTAATCCGCCGACTGTGTCGCCGGAAGCCAGTTCAACCGTTACATGGTCGCGCTGCATGGGCGGTAAAGAGCGCCATTGCGCGGCCATGGTTGGGTCAGATGGGGCCGGGCGAGCGCTTAAATTGGCCGGACTGATGGGCGGCATCAACATATCGCTGCTTATCCATGCGGTAAGCGCCAGCATAATAATGACGGTGGAGGAAAATCTGAGCCGCGCGCGTTTACGCCTTTTTTGCGCAATCAATCGTTCAGCCGGAGAGGCGTAGCGGGCAATCGGCGACGTTGCGTCAGCGTTTTGCACAATTTTTTCCGCCGTCTCGTTGGCGATGATTTGGCTCTCTGTCATGCCCGCGAAAATGGCGTGCGCCGCTATATTTTGTCAAGTTCGGAGGAATCGCACGATTTTATATTTCAGTTTCATGAATCGCGGCCACCAGATATGGGGGTTGGCGTGCCAAAAACACCACTAAAACCAGTGATTTAGAAAAAAACGCCTGAAATGTGAATTTTTTTTAAAAAAGCCTTTGACAGCCCCCATTGCTTTCCCTATACCCCGTCTAGCTCTGGCGCGGGTTAATCAGTAACCCCGCTGGCCAAACACCGGTTTCCTGAATATCTGGAAGCACTTGATTAAGTCTCGCGGTTATGGAATCAATACTGATCCTCACAGAGGTTGGAAACTCACATTGGTCATTTTGACCAAGGGTGTTTTTTTCGCTTCGCGAGGGCTTGAGATGAAAGTCTTTTGACTGAATTCAACGGCAGCTGTTTGACATGGTAGATATTGAAAGAGAAACGTGGACGGCGGTGTCCTGGC
>CBFHPF010000019.1:0-19267 GCA_965657665.1 Alphaproteobacteria bacterium | reverse complement strand
GGCGGCTGAGTTGCAAAAAAATCGCTCGGGCAGCGATAGCATTTTGGCCTATTGGCAGGCGCGGCTGGCGGCTATGGGCGAATGGCTGGAAGGGTTTGAGGCGGCGCGACGGGCTGATTTGCGCGATAGTTTTGTCGAAGTAAGCGGGCGGCTGGAACTGCCGATGGATGGCGTGCCTTTTAGCATTACCGCCAAAGCTGACCGCATTGACCGACTGCAGGATGGCCAGTTCGACATTATTGATTATAAAACCGGCGCCATGCCCAGCCAAAAAGCAGTGCGCCAGCATTTGGCACCACAACTGACTTTGGAGGCGGCGATTTTACAATATGGCGGTTTCGAAAAAATTGGTGAAGGCGCGCCAACACGCCGTCTCAGCTATGTGCATTTAACTGGTCGCCAACCGGCCGGAAAGGCTGTGGAAATTGAGTGCGATAATGAGCTGACCGGCGGCGTGCTGTATATGGTTGAGCGTCTCATTGCCGGTTATCGGCAAGAAACGCGCTCTTATCATGTGCATTTGCGCGAAAGAAAACAGGGCATGCAAGACCCGGCTTTCGACCATTTGGCACGGCTGAAAGAATGGCGCAGCGATGGCGAGGGCGATGATGGTTGAGCCGTCTTCCTATAACGCGCAACACGCGATAGAGCCGCGTGCCTCGGCTTGGGTGGGGGCGAATGCCGGTTCGGGCAAAACCTATATTTTGGTATCGCGCTTGGTGCGTTTGATGCTGGACGGTGTGGCACCGGAAAAACTTTTATGCCTGACATATACCCGCGCGGCGGCGGCTGAAATGCAAGAGCGTTTATTCGACTTGCTGGGGCAATGGGCGCTCAAACCCGATGATGAATTGCGCGCCGCGATTATTGGACGTTTGGGCGATGATGCGGCTTTGACCGATGGTCAAAATTTGGCGCGCGCGCGTGCGCTGTTTGCCCGCGCTTTGGAAACGCCGGGCGGGTTGCGGGTGCAAACCATTCACGCTTTTTGCGAAAGCCTGTTGAAACGATTTCCGCTGGAAGCGGGATTGTCGCCGCAATTTGAATTGCTGGATGAGCAAGACGCGGCGGATATGCAAGCAGCGATTATCTCGGCGATTATGCTTCATTCACAAAAAAGCGCGGATGATGATACGCCCCGTGATTTGGATGTGCCTTTTCTATCGGCATCCATGGCGCTGTTGACGCGGGCCTTAAACGAAACGGATTTATTATCGTTGGGGCGTTTAATCATTAATCGTCGCACGCATCTCGGCGGTGATTATCAACCGCGCCTTGCGGCTTTGTCGACGCATCTAAACTTGGATGAAACCGTTTCTGACGCTCATACTTCAACGACTGCAAAAGACTGGTTGGTCAGTCAATTGGCGACCGATTATGCCGCCATTAGTCCCAAATTGGTTGATTGGCTGCGCCAAGGCGGCAAGCAAGACAATGACCGCGCCGACGGCTTGCAACAATGGTTCGCCTTATTGGGGCAAGAAAACATGGCCGCCGCGTGGGCGGCGGTAAGCGGTGTGTTTTTAACAGATGAGGGTGCGCCGCGCGCACGTTTAATCACCAAAGGGCGCATTGAGGCGGACCCGCAAGCGGCAGAAATAATGGCCGAATTTGGTGCTGCCGTGCTGGCTTTATCGGCGCGGATAAAAGCGCTCACCACTTATGAAATGACGCAAGCCGTCTATGTATTTGCCGCGCAATTGCTACGCGCTTATGAGGCGGAAAAACGCCGCCGCGCCGTGCTTGATTATGATGATTTAATTTCCGCCACCAATCATTTGCTGGCCGGAGCGCAAGCTGCCCAATGGGTGTTGTTTAAAATCGACCGCGGCTTGGAGCATATTTTGGTCGATGAGGCACAAGATACTAGCCCGGCGCAATGGCGGGTTATTCGGGCTTTGGCTGATGAGTTTTTCAATGATGAGACGGCGCATGATGGCTTGCGCACATTGTTTGCCGTTGGCGATGAAAAGCAGTCTATTTTTTCTTTCCAAGGGGCAGACCCTACTGAATTTGCCGCCCAAAGAAGCCATTTTGAGCACTCAGTAGGCCGTTTTGGCGGCGATTTTTATTATGTGCCATTGCAACAATCGCGCCGGTCAGCCCCGCAAATTCTTCAATTGGTTGATTATGTTTTCGCGACGGAAGAAAACTGCGCCGGTGTGACGGCGGATGGTCAGCCAATGCATCACACGGCGTTTCGCGCCGATGCGGTTGGTCATGTTGAATTATGGACGCCGGAAAAATCAGTGGGCGATGACAGCGATATCGCGCTTTGGGATGTGCCCGATATGCAAGCTGCCGTCGATGGGCGGGCGGCATTGGCGGCGCGCATGGCGGATAAAATTGCCGCTTTGCTGGCGGATGAAAAACAAAATGTGACAGCCGGTGATATTCTTATCTTGGTACGAAAGCGCGACGGTTTTGTCGAAGATATGACCCGGGCTTTGAAACGTCGCGCCATTGCGGTGGCGGGTGCGGACCGCATGGTACTGCTCGACCAAATCGCCGTGATGGATATTTTGGCGGCATTGGATGTGGCGCTTAATCCGCTGGATGATATGGCGCTGGCGATTGTGTTGCGCAGTCCTTTGGGCGGATTATCGGAAGAGCAGCTATTCGCCCTGGCGCATGGCCGCCAAGCCGATTTATGGAGCGCGTTAAAAGCTGAAAACGCGGAAGACGCACATAGAAATGACAGCGCGTATCAATCAGCTTTCGCACGGCTTTCATGGTTGCGCCGCCATATTCATCGCCTGCCGGTTTATGAATTATTGGCGCAATTTTTGGCCGCTCAAGGGGCGCATAAATTATTGCATAGCCGATTGGGCCCGGAAATTGACGACCCGATAAATGAATTATTGCGCCTCGCACTGGTTTATGAGGCGCGCCACGCGGCCAGCGCGCAAGGCTTTGTGCATTGGTTGCGCCAAGGCCAGCAAGAAATTAAGCGCGATATGGAAGGGCGCGGCGCGGCGGTGCGCATTATGACAGTGCATGGGGCGAAAGGTTTGGAAGCGCCGATTGTATTTTTGCCTGATACATGTCGCGCGCCGGTGAAGCAGGGCGGCGCTGTCGACCGCTTGCAGTTTAACGAGCAGGATTTGCCGTTATGGCGGGCGGCAAAAATATTGCGCGACCCGTATAGTGCGGCGCAAATTGAGCGGCAAAATAAGCTGGCGGCGCAAGAAGAAAGGCGGCTTTTATATGTTGCCCTCACACGCGCGCGCGACAGGCTTTATATTGGTGGCTGGTTGGGTAAGCGCGACGGGCAACCGGCGGCAGGTAGCTGGTATCAAATGATTGATGCGGCGCTCGAAAATGCCGGTAATGGGCATGCATCTGAAATTCTGGCAGGGGGCGAAGTGGCTTTACCGCGCCCTGATGAAGAAAGTGATGCGGCCCAAAATGTGGTTATTGAAGCACCGTCCGCTTGGTTAACCCGCCCTCCGGCCAAGACAGACAAGCCGCGTTATTATGGTGACAAGCTGTTTTCGCCGTCTTCTTTAATGCATGACACGCCGCCGCAATTGGCATTGGCTGAAAGTCCGGCGCAAGAAGAAGCGCTAAAGCGGGCGGCGCAGCGCGGCACGATTATGCATAAATTATTGGAAAGCTTGCCGCATGTGCCGGAAGCGCAGCGTGCGCAAGCGGCGGATGATTATCTGGCGCGCATGGCGGCGGCTCAAGCTGGGGCATCCGCATTGGCATTATCGACGCAAGATCGCCAAGCGATGATTGATGAGGCTTTGGCTGTTATGCAAGACGCTGAATTGGCTGATTTATTTGCCCCGCACGCTTTGGCAGAAGTGCCGCTGGCCGGTGTGTTGCCAATGGATGACGGGCAAAAGCTCGCTTTGTCGGGGCAAATTGACCGCATGGTGGTGCGCGGAAACGATATTCAATTGGTTGATTTTAAAACCGGCCAGCCGCCTTCTTCGCCGCAAAATCGCTATGTGTTGCAAATGGCGGCCTATCGCGCCCTCGTGCAGCAGCTTTATGCCGACAAGCCGGTGCATTGCTTGTTGGTCTGGACACAAACAGGGCGCATTGACCGATTGGCGGCGCACGAACTGGATATTGCGCTGGCGGCGATTATGTCGGGCGAGAAACAATTGCCGTAATCCCTGTCACTTCATTGAGACGGGTTGAGAATCACGTCTGCAGCACCTACATTAAGTCAAACGTCAAAGGAGCTTAACATGGCCGTTTCTCACATAACTGATGCCGAATTTGAACAAGAAGTGATTAACGCTTCGCACCCCGTATTGGTCGATTTTTGGGCCGAATGGTGTGGTCCATGCAAGCAAATCGCCCCCGCGCTTGATGAGCTGGCTGCTGAATATGATGGTAAATTATCCATCATTAAAATCAATATTGACGAAAATCCGGAAGCGCCGACCAGCTATGGTGTACGCTCTATTCCGACCATGATGATTTTCCAAGACGGTGCAGCGGCAGCCACTAAAGTCGGTGCCGCGCCCAAAAGCCAGATTAAAGAATGGATTGACGAAACGCTGTAAGCTCGCGCTAAGCGTTATCGCGCAAAACATTACCCGCTAAATACAGCGAACCGGCGATAAGAATAAACGCGTTGGTCTCTTCAATAGAGGCCAGCGCGTTTTCTATTGTATCATGCGCCGTGGCGGTCAACCCCGCTTGTTGCGCGGCTTCGACCAGTTTGTCGGGCGGTAGGGCGGCTTCGTTGCCGTCAATTGGCACGGCATGAATATGGGCGCGTGTCGGCGCTAAGGCTTTCATATAAGCGGCTTGCGATTTGCTCGACAACATGGCGAGGATGATGTGGCGTGGCGTATTTTCATCTGCTTCGCTAATCCCCTCATTCATCCCCGCATTCATCTTTTCATTCATCCCCTCATTCATCCAAGTGCTGAGGGCGCGCGCCGCCGCCTCATTATGCCCGCCATCCAACCATAGGCTGGCTTGCGGTAAGCGCTGTTTCACACCGTCGACAAGCGGGCCGCGCTTTAGCCGTGTTAAACGCGCCGGCCAGCGCACTGTTTCCAGCCCCACACTAATCGCCTCGACCGAGACGCCAAGACTGAGCGCCAGTGCAATCGCCGTCGCCGCATTGTCAATCTGATGCGCGCCGATAAGCGCCGGACGCGGCAAGTCGAGCAGGCCGTCATCATGTTGGAAAACCAACCGACCGTTTTCTTCATGGGCAGAGAAATCTTGCCCCGCCACAGCCAAGGGCGCGCCCTTTTTGGCAGCGAGATTTGTGATGAAATCGCGCACCTCTTCGGTCTGGCGGGCCATAATGGCGGGCACGCCGAGCTTTAAAATACCGGCTTTTTCTTCCGCAATGGATAACAGCGTATCGCCGAGAAAATCTTGATGGTCGAAGCTGATGGGCGTGATGGCAGCGCGTTTCGGGGTGATGACATTGGTTGCATCAAGGCGACCGCCAAGCCCGACTTCGAGAATGAGATAATCGGCTTTATGCTCAGAAAATGCCAGAAAAGCGGCTGCTGTGGTGACTTCAAAAAACGTAATCGGTTCACCCTGATTGGCCGCTTCGACCCGCGCCAACACGTCGGCCAAATGCGCTTCTGATATGACCGCCCCGCCCAGCAAAATCCGCTCATGAAAGCGCACCAAATGCGGCGAGTGATAGGCATGCACTTTTTTGCCATCGGCCTCCAACATAGCGCGCAACATGGCGGCGGTTGAGCCTTTGCCGTTTGTGCCGGCAATATGAATAATCGGCGGGCATTTATCTTGCGGATGGTCGAGCGCGGCCAAAAGCCGCCACATGCGGTCGAGCGACAAGTCTATCAGGCGCGGATGTAGCGCCAAAAGCTGTTCAAGCAAATGGTCGGATTGGGCTGTGGTCAAATTATTCAGCAGCTTGCGGGGCTTTACCGCCCATCAGCAAATCAAGCAGTCGCGCCAAGGTCTCGGCCATTTTATGGCGATGCACCACCATATCGACCATGCCATGCTCCAGCAAATATTCGGCGCGCTGAAAACCCTCGGGCAGTTTCTCTTTAATCGTATCTTCAATCACCCGCGGACCGGCAAAGCCGATAAGTGCGCCCGGCTCAGCAATATGCACATCGCCCAACATGCCGTAAGAAGCGGTAACACCGCCGGTTGTCGGGTCTGTCAGCAGCACAATATAAGGCAGGCCGCGCTGGCGTAATTGTTGCACAATCACGGTAGTGCGCGGCATTTGCATCAGCGAGAGGATGCCTTCCTGCATGCGTGCGCCACCGGCTGCGGCCACCATGATAAGCGGCGCGTCATTTTCTAACGCCAATTGACCGGCAGTTACCACGGCCTCACCGGCAGCCATGCCCAAAGAGCCGCCCATAAAGGCGAAATCTTGCACAGCAATAACGCTGGTGCGCCCGCCAATTGTGCCTTTGGCCACTTTGACGGCGTCTTTATCGCCAGTTTTGACGCGCGCTTCTTTCAGCCGCTCAGCATATTTTTTCTGATCTTTAAATTTCAACGGGTCATGCGGCACATCCGGCACATCAACCATTTCATAGCTGGCATCGTCAAATAGGCCGTCAAAACGCTCTTTGGCACCGATTCGCATATGATGGTCACAGCCCGGGCAAACTTTTTGCAAGCTCTCCAAATCGCGGTGGAAAATCATCTCACCGCATTTTTTGCACGCTTCCCAAAGATTATCGGGCGTGTCGTCGCGGTCACGAAACACGCTGGGAAAGCGCGGGCGGACGAAATTTTTAATCCAATTCATGACGGCCTCCTTTTGCAGGCGACTGCAATTTTACAGCTATACTCTGTTTACACCCTCAGCCAGTGTCGAAGCAAGCGCCAGAACCGCTTCGGCGCATCTTGCTTTTACTTGCCCATCATCGCCAATATGCTCGGAAATAATATCGACCAAAGCTGAGCCGACCACGGCACCGTCACCAATCGCGCTCATGGCGGCGGCTTGTTCGGCGGTGCGAATGCCAAAGCCGATGCAAACCGGCAGGTCTGTGTGGCGTTTAATACGCGCCACATTATCAGCGACCGCTTGTTGTTGTGGCGCGGCTGAACCGGTAATGCCGGTGATAGAGACGTAATAAACAAAGCCTGACGTATTGGCCAAAACATCCGGCAGTCTTTTATCATCAGTCGTCGGTGTCGCAAGGCGGATGAAGTTCAAACCGGCTTCCAATGCGGGCAAGCACAATTCATCATCTTCTTCAGGCGGCAAATCGACAATAATCAGCCCGTCAATTCCGGCTTCTTTCGCGTCCGTGATAAATTTATCGACACCGTAAATATAAATCGGATTGTAATACCCCATCAGCACAATTGGCGTTGTGTCATCATGCGCGCGAAACCGGCGCACCATTTCCAATGTGCCGCGCAGGGTTTGGCCGACTTTCAGCGCGCGCTGCGAGGCGGCTTGAATGGACGGGCCATCAGCCATCGGGTCAGTAAACGGCATACCCAGTTCGATAATATCGGCACCGGCAGCCGGAAGACCGTTCATAATCTCCTCGGAAACGGCAATATCGGGGTCACCGGCGGTAATAAAAGCAACAAAGGCTTTGCGATTGTTGGCGCGCAGGCTTTCAAAACAAGTCTCAATGCGGGTCATTTACAGCTCCACATTCAAATGTTCGGCGACAGCGAACACATCTTTATCGCCGCGCCCGCACATATTCATCACCAATAAATGGTCGTGCGGCAATGCAGGCGCAATTTTGCTGACATGGGCCAGCGCATGGCTTGGCTCCAAAGCTGGAATAATGCCTTCCAGACGGGTGATAAGCTGAAACGCTTCCAGCGCTTCTTTATCGGTGGCTGAGACATAATTAACCCGCCCGCTATCGCGCAAAAACGCGTGCTCGGGGCCAATGCCCGGATAATCGAGACCGGCAGAAATGGAATGGCCCTCAATGATTTGGCCGTCGTCATCTTGCAGCAAATAAGTGCGATTGCCGTGCAGAACACCCGGTTCACCACCCGCCAAAGAGGCCGCATGGTCCGGCGTATCCAGCCCGTGCCCGCCTGCTTCAACACCGATAATATCAACTTCCTTATCATCCAAAAACGGATGAAACAGCCCCATGGCGTTTGAGCCGCCGCCAATACAAGCGATTAGCGTATCGGGCAGGCGGCCTTCGCGCTCTTGCATTTGTTGTTTGGTTTCGCGGCCGATAATTGACTGAAAATCACGCACCATAGCCGGATAGGGATGTGGACCGGCGACAGTGCCGATAATGTAAAACGTGTCTTCGACATTGGTTACCCAGTCGCGCAACGCTTCATTCATTGCGTCTTTCAGCGTGCCGGCACCGGAGGTGACGGGGCGAATATCTGCGCCCAATAATTTCATCCGAAACACATTGGGTTTTTGGCGCTCAATATCGGTTGCGCCCATAAACACCGTGCACGGCAAACCAAAACGCGCCGCCACAGTTGCCACGGCAACACCGTGTTGACCGGCCCCGGTTTCGGCGATGATGCGGGTTTTGCCCATGCGCTTGGCCAGTAAAATTTGCCCGAGGCAATTATTGATTTTATGGCTGCCGGTATGGTTTAACTCATCGCGCTTTAGATAAATTTTTGCGCCGCCATAATGCTCGGTCAGGCGCTCGGCAAAATAAAGCGGGCTGGGGCGACCGACATAATGTGTCTGCAAATCTTCCAGCTCGGCGGCAAAAGCGCTGTCTTGCTTAGCCGTTTCATAGGCTTGCTCCAAATCGAGAATAAGTGGCATCAGCGTTTCAGCGACAAAGCGTCCGCCATACAGGCCAAAGCGACCTTTCTCATCAGGTCCGGTGCGAAATGAATTTTGCCCGTCTTGCATGTAACTATCCTGTCTCTCTTACGCGGCGTACAAATTGCTCAATCATGGTGCGGTCTTTTTCGCCCGGTGCGCTCTCAACGCCCGATGCGATATCAACCATAGGTGCCCGTGTGACGGCCAGTGCCTTTGCGACATTTTCTGCATCAAGCCCACCGGCCAATAAATAGGGTCGGCTCTCGTCATAAGCCGCCAATAAGGTCCAGTCAAACGCCGTGCCATTGCCGCCCGGCAAGGCGGCATCTTCTGAGGGCGGCTTGGCGTCGAATAAAAACCAGTCGGCTGCATGATAATCGCGTGCCTTTGCCAAATCCGCGGCATTGGCAATCGGCAAGGCTTTGATGATGGCACAATGACTGCGCGCTTTAATTTCGGCGACACGGGCCGGGCTTTCTTCACCATGCAATTGCAAACGATGCGGGCTGACGGCGGCTAACGCCTCATCAACCTCATCATCATTTGGGTCAACCAATAGCGCAACGCGCTCCATTGCCGGATGGCAGCGCGCCGCCAGACCGGCCGCTACTTCTTGGGTGACATAGCGCGAAGACGGCTTGAAAAAATTAAATCCGACCAGTTCAACGCCATTATCGTTGAGCGCCTCAATATGCGCCGGCTTGGTGACACCACAAATTTTTATCTTGGCGGCCATATCAGCGAAGCTCGTCGCAAATGGCGCGCGCGGCGGCTTGCGGGTCGTCGGCTTCAGTAATGGCACGGCCAATAACCAAAATATCAGCACCGGCGGCTTGGGCATCTTGCGGGGTCATGACGCGCTTTTGGTCATGCGTTGCGCTGCCTGCGGGGCGAATGCCCGGCACGATTAATTTAAAATCCGGCCCCATTTCGGCGCGCAAAGCGTCAATCTCATGGGCTGAACAAACAACACCATCCATGCCGTTATCGCGGGCCAAAGCAGCCAAGCGCACGACTTGTTCGCGTGGGCTGCCGCTCACGCCAATGGCATGCAAATCGCTTTCTGACAGGCTGGTCAAAACCGTGACAGCCAGCATGAGCGGCGCGGTCAGTCCTTTATCTTCGGCCTGTGCAGCGGCATTGGCAGCCGCGCGCATCATGGCTGCGCCGCCGGCGGCATGCACGTTCAACAAAGCCGGTTGCAAAGGTGCGAGCGCATGAATGGCGGCGGCAACCGTGTTGGGAATATCGTGCAGTTTCAAATCGAGGAAAATCGGTTGGTCGAAAGCTGCCAGAGTTTTATAGCCCTGCGCACCATGCGCGTAAAAAAATTCCATGCCGATTTTCAATCCGCCAACCGCACCGCTCAATTGCTGGGCCAGGTTTTCTGCGCGCGCCATATCGGGCGTATCAATGGCGCAAAATATCGGATTATTGTTCATTCGCTCAACTCTCAGCTATTTATTTTAGCTCTCGCCATTTTTTAAAATTGCGAGCGCTTCGCGGGCCGCTTGGGCGCCTGACGGCTTTTCATCCCCAGCCTGCTTTGAGCCGGTTTGTAGCATGGATTGCGCACGGCTCGGCTGATTTTTTGCCGCGCCCGCTTGTGGCATGCGGGCCATCATATCAGCGGCTTTTTGCGCATTATCCGTGGCTTTTTTGTGGTTTGTTTTATGACTGGATTTGCGTCCGGCTTTATGGCCGGTCAAACGGCCCAGCCCATAGCCCAATAAAAGCCCTATGCCGAGGGCGAGCAAAAGCGCAAGAAATAGCGGAAGACGCAGCGCCGGTTCTGGCGTGTCGAGCAATGAAAATGGGTTGAGGTAAATATCAACGCTTTGACGATTTTGCACTGCCAGCGGCAAAATGATGGCAAGCACAGCAAAGAAACCGACCCGCGCCAGTAATTTTACGAGCAGAGCGGACACAGCCTTCAGCCGTCTTTATTGTTCATCCGGTCGCGCAGGTCTTTACCGGTTTTAAAAAACGGGGCTTGTTTTTTGGCAACGGCAACGCTTTCGCCGGTGCGCGGATTGCGACCGATACGGGCATCACGATGTTTGACCGAAAAAGTGCCAAAGCCACGCAGCTCAACGCGATCATCGCGCCCCATTGCGTCACCAATTTCATCAAACAGGCGATTGACGATAAGTTCAACGTCGCGCTGATATAAATGCGGAAACTTTTCCGCGAGACGCATAATCAATTCCGATTTGATCATCGTATACCCCGTTGTTAGAGCCTTAAGCTGCCACCCAGCCGCCCATGCGTCAAGCGGAAGCTGTTGTTTGACTTGAAAAAAACGGCCCGACCGACATATGCCGACCGGGCCGCTTTGATTGGCTTCGTCAATGAGACGAGACGTTAGGCGCTGTTTTATTCGTCGCCTTTCAGCGCAGCACCCAAAATATCGCCGAGTGAAGCGCCGCTATCTGAAGAACCGTATTGTTCAACGGCCTCTTTTTCTTCCGCAATTTCCAGCGCTTTGATAGACAGACCGACGCGACGCGCCCGCTTGTCCAGGCTGGTCACCATGGCGTCGAGCTTATCACCCTCATGGAAACGCTCAGGACGTTGGTCTTCACGGTCGCGTGACAAATCTGAACGACGGATAAACGCCGCAACGTCGCTTTCGCCAACCGATACTTCCAGACCACCATCATTAATCGCCGTGACTTCGCACGTCACAGTGTCACCGCGGCGCAGACTGCCGAGGCTTTCAAACGGGTCACCATCCAGCTGTTTAATGCCGAGGCTGACGCGCTCTTTTTCTTGGTCAACTTCCAGAACCACGGCTTCAACTTCTTGGCCTTTTTCAAATTGAGCCAGAGCCTCATCGCCCGATGCATTCCAATCCAAATCAGAAATATGCACCATGCCGTCAATTTCATCAGCCAAGCCGACAAACAGGCCGAACTCGGTGATGTTTTTAATCTCACCGGTGACTTTTGTGCCGGCCGGGAATTTCGACGAGAAATCGGCCCACGGGTTGGCCATGCATTGTTTCAGACCAAGGGAGATACGACGCTTTTCGGCATCGACTTCCAGCACCATGACTTCGACTTCTTGGCTGGTTGAAACGATTTTGCCCGGATGCACATTTTTCTTCACCCAGCTCATTTCAGAGACATGGACGAGGCCTTCAATGCCGTTTTCCAGTTCAACAAACGCACCGTAATCAGTGATGTTTGTAACCCGACCGGTGACGCGTGAATCGATAGCGAATTTCGCCGCCGCTTCATCCCACGGATCGGTTTCCAATTGTTTCATGCCAAGGCTAATGCGCTGTGTTTCGGCGTTGATTTTAATCACCTGCACACGCACGGTCTCGCCAACTGTCAGCACTTCTGACGGATGGTTGACACGGCGCCATGCAATATCAGTGACGTGCAACAAGCCGTCGACACCGCCCAAATCAACAAACGCACCATAATCGGTGATGTTTTTGACGACGCCTTCAACCTGCTGGCCTTCCAGCAGATTTTGTACGATTTCATTGCGCGCTTCGGCACGGGTTTCTTCCATAATGGCGCGACGCGAAACAACAATATTGCCGCGACGACGGTCCATTTTCAGAATTTGGAAAGGCTGCGGTGTGTTCATCAAAGGTGTGATGTCACGCACCGGACGAATGTCAACTTGGCTGCCCGGCAAGAAAGCCGTTGCGCCGTTCAAATCGACTGTAAAGCCACCTTTGACACGACCGAAGATAACGCCTTCGACGCGCTCATCGGCTTCGAAGTTTTTCTCCAGCTTAATCCAGCTTTCTTCACGACGCGCTTTGTCACGCGACAGTACGGCTTCGCCCATGGCGTTTTCAATGCGGTCGAGGAAAACTTCAACTTCATCGCCAACGGCGATGGCGGCGGCTTGACCGGCCATGGAAAATTCTTTCAACGGCACGCGACCTTCGGTTTTCAAACCGACATCGACAATCGCCAAGTCATTTTCAATCGCGGTAACACGACCGCGGACGACAGTTCCCTCAAGCGGGGCATCGGCGGAAAAGCTTTCTTCCAAAAGCGCTGCAAAATCATCAATTGACGGGTTCAGACCCGCATCATTTGTTTGAGACACGTTATGTGTATCCTGTTGGTGCCACTCCCAATTTCGGGCGGACTTCCCACGCAAAAAGCGCGCATCATTGCGGGCTTCCGGCAAACGGGCAAATTTGGATTAAATGTTCCGGCAGTTTGGATTTCAGGCGCGGGCTTTTTCCACCAGCGTCAGAGCCGCCTTGAACGCCTCTTCTATAGACAAATCAGAGGTATCTAGCAAGTGCGCATCATCGGCTTTTTTAAACGGCGCGGTGGTGCGCTCGCGGTCGCGCTTATCGCGCGCTTCAATATCAGCCAGCACAGTCGGCACACTGAGCGACGGATTGTCGATAACCAATTCCTTGTGCCGCCTGGCCGCGCGAATATCAGCCCGCGCCGTGATGAATAATTTGGCCGCTGCATCGGGGCAAACCACTGTGCCGATATCGCGCCCATCCAACACGGCACCGGCTTTGCCGTCCGGCGGGGTTTGGGCAAACTTGCGTTGGGTTTGTAAAATTGCGGCGCGCACGGCCGGTTTGGCAGCAATGATTGAGGCGGCTTTGCCGGTTTCATCTTGTCGCAAGGCGGCCGCGAAAGCTGCGTCTTCAAAGCGGCTTGTGTCAAGATTTTCTGCCGCATAAAGCGCCGCTGCGTCATCTTCGGGTGCCGCGCCATTTTCGATAACGCATAGCGCGACGGCCCGATACAGCGCGCCAGTATCCAGATAAGCATAATTAAAATGCGCCGCCAGCTGGCGCGCCAATGTGCCTTTGCCCGAAGCCGCCGGTCCGTCAATGGCGATAATATTATATGCCGTCATAATTCAATTTCTCACTTCACGCATTGCGCAGAACTTCACTTGCAAAGCTCATGAGGCGCTTGTTTGAAAGCCTGCATTCAGCGTGTCCATCAACTCAAAGAAGTTCGGAAAGCTGGTTTTAATCATCGCCGTATCGTCAATGCCAATCGGCTTTTCAGCCGCCAAGCCAAGGCATAAAAACGCCATAGCGATGCGATGGTCGTGATGGGTCGCCACGATACCGCCCCCCTTCAACTGACCGCCTTTAATGGAGAGCCAATCATCGCCGCTTTCCACCGTCACACCATTGGCTGCCAGACCGTCATGAATGGCCGCCAGACGATCGCTCTCTTTGACGCGCAATTCGCCCAGACCGGCCATATGCGTCGTGCCTTCGGCGCAAGCCGCAACCATCGCCAATGCGGGATATTCATCAATCATATCGGGGGCGATATCCGCCGGTACAGATATGGCTTTCAGTGGACTATGGCGCACGCGCAAATCAGCCACTTGCTCGCCCGCGGCTTGGCGCGGGTTCTCAAAGCTGATGTCAGCGCCCATTTGCTGCAACACACGCACCAGCCCATCGCGCTGGCGGTTGAGCATCATATTTTGCAAAACAATATCAGAGCCCGGCACCATCAGCGCGGCAATCATCGGAAAGGCTGCCGAACTGGGGTCGCCTGGCACATCAATATGCGTGGCTTTCAAATCCACCGGACCGCTGAGGCGGGCCACATGGCACTGATTTTCTTCAAAACGCTCAATCGACGCGCCAAATAGAGCCAGCATGTTTTCGCTATGGTCGCGGGTCAAATGCGGTTCGCGCACAATTGTGTCGCCGTTTACATGCAGGCCAGCCAGTAAAATGGCTGATTTGACTTGCGCCGAGGCTATCTCGGGGGTGATATCGGCCGCGATTAATTGGCTAGCATGCACGGTGAGCGGCAGTCGGTCGCCGTCTTGAGCGCTAAACTGCGCGCCCATTTGTGCCAGCGGTCGCATGACCCGCCCCATGGGCCGCGAAGATAAAGAGGCATCACCGATAAACTGCGCTTCAATAGCTGCACCGGCCACCAGTCCGATAACCAGCCGCGTGCCTGTGCCGGCATTGCCGAAATCAAGCGGGGCGGTGGGTGTTCGAAAGCCCGATGGTCCAACCCCGATTACTTTATAAATAACTTCATCATTTGTGCCGTCATTATGGCGGGTGATTTTGGCCCCGAGCGCGCGCATGGCATCAGCCGTTGCCAAAACATCAGCCCCTTCCAGCAGACCGGATATGGTGCTTTCGCCGGTCGCACAAGCCGCCAAAATAAGAGCGCGATGGGAGATGGATTTATCGCCCGGCATGCGCACTGTGCCGCGCAATGGGGCAGCGGGCTTATGGGCGCGAAATGCGGCGGTAGAAACTGTTTCACCGGTCATGCCGTCTTGTCGCGCTTTTGGGTTTTCGCGTCAAGTTGCGCTTTTGGGCAAAGGATTATTTCTCTGCTTTAACCTTTGACAGTTTGGGCGCTTCATGGCAGAAAATTTTCGAGCGAATCTTTGCCGAAGGAGTTCAGTGTGGTCGATCCGAAACTGGGAACCAAGCGTAACTGTGTTGCGTGCGAAGCGAAATTTTATGACTTGAATAAAAGTCCTGTTGTTTGTCCGAAATGCGACCACAGCTTTGACCCGATGGCTGCCGCCATTCCCGATAAGCCAGTTGCTGAGATTGAGCCGACTGTTGAGGCCGATGCGGAAGATGAAGACGAGCTTGAAGAAGACGAAGACGCTATCTCGTTAGACGACATTGACGAAGATGATGACGATGATGATGACGAGGAAGACGAAGCCCTTGGCAAATTTGCCGAGGATGAAGCCTTGCTTGATGACGATGACGAAGATGAAGCCTTGCTCGAAGATGAAGACGAGGATGATATTTTCGACGCCGATGAGGACGATGACTAATCGCCATCAGCGCCTGCATGCATCAAAGGCGCGCTAAAAGTGGATTTTTTATCGCAAACGTTTTTTGGGCTTGATTGCCAAAGCGTCTTCGATTAGCTTCCGCTCACTCTTTGGGGGCCATAGCTCAGTTGGGAGAGCGCTTGCATGGCATGCAAGAGGTCGGCGGTTCGATTCCGCCTGGCTCCACCAAATCTTCCCGATAAAATTTGCCGATATCAAATCAGCTGCTTAATTCCAGCCAGCCTATGTTTTTATCGTCGCGGCGATAAACCATGTTTAAAAGCCCACGCGGAGTTTTGAACAGCACAAAATCATGCGCCCCGACTTCCAACTGCATCACCGCTTCAGACACGCTTAAATGCGGCACTGGCTTGTCGTTTTCGGCAATCACAACCGGAGTGAATTCTTCCGGCGCTTCTTCACCGGTTTCCGGTTGCAAAACTTTCTCCGGCGCATGGCTAAGCGCTTCGTTTAATCGCTTCTGGTCGGAATGGCTTTTCAAGCGCCGATTATAGCGACGCAATTGCTTCTCAATTTTATGAACGCTCTGGTCAAAACTGGCATAGACGTCGCCATCATTGCCGGTGGCGTGCAAATAAAGACCGCTATCGAGATGCAGCGCACACGCCGCCTCAAACTGATGGCCTTGTTTGGAGAAAGTGACATTAATATCAGCGTCGCGGTCGAAATATTTGCTGACCGCCTCATTAAGACGTGTTTCGACGTGCTGCTGCAAAGCGCTGCCGGTTGCCATATGTCTGCCAGTAATATGAATGGTCATGATTGTCTTCCTTTTCTGCCAAATTCTTCCTGCAGCCCGAGAAACGGGCTGGCGGCCGAATTGCGGCAGGGGAGACGAGCGTTCCAAACACAGCTACGACGCTGGTGATGAACAACAGGCTCGCGCCTGCTTGCGGTTTCAACCGCAAAAAAATTGTGCCTGAAAAGAAGAGAGCTGTCCAGTTTTACAGCTTGAAATCATCGCCTAAATAATGCGCCCGCACGCTATCATTTTCGACGATTTGTTCCGCCGTGCCTTCGGTCAGCACATGGCCGTCATACATAATCACGGCGCGGTCGATAATGCCCAAAGTCTCGCGCACATTATGGTCGGTAATCAGCACACCTAAACCGCGGTCTTTTAACTGAGCCACCAATTCGCGAATATCGCTAATGGCAATCGGGTCAATGCCGGCGAAAGGCTCATCGAGCAAAATAAAACTGGGGTCACTGGCCAAGGCGCGGGCAATCTCGACCCGCCGACGCTCGCCACCCGACAACGCGCCACCCGCTGATTGGCGCACATGGGTGACGGAGAATTCCTTGAGCAAGCTTTCCAAACGGTCGCGCCGCGCATCTTTATCAGGCTCGACCACTTCCAAAATGGACATAATATTGGCTTCGACAGAAAGCGTCCGGAAAATGGAAGCCTCTTGCGGCAAATAGCCAACGCCCATGCGGGCGCGGCGATACATTGGCAAAGCCGAGACATCTTGCCCATCCAGTAAAATCTGCCCGCTATCGGGGCGCACCAGACCAGTAATCATATAAAAAGTTGTTGTTTTGCCGGCACCGTTTGGTCCCAACAGGCCAATGGCTTCGCGGCGGTCAAATTGCAAAGACACATCTTTAACGACTGTGCGGCCGCGATAGCTTTTGCACAGATTAACCGCGCCCAAGCCGCCGCGCATTTTAGCGTTTTCGGCTTGTTGGTTATCGGCTGCAGCGGCCTTAATGGATTGTGCGTTTTTGCTCATTGCGGCGAGCCTAAACGGTTTTTCAGCATCTGCCTAGTTGCCCAGTTTAATGCGCGCGCGCGAATTTTTGCCACCGCTTAATTTGGCTTTTCCATCAGTCATATTAATCTGCAATATCGCGCCGCTTAATTGCGCATTATCCGCTTTTTGCGTCACGCGCACGTCCCCGCTCATCTGCAATTTATCGTTTTGTAAATCATAATCGGCCTGCATAGCGCGCGCGGTTTGTGCGCCGTCATCAATCGTCACTTGTCCCAGCGCCATAAGTTTTTGCGCCGTGCCGTCTGCACCCATGAAAATTTGCATAAAATCAGCCGACAGGGTGAGCGCGCCTTGGGTCACTCTCGCCCCGCCTGATAAATCAGCCTGATTGTTTCGCTGCTGCCAAACTAAACTATCGGCGACAATATCTACCGGCGCATCAGCGTCGGTTTTGAAACGAATGGCTTGCGCGGAAACCGACGTTGAAAAGCCGACCATTAAAGTGAACATAAGGACGCTAAGCCGGCTCATGGTGCGCGCCGTCTTAGCCGCATTTCAATTTTGTCAAAGCGATAAAAACCGCCCTTGCTGTCAGCCATCATGGCACCGGCTGTCAGCGTGCCGGTCGGGCCGGTCATTTCAATTATGCCCGGTGCCGTCAATGTGCCATTGATGCGGTTGAAATCCAGCAAGTCGGTTTCCATCCGGTTGCCGCTCGCATCACGCATCACAACATTATCAATAAATCGCGCCGCTTTATTGCCGCGCATAATAATGCCCTCTTTGGCCTCAGCCGTTAGCACATTTTCTGTGCCGGTCAGGCGCAATTGCATATCGCGTAAAATGACACTGCCGTTTTCGCCTTGCTGCCCGAGGCTGGCTTGCAGCACATAATTTTGGCCGTTATCCATGCGGCCTTCAAACTTCGGTGATTGAATGGATAAATTGCCGTTCAGGGCGGTTGGCGTATTTTGTGCCAAGCGCCGCAAAATATCAGGATTGGCGGCGAGTATCAGCGCCAGCAGGCCGGTAACGGCCAGCGCGGGTAAAAGCTTTTTCAGCAAAGCAACGCGTTTTGAATAAGCTTGTGGGCTGGTGTCCATAACCAAGCATCGCCCTAATGGGCAAAAATATCAATATCTTCCCAACCGGCCAAATCCATCGCCGAGCGCACCAGTACGAAATCAAAACACGCTTCCGCCATTGGGCGGCGACCTTCGCGGTCGAGCATGGTTTCCAAACGCTCTTTCAGCGCATGCAAATGCAACACATCAGACGCGGCATAATTAAGCTGCGCATCAGATAAATCAGGCGCCCCCCAATCAGAGCTTTGTTGTGCTTTTGACAAATCGACTTGCAGCAATTCGCGGCATAAATCTTTCAGCCCATGGCGGTCTGTGTAAGTGCGCACCAGCTTAGAGGCAATTTTTGTGCACCAAAGCGGCGCGGCATGCACATTGAGATATTGCGCGATAATCGCCAAATCAAAGCGCGCATAATGGAAAATTTTCACCAATTGGCGGTCACCCAAAACCGCTTTTAAATTGGGCGCATCATAGGGGTCTTGGTTTTCGCTGCTCTCCGGCGCGAATTGCACAATATGCACTTCCCCGTCACCGGCTGATAATTGCACCAGACACAAGCGATCGCGGGCCGGTTTCAAACCCAGCGTTTCCGTATCAACGGCAATCGCGCCGGTAAAGCTTAAGCCGTCAGGCAGGTCGTTTTTGTGCAAATGAATGGCCATTGGGTCGCCTCTCTTTCGTGTTCAGACTATGTGCCTTGGCGGTGGCATAAAGTCAACCGGCGGGCCAGTAAACGTGTTAAGTGAGCGCTGCAAATGAACAGTGGTCTGCCCGTTTCACAAAGCGAGCTTCGCGCAGTTGCCAGCATTTTTTGATTTTCACAATTCGGGGAATGGTGCCCAGGAGAAGACTCGAACTTCCACGTCCATACGGACACTAGCACCTGAAGCTAGCGCGTCTACCAATTCCGCCACCTGGGCATTGGCGCTGGTTTA
>CBFHPF010000018.1:0-19755 GCA_965657665.1 Alphaproteobacteria bacterium | reverse complement strand
TTATCATGCGGCTTACCAGTTTTTCACCGAGCCAAAGCCGATGCGCGATAATGGCCAGCACATGCACAATGACCAAAAGCGGCACAAGAAAGTGCAGCCGCTCATGCCATACCGCCATTGGCCCGGCCAGTTCGGGGGCAATTCCGGCGGCAGTTAATGGCGCGTCGTAAAACACATCATCGCCGGTCCAAAGACCGGTGAGCGACATCACACCCATCACCAGCAAGAGCGCGATGACAGCCAGCGCGCCAAGCGGATTATGCCCGGCGGTCGGCGTGTTTTTTTGCCGTGCCATAATATGTTTCAGATAAGCTAAAACCGCGACAGGTGAGGGCAAGAAATTTGCAAAGCGCGCCGTCTCATAGCCGACAAATCCCCAGATCAATCGGAAGATAATAAGCCCCAAAGCCGCGAGGCCGAAATATTCATGCGCATCAATTGCGCCACGCTCGCCGGATATAAATGCGCCGATAATGCTGGCCGCAAAGCTCCAATGGAAAACGCGGGTTGGTAAATCCCAAATCATCATGCGCCGCCATTTGATAAAAGAGCTTGAAGCTGTGCCGCATCCGGCAGGCCGGGTTTACCGATAATCACCAAATGACCGCTTGGGTTGCCGTCAAACGGCTCAATGCCAATGCGCCCACCGGCATAATGCAGCACATAGGCGCTGCGGTCGTCTTGCAGCACGGCTTTGGCACGTATGAGGTGCGGGCGCAAACTGTTCAGCGTGGCGCTCACCGTGTCGCGCGCCACTTCGCCATGCACATGCAGCGCGCGACTTTCCAAACCATGCGCGTCTTCTATCTGTGTCAAATCAGCAGATGGCGCATCGCCCTTAATGCCCAACAGCACATCGCTTGGCAGTGCACCATGCACGGCTTGTAAAATCGGCACGTTGGGACGCGCCGCCGCCAACTCAGTCTGCAAAGCCGCCAGATTGTCGGCATCGCTCAAATCGGGTTTTGAAATAACCAGCATATGCGCCGCTTCAATTTGGCGATGATAATTATCCGCCAAATGCGGGTCGTCGCCGTGCAAATGATGTGCTGTCGCATCAACCAGCGTGATGATACCGTCGAGGCGAAGCTCTGGGTCAACAGATGCATAAGCGGCAATGCGGCTCGGCTCGGCGACACCGCTTGCTTCGATGATAATATGGTCGGGGCGATTTTCGGCGCGCATAATGCCCACCAAGGCTTGCATTAAATCATCACCGATAGAGCAGCACACGCAGCCATTGGTCAGTTGAATTTGACTGCCGTTTTGCGCCGCTATTAATTCCGCATCAATATTCAGCGCGCCAAAATCATTGACCAAAGCGGCAATGGTGCGGTGTTGCCCGTCATCTGATGCATGGCTCAGTAGATGATTGAGCAGGCTGGTTTTGCCACTGCCGAGAAAACCGGAAATAATTGTCAGCGGCAGTTTTTCACTCATTAATCGCGCCCGTGATTGAGATGCACATGGCCGTCAACCATTGTGCCGATAACGGAAATATCTTTTAGCGCCATTGCGTCGACCTCAATCGGGTCTTCGGCCAATATCGCCATATCGGCGCGCTTGCCGACTTCCAGCGAGCCGATTTCGCTTTCCATTTTTAACGAATACGCCGCGCCCATTGTGATGGCATAAAGCGCATCTTCGACCGAGATTTTTTGTGTTTCATTGCCCAGCGTCACACCTTCGGACGACAGACGATTGACTGCACACCACGCGGTGAAAAGCGGTGCCAGTGCCGTCACCGGTGCATCGGAATGAATAGCCAGCGGCACACCTTCGGCCAAACAACCGCCCGCATCATCGAGACGCGCCGCACGCTCCGGCCCCATGGTGATGGCGCGATGCGCATCGCCCCAATAATATAAGTGATTGGAAAACAGATTAACGCCGACACCGAGTGTCTTCATCCGTTTAAAGTCTGACCGCGTGGCCATTTGGCAATGCTGCAAAGTATGGCGATGGTCGGGCCAAGGATGCGCGCGCAATGCCGCCTCAATCTTGTCGAGCGCAACTTCCGTGCACTCATCACCATTGGTATGAATGTGGCATTGAATGCCCGCTTGCGTGAAGACTGTGAGATATTCACCCAGCCGTTCAGGCTCAATATACCAAAGCCCGTTCGGCGCGCCGTTGAAATAATGCGGCCATTTTAACCGCGCGCTAAAGCCTTGAATGGAGCCGTCAGCGACGAATTTCGCCAATGAGAAACGCAGCTTACCCGTTTGCTCTTTTTGCAAGGCTTGCATGCGGGCCACGCCTTCAGCCGGTTCGCGACTATTGCCCTGATAGGCAACGACCAAGCGCATCGGAAAGCTGTCTTTCTCAACCGTTTCGCGCATTGGCACTTCCGAGCCTTCGGGCATGGGATTGACCAAATCCGTGCAGGTGGTGACGCCGGTTTGGCGGGCCACATTGGCGAAGGTAATCAGTGTTTGTGGCGCGCTGGCTGCCGCCAGCAAATCGAGATTTGTGGTGCGCATCGCCATATACATGCCCAATTGGCCAAGAAACTCGCCGGTCGGCTTGCCGCTTTCATCGCGGCGAATGAACTCGCTATTATCGGCGTTCTTCACATCAGCCGCATCCATAATGAAATTATTGGCGTTGAGAATATGCAGCGAGGCATGCAGCACGGTTACCGGACAATCGGTCGATACTTTATCGAGGTCGGCGGCAGACATGCGCCGTCCGTCAAAATAAATTGGGTCAAATCCCCAACCGATAATCGGCGCAGATTTATCGTCGCGGTTTTTCTCAATTTCGCTGAGGCGGTCAATCACGGCATCAATGGATTTCAAGCCGGGCCAAACCGTGCCATCCGGTCCTTCGCGGTCGTAATAACCGACATAGTGATAATCCCACAACAGCCCCTCCATCATATGGGCGTGGCCTTCAATAAAGCCGGGCATTAAAGTGCGGGCGGCGAAATCAGTGTTTTCTTCCAGCGGCCCCCAAGCTTTTTGCCAATCGGCGATATCGTCATTGGTGCCGACAGCCAGAATATGCCCATCGCGTATCGCAATATGCGTCGCGTGTGGTTGATGCGGGTCCATAGTTCGGATGGATTTTGCCTGATAAATAACGCCCACTTGTGCCCCCTCTACGTTTAATCTCAACCGGCTGAATTGTGTCAGCCCATGCATAACCCTAACATTGTGTTGCGATGAGGCAAGCCACAAGACGGCTTGTTTTGTGAAACGGCTTGCGCCAAACTGCGGCAAATCTTTTAGGGAGTTTGATATGCAATTACTGGGTGCCCCACTGTCGCCATTTGTTCGCAAAGCGCGCATTGTCGCCGCTGAAAAAGGCATAAATTATGATTTTGACCCCAGCCCAGGCCCGCTTGGCTGGCCTGAAGGGTTTGAGCGTATCAACCCGTTTAAGCGCATTCCCGCGCTGTTGCCGGATGCTGACAATCCTGATTTTGCGATTAATGACAGCTCGGCTATCTCGGCTTATTTCGAAAAACTGCAACCGCAACCGGCACTTTATCCTGCCGATGCGACAAATTACGGTCGCGCCTTGTGGATTGAAGAAGTTTCCGATACCGATATGGCGGCGCAACTGGGCTTGGGCGTGTTTCGCCCCGTCATGTTCAATGCGTTTTCCGGCAAAGCACCGGATTTTGAAGCCGCGCATAAGGGCTTTGAGAAGCTGGCTGCGGGCGTGCTGACATATCTTGACGCGCAATTGGCGGGTAATGATTACTTTGCCGGTGATTTCTCAATTGCTGATATTGCCGTTACCTCTCAGTTGATGAATATGAATATGGCCGGTTTTGCCGTGCCGGCTGACAAATTTGCCGGATTGCGGGCGCATTATGAGCGGTGCATTGCGCGTCCGTCCATTGCCGGATTTATTGAGCAAGACGCCAAGTTTTTTGCCAAAATGGGTTTGTCCATTGAGCGGCAAATTGATTGAGTGGCAGATTGATTAAATCGGCGAATATACTTATTGTTTTGCCAAAGCTGTTGAAAATGCAGCGTTTTTGGTAAAGCTCTTTGTGAGAGCCAAGTGCGGGAGCGAGCATGTTGCGTTATTCGTCCATTTTGCGGTCAAATGCCGTTCAGCATCGGGAAATTAGCTATAACAAGCTGACACCGAAGCCGGATGGCGACAATCTTGATGCCCTGAAGCCAAAACCTCTGAAACTGGGTTTTGAGCAGATTATGGCGCTGGTCATGCCTTATTCGGGTGTGCGGGTGTTCGAACAAATGCGCGCCGTTGTGCCATTGGCTGTTTATTTGGTGCTGTTTCAACTGATTATTCTGCGCCAGCCGGTTGAGGCGGCCATGCTGCTCGTCGGCGGTCTGGCAGCGGTGATTGTTGGCCTCGCTTTGTTTATGGAAGGGCTGAATGTCGGGCTTATGCCGTTCGGCACTTTGATTGGCGATAAGCTGCCGCGCAAAGCTTCTATGCCGATAATGCTGATTATTATCGCCGTTTTGGGTGTTGGTGTCACATTTGCCGAACCGGCGATTGGCGCGCTACAAGCCTTTGGCGCATCAGTGGATGTCACGCGGGCGCCTTATCTCTATGAAATCCTCAATAATTGGACCATGCCTCTCGTGCTGCTGGTCGGCGCTGGTGTTGGCATGGCGGCGGTGCTGGGCACGTTACGCTTTGTTTATGGCTGGTCGTTGAAGCCGATGATTTATGCCGCTGTGCTGCCGACTTTGGGTCTGACTTTAGTGGTTTATTCCAACCCCGATTTGCGCGCTATTTTGGGCTTGGCGTGGGATTGCGGCGCGGTAACAACCGGGCCTGTGACAGTGCCGTTGGTATTGTCGCTGGGTATCGGTATTGCCAATTCAACCGGTAAAAGCGGCGATAACTCGCTGTCGGGTTTCGGCGTTGTGACATTGGCCTCGCTGTTTCCGATTATTGCCGTGCTTGGGCTTTCTTTATTCGTCGCCTCGCAAGTAAGCGCAGAGCAAATCGTTATTGCGGCTGCAACCGCGCAATCGGGCGCATCTGATGTGCCTGTCAGCATGTGGGCGCAGTCACCCATGCAAGAAATTGTGCTGGGCGTGCGGGCCATTGCGCCGTTGGTGCTGTTCTTGATGTTTGTCTTGTTTGTCGTTTTGCGCGAAGGGCTGGCAAATAAATTATTCACCGCCTATGGCTTGGTGCTGTCGATAGTCGGCATGTGTGTTTTCAATATTGGCCTGACTTACGGGCTGGGCGCTATTGGCGCGCAAACCGGCGCGGTTTTGCCGGCCGCCTTCATGGAAATTAACCTCAGCGAAATTTCACCGATTTACACTGCTGCCTTGGGTTTAACGCTGGTCATTCTGTTTGCTTGGTTTTTAGGCTTTGGCGCAACCTTGGCCGAACCGGCGCTCAACGCTCTGGGTCTGACCGTGCAAACGCTGACCAATGGCGCGTTCCGTAAATCCATGCTGATGTACTCCGTGGCTTTTGGTGTGGCTTTCGGCATTGCGCTGGGCATTGCGAAAATCTTGTTTGAGATTGACCTCGCCATGCTGCTCATCCCGCTTTATTTGTTCGCGCTTTTGCTGACCTTCTTCTCAACCGAAGAATTCGTCAATGTGGCGTGGGACAGTGCCGGTGTGACCACCGGTCCGGTGACCGTGCCATTGGTGTTGGCAATGGGGCTGGGGCTTGGCAATGCGGTTTCCGCCGTTGAAGGCTTCGGCATTTTGTCGATGGCTTCTATCGGGCCGATTATTGCTGTGCTCAGCATGGGATTATTCATTCGTTTCAAGCAGGCGCGCCAAGTCGCCGCCGAAGCTGCTTAAGGGAGGCTAAAATGGCCGGAAGACAAATTACTTATCTCACAGACGCGCAAATGATTACCTGCATTGTGCAGGCCAGTCAGGCCGATAAGGTGGTCAAAGCGGCGCAAAATGTTGGCGCACAAGGGGCGACAGTTACTTATGCGCGCGGCACGGGTGTGCGCGAGCGTATGGGCCTGCTGGGCGTGACGATTGATGAACAAAAAGAAATGATCCGCGTCATCGTATCCGAAGAGCAAGCCGACCGCGTGTTTGAAGCCATGTATCTGGCGGGCGAGTTGGATAAGCCGGGTATGGGTATCATGTTCATGAATAATCTCGACCGCATTGCTACTTATATCCCTGACGAGGTTTTAGCCGAGGTGCAAAAAGCTTCCGCACCGGCTAAAAAAACCGCCGCCAGAAAGCCCGCCGCCAGAAAGCCTGCAGCGAAAAAAGTACCCGCTAAACAAGGGGCTAAAAAATGATTACCGAAATCGGAGCCTTTTTGCATAAAGGCCACGGCAACCATTTGCTGGCCCAATTGAAAGAAGATAAGCGCGTGCTTGGTTGTTATATCGAGGCCGGGCGTACCGAAGATTTATTCGCCTTTCGCGAGTTCGGGTCAGCGTCTGAAAATGACATTGTGACGGTTTTGGTTGAGCATAAACACGCTGACAAAATCTTTACGCTGATTTGCAACTCGGCAGGTTTAGACGAACCGCAAAGCGGTCTGGTATATCAAATGCCGGTGCATACCCGCATCGCCTAGCGCGCCGCGTCACGCTAATAATATCACCTGACAATCGGCTTTTTTACTCTATATCACCAGCAAGGTGGGCGCGTAGATATGGAGCGTGGGTATTATGGTTACTGAGTTAGAGACAGATTATTTAATCGTCGGCAGCGGCGCGATGGGCATGGCCTTTGTCGATACGCTGGTTGATGAAACGGACGCCGATATGATTATCGTCGACCGCCACGCCCAACCGGGCGGGCATTGGAATGTTGCTTACCCGTTTGTGCGGTTGCACCAGCCCTCATCTTTTTATGGTGTGCCGTCGCGCGAGTTGAGCCGATTTGAAAAAGACAAAGTCGGTCTCAATAAAGGGCTGTTTGACTTGGCTTCAGGGCCGGAAGTCAGTGCTTATTATGATGCGGTGATGCAGCAGCAATTTTTGCCAACCGGTCGCGTGCGCTATTTCCCGATGTGCGATTATAAAAAAGACGGGGTGTTTCATTCGCTGACCGGCGGACAAGAATATCGCGTGAAATATAAAAAGCTGGTGGATGCCACGCGCCTCACAGTCGATGTGCCGAGCGAGCATACACCCGCCTTCAGCATTGCAGATGGTGTTAATTTCATGCCGCTTAACGGCTTGCCGCGCCTGCGCCAAAGCTATGATGGCTACACGGTTATCGGCTCGGGCAAAACCGGCATGGATGCGTGTGTATGGTTGCTGCAAAACGGCGTAGCGGCGGAAGCCATTCGCTGGATTATGCCGCGCGATGCGTGGATGCTGCCGCGCGAATTTGCGCAAAATGATATGGAGTTTTTTGCCGACGTGTTTGGCAATCAGGCCAATCAGTTTGAGGCGATTGCTGAGGCCAGCGATATTGACGATATGTATGCCCGCCTTGAGGCGGCCGGTTGTGTTGTGCGGTTTGATGAAAACATTTGGCCGACTATGTTTCATGCGGCAACCATCTCTCAGCCTGAGCTTGAGCAATTGCGGCGCATCAAGAATGTTGTCCGCATGGGCCGCGTGACGGCGCTGGAAACCGATCGTATCGAGATGGAAGAAGGCACGCTGGAAACCGGCCCGACGCATTTGCATATTGATTGTTCGGCCAGTCTGGCGCGCACAATGGTGCGCATGTCACCGAAAAAAGTCTTTGATGGTGATGTGATTACGCCGCAAACCGTAAGAAGTTTTATGCCGGTTTTCAGTGGCTCGATGATTGCCCATGTCGAAACGCATTACGATGATGAAGATGAGAAAAACCGTCTTTGCAATGTTGTGCCTTTGCCCAATGCGGCTGAAGATTTTGTGCCGATGACGCTGGCTGCCATGATGAACCAGTTTAATTGGTCGCAAGATAAAGAGTTGCGTCAATGGGTGCGCGCCAATCGGCTCGATGGCTTCACCAAGCTGACGCATGGTGTGGATGCTGATGACGAAGAAAAAATAGCAATTTTGACGCGTATGCGGGACAATGCCCCCAAAGCTGTCGGCAAACTCATGGAGCTGGCGGCCTCATTAGAAGCCTAAAGGGAGAAGAATATGGCCGAGTTTCAAACCGATAAAAACGATATCACCAAATCGCGTTTGGTGGATGTGAACAACACAGCCGACGCGTTTGCGCTGTCTGACGGCGAAATTCTGGTGAAAATCGAACGCTTCGCTTTCACTGCCAATAATGTCACTTACGGCGCAGTGGGCGAGCAAATCGGCTATTGGCAATTTTTCCCGCCCAGTCAAACAGATGGCGAAGCCACTGAATGGGGCATGGTGCCGGTATGGGGCTTTGCTGAGGTCGTGAAGTCTGAGCAGCCGGACGTTAAAATCGGCGAGCGGCTTTATGGTTATTTCCCGATTGCGGATTTTTTGAAAATCACCCCGACGCGTGTGTCAGAAGGGCGGCTGGTAGACGGCGCGCCGCATCGGGCTGAGCTGCCGCCGGTATATAATAATTACGACCGTGTTGGCGCGGCTGATGCACAGGCTGATAATCTGCGCTCTTTGCTCAATCCGCTTTATGGCACCAGCTTTTGCTTGTGCGATGCGCTGCAAGAGCAGGATTATCACCAAGCCGAGCAAGTGGTCATTATTTCGGCCTCGAGTAAAACCGCTATCGGGCTGGCTTTCGGCCTGTCACAACTCGAAGGCGCGCGGCCTCGTATTATCGGGCTGACCTCGCCGGGCAATGTCGACTTCACCACCTCAACCGGTGTTTATGACGAGGTTATCGGCTATGACGCGCTCGACACTCTAGCCGACAAGCCGTCTGTGCTGGTGGATATGTCGGGCAATCGCGCCGTATTGGGCAGTGTGCATGGCAAGCTGGGCGATAATATGCGCTGGTGCCATAATGTTGGCCTGACCCATTGGGATGATAGCGAAACCAAAAAAGACCCGCTTGCCGCGCAAATGATACAAGACCGCAGCGCGATGTTTTTTGCGCCTGGCCATATTCAACGCCGCGCCAAAGAGCTTGGTGCCGATGCGTTTAACGCCAATGTGATGCAATTCATGATGGCCGGTATCGCGCATGGCGGCAATTGGCTGACGGTGAAAGAAACCGAAGGTCTGGCTCATTTTGGCACGGTTTACGATGCGTTGGTCAGCGGTAATATAAACGCCGCTGAGGGCATGATTATTCGTCCGTAAAGTTTGCTTATCGCGCTGCGTCACCTAATTATCTAGTCAATTATCGACCCATTGAAGGAAGAGATATGACCGACAAGCTTACACTTCATCATTTGGAATATTCGCAATCTTTTCGCGTGCTTTGGCTGCTGGAAGAGTTGGGTGCCGATTATGAATTGGTCAAATATGACCGCGATCCGGTGACCATTTTGGCCCCTGAGGCCTATAAGAAAATATCGCCTTTGGGCACAGCGCCCGTTGTCACGCATGGTGATTTGGTGTTGGCGGAAAGCAGCGCCATTCTCGATTATATCGCTGATTTATACCCTGATTGCGGGTTGCGGCCCGAAGCCGGTCATGGAGACCGCACGCGCTATTTGTTTTGGATGCACGCCACGCAAGGCTCGCTCATGCCGGTTATGCTGATGGATACGGTGTTGCGTATCACGGTTAGCCGTGTGCCGTTTTTCCTGCGCCCATTGGCGAAAATGATAACCGGCGCGCTGACCACCGGCTTTATTCGCCCGCGCCTTTCTGCCTTGTTGAAAAAGGCTGAAGCCGATTTGGCGGCGCAGCCGTTTTTTGGCGGCGATAAAATCTCGCTGGCTGATTTTCTCATCGGCTATAATATTGAGGGCTGTCAGGCGCGTGGGCTTTTGGATGATTATCCGAAAGTGCAAGATTGGCTGAAGCGCATTCACGCCATGCCGTCTTTCAAAGCTGCCACGAAAAAAGACGACCGCCCGAGCATGATTTTGCCAATGTCCTAAGCGGCACGATATTTGCTATATCTCGCCAAATTGTGCCGCGACAATAATCCTCGCCGAAGCGCGATTTCGGGCTTGCCAGCAAAACGCGGAAAAGATATTAAGAAGGCCGGTCGCCGGTATAGCTCAGTTGGTAGAGCATCTGATTTGTAATCAGAGGGTCCGCGGTTCAAGTCCGTGTGCCGGCACCATTTTTCCTAAAAAAAAGACCCAGCGCTTGAATAATCGTTAAGGGTCTGCATAATCCCCTCAACAAAAATAAGAACGAGGAGAGTGCCAATGTCCGGCATTGTTTATCTGCTTACCAATCCTGCCATGCCCGGTCTTGTGAAGATTGGCAAAACCACGCGTGACGACCCGCAGGTGCGGATGGGTGACCTTTACACCACCGGTGTGCCACTGCCATTCGATTGCGAGTTGGCAATGGAGGTGGATGATGAGACGGCAGTGGAGAACGCTTTCCACCAAGCGTTTGAGCCTGATCGTATCAACCCGCGCCGCGAGTTTTTCAAAATCGATGTGAGCCAAGCCGAAGCAATGTTGCGCTTGCTCGGTAAGAAAGACGTAACGCCGGAGGTCGCGCGGGCTGATGATGTTGCGGAAGAGGACAAGACAGCCTCAGAAACATATAAGAAACGCCGACCGGTTTTGAACTTTGTAGAAATGGGTATAGAGCCGGGCAGTTTGCTTCGGTTTACGCGCGGTGAAGAGACAGTCACGACCATTGATGGCCGCCGCGTTCTATACAATGGCGAGGAAACATCCCTCAGCCTTCTCACCGGACAATTGCTCGACTCGAAATGGTATGTCGCCCCCGGTTCGCATTGGAGATTTGAGGGGCGGCTGTTGCGCGAAATATATGATGAGACTTATCCGAATGAGGAATAGGCAGTCACCCTCAATCAAATAACAAATCCCGCGTCTAAGTTTCCACATTTGATATCGTGGCAAACTTGCATCGCGCAAAGCGGCGCGTTAAGGTTTGCGCCTGCAACGAGGGAAAAATTCATGTTTCAGAAAATAATAACGCCGTGCAGAGAGTTGTTCCGACTTTTTGTTCTTAGTTTTGGTTTGTCATTTTTGGCGAGTGCTGCCATGGCACAAGGCCTTGAGGCGGTTCAGCAAACCGCGCAGGCCGGTGTCTCAGACGGGCGCGCTTCGCAAGCGCGTATCGATAAGCTGGATGATGAAACCGACACGCTGACGCGCGATTATCGCGCCGCGTTAAAGCAGCTGGCCTCATTGCGCGAATATAATGCGCAATTGGACAAGCTGATTGCCGCGCAAAAGAAAGAAATGGTCTCGGTTCGCCAACAAATCGAAGACGTCACCAATGTTGACCGCACGATTATGCCGCTGATGTTTCGGATGATTGATGCGCTGGAGCAATTCGTCAAATTGGATGTGCCGTTTTTGGCCGACCAACGCAAAGAGCGGGTTGCCAATTTGCGCGCTTTGATGGACCGCTCAGATGCCAATCCGGCGGAGAAATATCGCAAAATTCTTGAAGCCTATGAAATTGAAAATGAATATGGCCGCACCATTGAAGCCTATGAAGGCGCGATGGAGATTGATGGCGACGAACGCACAGTAGCGTTTTTGCGGGTTGGCCGCGTGGCGTTGATTTATCAAACATTGGACGCTGATAAGAGCGGCGTTTGGGACAATAAAGCCCGCGCCTTTGTCGATTTAGACGGCGATTTTGATAGCGAATTGCGCGCTGCATTGCGCATTGCCAAGCAACAGGCCGCGCCCGACCTTTTGGTTGTGCCGGTGCAGTTGAGCGAATAG
This sequence comes from Alphaproteobacteria bacterium, assembly GCA_965657665.1. Taxonomy (GTDB): domain Bacteria; phylum Pseudomonadota; class Alphaproteobacteria; order RS24; family RS24; genus UBA8337. Next base: position 8,085 of record CBFHPF010000018.1, on the reverse strand, counting down.
GGGGCGATTATGAAAAAGCAAATGAAAACCCTATTGGCGTCTATCGTGCTGGTAACCGGATTGGCCACCGGATTAAGTGCGCCGGTTATGGCGCAAAATGCTAAGCCGATTTCCGATGCGGATGCTGTAACATTGCAGCAATTGCTCGACCAAGTGCGCAAAGGTCGTGTGCGGGATAATGAAAGCTTTGCCGCGCGTGAAGCGGAGTTTCGCAATAATCGCAATAAGCAAAAATCGCTGCTGACCAAAACCCAGCGCGACATTAAACGCGAAGAAGCGCGCAGCGAGCGTTTGGAAAAAGTTTTTGCCGATAATGAAGTGAAACTGGCAGAGCTTGAGGGCTTGCTCAATGAGCGGCTCGGTGTTTATGGCGAATTATTCGGTATTGTGCGCCAAGTGGCCGGTGAAACGCGCGGTCAGGTTGAGGAATCGATTATTTCCGGTGAGTTGACCAATCGCGCGGCGCCGCTTGATGCGCTGGCGCAGTCCAAAGGTCTGCCGGCGATGGAACAGCTGGAGTTTTTGTGGTTCACCTTGCAGCAAGAAATGACGGCGCAAGGGCAAATCAAAAGCTTCCCCGGTCAGGTGGTTAATCTTGACGGCTCGATACGCGACACCGAAGTGACCCGCATCGGCCCGTTTACGGCGCTGGCGGATGGTCAGTTTATTCGCTATGCGGGCGAACATCGCTATGCCGATTTAGGGCGTCAGCCACCGGCGCGTTTCGGTGATGCGGCGGATGATTTATTCGATGCATCTACCGGTGAGCTGGTCGGTGTGCCGGTTGACCCGTCACGCGGGGCGATTTTAAATTTGTTCCTGCAAATGCCGACCTTGTTTGAGCGTGTCAATCAGGGTGGTTTTGTCGGTTACGTCATTATTATTCTGGGGCTGTTTGGTGTGGCATTGGCGTTGGAGCGGATTACCCGCCTGTCGCTCTTGTCGCGCAGCGTTAAAGGTCAGTTGGCCAATGGTCAGATTGATGGCGCGAGCGATAGCGATACGCCATTGTCGCGGGTTTGGGCGGCGTATCAGTCCAATAATTCAGCCAGTGCGGAGACGCTTGAATTGAAACTGGATGATGCGATTTTGAAAGAAATGCCGGCGCTGGAGAAAAATCTCTCTCTGCTGAAATTGCTGGCCGGTATCGCCCCGCTACTGGGTCTGCTGGGCACAGTTACCGGTATGATTTTGACCTTCCAAGCAATTACATTGTTCGGCACGGGTGACCCTAAGCTGATGGCGGGCGGTATTTCGCAAGCCTTGATTACCACTGTGCTGGGGCTTGTGGCGGCTATTCCGCTGTTGCTGCTGCATTCGGTGGCGGCGACCAAATCGCGTGAGATTGTGCAAATTCTTGAAGAGCAGGCTGCCGGTATGATTGCCGCGCATGCCGAAGGCAAATAAGCGAGCCGCGACATGGAGTGGAGCGATATTGTCTTTTTGTTTTTGAACCCGTTTGAGGCGGTGCGCGGTGTGCGCGACTTCCTCGAACTGGGTGGCAATGTGCTTTTGCTCATCATGCTCATTACGTTGGTTTTATGGGCGTTGATTTATGAGCGGTATAGCTATTTTCGCGGGCCTTTTCGGCAATTGGTGGCTGAGCATATGGCGCATTGGCAGGCGCGTGGTGACCACGGCAGTTGGGCGGCGCGGCGTATTCGAGAACAATTGATTTCCGATGCCCGCCTCAAAGCCGATGCCAATATCGCTTATATTAAAGTGCTGGTCGCCCTTGCTCCGTTTCTGGGTCTACTGGGCACGGTAACGGGTATGATTGAAGTGTTTGATGTGATGGCGCTAACCGGCTCGGGCAATGCGCGCGCTATGGCGGCGGGCATTTCCAAAGCCACTTTGCCGACTATGGCCGGTATGGTGGTTGCGTTGTCGGGATTGTTTTTCACCAATGCGCTGGAGCGCAAAGCGGGTCGGGAGGTCAATCAATTGGCTGACCGCATGACTTTAACGTTATGACTTTAACGCTCTAAGCGAGTTAACAAAGACGGCTTTCGAGCCGATGAGGAGATAAAATGCGCAAACGCCGCAATAGACAGGAAGAAGAAGCCGCCATCGACATGACGCCGATGTTGGACATTGTCTTCATCATGCTAATTTTCTTCATTGTTACCGCTACTTTCGTGAAAGAAAGCGGGTTGGATGTAACGCGCCCTGATGCCGAAACAGCGGTGAAACAAAGCCGTGTCGGCATTTTGATTGCCATTGGCGAGAATAGCGAAATTTACATTAATCGCCGTCAGGTTGATTTGGCGGCTGTGCGCGCCAATGTTGAGCGTCTGCATGCAGAAAATCCGCAGGGCGGCGCTGTCATTCAGGCCGACCGCAAAGCCGAAACCGGCGTGTTGGTTGAGATTATGGACCAGCTGCGTTTGGCCGGTGTCGGCGCGATATCTATCGCGGCGGAGGAAAAATGACCGCAATTTCCGGCAATCTGCGCTTTGTTGCTGCTGCCGCGCTTGGCGGCGTAACCACTATTGCGCTGTTTTTGACCATGAAAGTGCTGGTGACCGGTCGCGATTATCAAATTGAAAAAGAGCTGGCTTCTGTCGGCATTGATTTTGTTCGCGTTGAGCGCGATGAGGATGTGAACACCAAAGACCGTGCGTTGAAGCGGCCAAGCCAGCAAAAGCCGGATGAGCCACCGCCACCGCCAAAGCTGCAACAAACCAGCCGTCCCAATATGGATAAGGCAACAATGAGTGCTGATTTCGGCGATTTCAATTTGGCCGGTATGAATTTAAACGCGCCTGTTGATGGTGATGCGCTGGCGATTGTGCGCGTCTTGCCGCGTTATCCGAGCCGTGCGCTGTCACGCGGTGTTGAAGGTTGGGTGTTGCTGGAATTTGCGATTAATGAGTTGGGCCAAGCCATTGAGCCGGTTGTTGTTGATGCCGACCCTAAAGGCACGTTTGACCGCGCTGCCATCAGTGCCGTAAAGCGCTGGAAATATCGCCCGATGATTGAAGATGGCAAGGCTGCCGTGCGCCCGGGGGTTCGGCAGATGATTAGCTTTCGGATTGCCAAATAGGAGCGCGCGATGAATAAATTTGCAGCCTCTCTAACTGTTATCGCGCTTATGACTGCGCCCTTGCCACAGCCGTTTTCATCGCTTGGCTTGCAAATGGCTGCCGCACAAGATGCCGAGAAAAAGCGTCCTGCCAAGCCCAAGACACGCCGTTCTGAAGTGCTCGGCAAGGCGGCTTTCCAGCGCATTGAAAAAGCGCAAGAGTTTATGGCGGAAGAGCAATATGAAGAGGCGTTTAAGTCGCTTCAGGCAGTGCTCGACGGTCAAAAGTTTAAACCTTATGAAAAGGCTGTTGCCTTGCAGACCATGGGTTTTGTGCATGCTGCCAAGGGCGATTATGACAAGACCATCAGCACATTTGAGCAAGCTATTGCAACCGGCAATCTGCCGCCGCGTGTGGTCAGCGATTTAAATTATAATTTGGCGCAGCTTTATCTTGGTATTGAAAAGGTCGCAAAAGCCAAAACATTGCTGGATGGTTGGTTCGCCGCGCAGGAAAAAGAGCCGGGGGCTGAGCCGTTTGCCTTAAAGGCGCGGATGGAAGTTTTGTTGGAAGACTATCCGTCGGCTGAAAAATCCATTCGCACGGCTTTGGGCAAAATAGAAGAGCCGCGCAAAAACTGGACGCGGTTATTATTGTCAATTTTGCTGCAGCAAGAACGCTATGGCGAGGCGCGACCTATTCTCGAAGATGCGGTTGAGCGCTGGCCGGGCGTTAAGGTTTTCTGGCAGCAATTATCAGCGGTTTATTATGATGCCGGTGAAGACAAGCTGGCTTTTGTCGCGCAGCAGGCCATGCATGTGCAAAATATGCTGGCCTCATCCAAAGAATTGACCACCATGGCGCAGCTTTATCTCTATCATGATGTACCGGTTAAAGCGGCGCTCATCCTTGATAAGGGCATGGCTGACGGATCGATTGAGAAGAATGAAAAGAACTACGAAACCTTGGCGCAAGCCTATATGCATGCCCGCGAGTGGTCAAAATCCATTGCGCCGCTGACGCGCGCGGCTGAATTGTCTGACAAGGGCAAGCATTACCGCCAATTGGCGCAAAGTCATGTGCAAGATGAAAACTGGGCCGAGGCGGAAGCCGCTTTGGTGAAGGCGCTCAACAAGGGCGGGCTTGATGATGAAGCCGATAGCTGGTTGCTGTTGGGTATTTCGCGCACGCGGCTAGAGAAATATGAAACGGCGATTGCTGCGTTCCGCAAGGCCGGTGAAGACGATGATATCGCCAAAGACGCCTATCGCTGGATACGCTCTATTGAGCGGCGCTTAAAGGCGCGCAAAGCCGGTTAATCACTGATTATTGAGCATAAAAAAACAGGCCCGTCCGAAGACGGGCCTGTCGAGTATCTTTGACTAGAATTATTGCTTATTTGGCGTTTTCTGTCTCGCTCACGGCAACTGACCAAATGATCAGACCGAAGGCGATTTTGTTCAGAACGTCAGCCAAGTTGTAGATGATGTTGAGTGTGTCAGCATCAACTGAGCCGGCCATATAGCCGAGCACATAACCCAGCGGGTAAATCGCCCAACCGAAGGTCACAATGTAACGCATCAGGTTGAAAGCTGATTGTACAGCCGGGCTGGCTTGTTCTGCACTGATTTTCCCGGTTTCACCCAGGAAGATTTCGTACAGGACGTAGAACCAAGCAACCATACCGATAACGAAACCGAGGGTGGCTGACATGTAGCCAGCTTCGCCGAGGTAACCGAATACCAGCATCAAAGTTGTACCAATAATGAGTTTCCAGAAGATGCGAGCCGGCACTTTTGTGATGGCAGACAGGATCAGGAAGAACTCGACCATCAGCAGCGGAACTGTGATGAGCCAGTCAATATAACGGTAAACGGTCGGTGTTTCGCCGGTTGATACCCACACGTCGCGCATATAGAAATAATGGACGGCGGCAACCAGTGTTACCAGACCGGAAACGGTCAAAGACGTTTTCCATTTCGCTGCAACGCGGTCACGCTCAATGAAAAAGAAAACGGTTGAAGCTACGAGAGCCATTGAGATGAGCCAGAATGAAATTCCGACAAAATCATCAGGACGAAGATTGGCGTCAGCCGCAAATGCTAGCGACGGAGCCAAGGTGAACACAGCAGCCAAGCCTACTTTGTTCAGTGCTTTGGATTTAAACATGTTTACTCCCTAAGATACTACACACGTGAAATAGAGCGACATTCTGTCCCATCAAGGGATTTTTTTAATTTTTTATAAGATTTTGCCGTGTGCGGCAGGCAGTGCGGCAATATTGCTGCTGGCGGTTAAAAAGCAAGCCAAAGAAATCTGTTTTTCCCATATATTCAATTGCTTAGATATTTCTGAGACGGCCTCGTCATGGGGCTTGTCCAGTCCGGCGCGCAAAAATGGCTGTGCAGCGGCGGTAAAATCCGCGCCGATCCACAAAGCTTTCGCGCTATCGAGGCCGTTTCGCAGCCCGCCTGAGGCGATAATCTGCAAATCGGGCCAATTCGACCGCTTTTCGACAGCATTTTGCAGCGTATCCAGCGTGTTCAGGCCCCAATCAAGGAAAGGCGCGGTTATTTCCGCGTCTGGTGATGCATTTTCGGCCTTATCGCGCCGCGCTTGCTCGATACGCGCCCAATTTGTGCCGCCATACCCGGCCAGTTCGACATGACGAACACCGGCTTGGTAAAGCCGCTCAATTGCTTGCGCAGACAGTCCGGCACCGACTTCTTTGACGTAAATCGGTATGTTTTGTGTTGCCGTTTTATCAACCAATCGGGCAATGGCATCTGCCACGCTGCGCCAATCCGTATCGCCACCGGGCTGGGTAACTTCCTGCAACGGGTTGAGATGGATGGCCATTGCATTGGCCTCAATCGCTTCAATGGCGCGTAAGGCTGTGTCTATGCCGCCTTCGGCTTTGTCTATGCCGCCTTCGGCTGTGAGTTGCGTGCCGCCCAAATTGCCCAAAATAAAACAGTCTGGCGCGTGGGCGCGCATGGCGCGAGCGTTTGCTAAGGCGATATCATCCCCTTGAAGTGCGGCGCGTTGCGAGCCGAGCGCCAGTGGCACATTGGCGGCCTGCGCGGCTTCTGCCAATGCTAGGTTTAACGCGTCGCCGCGCGCTGAGCCGCCGGTCATCGCCCCAATCATTAGCGGCATGGAAAAAACATGGTCTAAATCAGGGCCGAATAATCGCGCTGTCACGTCGATATCGGCCAAATTAAGCTCCGGCAATGCCTGATGGGTGAGGTGAATGCGGTCAAACCCGTTGGCATGACCACCTTGCATTTCGGGTTTCAACGCTTCGGTCAGATGTTCATCCTTGCGGTCGCTTATGGTTTCATCAGCCATGTTGCGCCTCTTTTTCTGTGCGGGCGAGAATATCAACGCCGTCAATCAGCAGCATATGCGGTACGGTGAGACCGGCAAGCCCGATAAATATTGCTTTCATCAAGCCGCTATTGATATCCGCTGTATCCAATAGGGGGGCGGCGATAGTAATTGTAGCAATGCTGGCAATCGCAATCATGACAGCCGGAAGCTGGGCGCGCCAGCTATTAAGGCCGAAAGCAAAGAGACGCTGAAAATGCCGCGCGCTATGGATGCCGACAAAATAAATCGCAAACGCCGGAAGCGGTGGCAGCACAATAAACAAAGCTGCAAAGGCAATGATTTCCAAGGCAGCGGGGCGCGACAAGCGAGCGGTGGCGGCGGCATATGCGCATGAAGCTAACCAAGCCAGTGCGCCAATGGCGAAAAATTGTGTGAAGCCACCCTCGAAGCCAGTTAAATAGGTCAAAATGGGCGTGACGATATCGCCGTGAAAAAGCGGTATCAGAAATATCACGCCGCCATGCGCCAGCGCATCTATCGGGGAAGGCGAGGTTTTATGGGCCAGCGCATCGCCGCGCCCGAAATGATAGGCTGACATGGCAAAAAATAACGGCAGTGCCAAAACAGGTACGATAAACCACAGCGCGATAAAGCCGAGGGTGAGGGCGGTATAGCCGACCATAAAGCCAAATAATGCGGTCGGTGTTTTGGCCAATTGACCGCGCGCCGCCAATTGCGCATCAGCCGCGCCATGCGGCACACCGACCAGCAAAATCGCCAGCAAAGCCAGCATATCGAGAATGCCTAAATCCATACTCATAAAACGCGCCTGATAAACGGTGCTTTGGGCACGGCGGCGATAACCCGCGCCAAATTGGCGAAACCGGTATGACCGTTCATGAAGGCGGCGAAGTTATCGCCCGACAGTGCTTGGCCAAGGGAAAGAAATATGTCCGGCGCGCGCTGCGGGTGATGGCGAAGCACGCGCAAAAACACTTTATCCATCCAACGCTCTAAACCCGAAGCACCGGCTTGTGGCTTGGTGTGCTGCTCGTTGAGCCAATCATTTATTTGGCGGTGAATTTGATAAAACGCGTAGCCCGATGAAGCGCGCAATGCGCCGCCTGCCAGCCCAAGATGAACGGCTGCATGCCCTTCAGTATGGGTTTGCAAATCCGCCATGGGAATACAGCCGCTTTCGCGCGCGCCATGTGCAAAGCTGATGTCTGGAAAAATGCGCGACAGGTAATCGTCAATCGCTGCTTCATAAAAAGCGTCATCACAAAGCGCGGATGAGAACAGGGTCGACTCGACCAAAGCCTCGGTTTCAGAAAATGGCAGCAAATAGATGAAATGAACGCCGTTTGATTGGTCGACCCGAAAATCCATCAGCGTTGCAATTTCGGGGTCAAAGCACGGGCGGTCGGCGGTGACATAAACCCCTTTAAAGTGTTGCAGCAAGCCGCCAGAGCGCGGCGTTGCGCTGACTGTGTCGTATAACAAGTCAAAGCCCGCCGCTTCGTCGCTGTCGGGGGATAAATGTTTTTCAATGCGGGTGACGCGATTGCTGGCTGCCAAACGTGCGTGCAGCTTTGCCTCATAAGCGGCAGATGAAACCGCAACATAACGTGCCGTGCCGCCGCCCATTTTAGCCGTGCCTTCGGGGGTGATGATTTGCCAATAAGGGTAGCTGTGCTTGGCGGCCGCCAAGGGTGCTTGCATGAAG
>CBFHPF010000017.1:0-19903 GCA_965657665.1 Alphaproteobacteria bacterium | reverse complement strand
TGCAATTGAGCAATCACGCGCTCCACCGGCCCGCCGGGCGCGAATTGCACAATGGCAAAGCTAATCGCCAGAATGCCGAAAATTGTCGGCACCATCAGCAATAAGCGGCGAAGAATATATGCGGCCATGTTGTGTGGCTCTCCCTAGAATGAGGGCAAATTATGCCATGTTTCAGTGCCGCGGCAAGTTACTCTTTCCACCAAATGGTAGGAAAGCCCAGCCCGTGTTTCGGCATGTTTTGTGGCCGTTGCAAATCTTGCCAATAGGCAAGGCGTTCATAGGGCGAATGCCATTGCGGCATGATGTAATGATTGGCGATTAAAACACGGTCCAGCGCGCGGGTGGCGGTGATGAGTTGCTGGCGCGATTTGGCAAAAATCAAATTTTCAACCAGCGCATCAACGGCTTTGTCTTTAATGCCGATATAATTGCGCCCGCCCGGTCGGTCGGCGGCGGCGGATGACCAATAATCGCGCTGCTCATTGCCCGGCGATAATGATTGGCCATAGCTCATCACAATCGCGTCATAATCATAATTGGTGACGCGGTTTTGATATTGTGTCGGGTCAATTGTGCGAATTTTCGCCTCAATGCCCAGCTTGGCGAGATTTTTAATATAAGGCGCGACAATGCGCTCAAAGGCCGGTTGCACCAGCAAAAACTCAATGGTGAAAACCGCGCCGTTTTTCTTCAGTCTGCCGTCTTCAATTTGCCATCCGGCTTTTTGCAGCAGGGCGCGGGCTTTGCGCAAATTGGTACGAATTTTACCGCTACCATCGGTGACAGGGTTTTCAAACACTGGCGCAAAAACCTTATCCGGCACTTGCCCGCGAAAAGGTTCAAGTAATGTCAATTCCGCTTCAGACGGCGCGCCTTTAGCGGCTAATTCAGAGCCCTGAAAGAAAGAGCCAGTGCGGGCATATTGGCCGTAAAACAGGTTTTTCTTAGTCCACTCAAAATCATAAGCCCAGTTCAACGCCTCGCGCACATGAATGTCGTCAAAGCGCGGGCGGCGCAAATTAAACACAAAACCTTGCATGCCGGCTGAGTTTTCCAGCGTCACGGTTTCTTTCACCATTGTGCCGTTTTCAACATTTGGCGTGTCATAGCCGGTGGCCCAAATGCGCGATGAGAACTCGCGCCGATAATCCACTTCGCGCGCTTTCAACGCCTCAAAAGCCACCGTGTCATCGCCGAAATAAACATAAGTAATGCGCTCAATATTATGTTTGCCGACGGCAACATTTAAATCTTTCGCCCAATAATCGGCGCGGCGCTTATAGGTAATGGAGCGTCCGGCCTCCAGTTTCTCAATCAGATAAGCACCCGAAACAGGCGGAATATCCAGCGTCGTATCCGCCAGCGAACGGCCTTCACTGTTCCAATAGGCTTTTTGCAAAATCGGCAATTGGCCAAGAATCATCGGCAATTCGCGATTGCCTTTTTGGCCGAAACGAAAGGTCATTTCATGTGGACCGGCAATCTCGTAGCCCACCACATCGGCATAATAAGCGCGGTAAAACGGATGCGCTTTTTTCAGTGCGGTCAGAGAGAAAGCCACATCATCTGTGGTAATTGGCGTGCCGTCAGAAAATTTTGCCGCTTTGCGCAACCGAAAACTAACGGATGAATAATCCGCCGGATGGCTAACGGCCTCGGCAATCAGCCCATAGGCCGCGCTCGCCTCATCCATTGAGGCGGTCAATAAAGTGTCATGCATCAGCCCCAAACCGGTCGCTGCATTGCCTTTAATTGTATAGGGGTTGAGATTGTCAAAGCTGCCAATGCTGGCGATTTTAACCGCGCCGCCTTTTGGTGCTTTCGGGTTCACATAAGGAAAATGCGCAAAGCCTTGTGCAAGCGCCGGTGCGCCAAATAGCGATAAGCCGTGTCGCCAGTTTTTTGAACTGTCTTGTGCCTCAGCATTGGAAAAGGTGAGGGCAGTAAAACAAAACGCGGCGGCAAGCAAAAGGCGGGACATGACAACTCCTTATTGTTTTCGGGCTTGCCTAATGAAGCAAAAACAAAAGCCGCGCACAAGCAAGCTTGCACGCGGCATAAAAGTCTTAGAGTGTCAGCTTATTTCAGGCTGTCGAGATAAGCGATAATATTGGCGCGGTCTTTGGCTTTGCGAAGACCGGCGAAAGCCATGTTTGTGCCTGCGGCATATTTTTTCGGATTTTCCAAAAAGCCGTTCAATGCGTCATAATCCCATGCGCCATCCATGCCGGACAACGCGCCTGAATAGGTGAAGCCGCCATGCTTGCCAATGGCGCGGTCAACGATACCGTAAAGAGCCGGGCCGATTTTATTGGCGCCACCGGCATCAAAGCTGTGGCAAGAAACGCATTTTTTGGCGACTTTTTGCCCTTTTTCAATCGAGGCGGTTTGCAGCAATTCAGTGATCGGCACTTCTTCGACGACGGCAGCAGCAACGGCACCGGCTGCGCCTTCTTCTTCGACACCTTCAACTACATAGGCGTTCGGGTCGGCGGCATCGGTTTCATATAAAATGGCACCTAAATTTTGTACGCCCAAATAAACCAGCAAGGTGAAAAACACGGCACCGGCAATTTTATTCAGTTCAAAACTATCCATCACTTCCCCCAAATCTGGCCCAAAAGGCCCCTTATTCACTGCAAAGCCCGCATGATTTAAGGGCCTTAAAATCGAGCGCACCATACGCTTTTAGACCCAATAAAGCTTGCGGCGTAGCGTCGCAGAGATTAGGAAATGACAGAGTGAGTCGCAAGCATGTAGCTTGCTGACACGAAACTGTAATTGATTGAGAAAGGCCGCCTTATGCAGCCGATAATTTTAATACCGGCGCGCTTGGCATCTGTCCGCCTGCCTAATAAGCCTTTGGCGGATATTGCCGGCAAGCCGATGATTGTTCGTGTGTTGGAGCGCGCCCTCGCGGCTGATTGTGGCCGTGTGGTGGTCGCCGCGGCGGAAGCGGAAGTCGCCGAAGCCGTCGAGGCAGCCGGCGGTGAAGCCGTGCTGACAGACCCTGACTTGCCGTCCGGCTCTGACCGTATTCACGCCGCCTTGCAAGAAATTGACCCGCAAGCGCGCCATAGTCACATTATTAATCTGCAGGGCGATTTGCCGACTTTGGATCCGGCGCTCGTAACGACAACACTGGCCACGCTGGAAGGCCATGATATGTCGACTTTGGTGGCTGAAATTACCGAGCCGTCTGAGCGCGATAACCCAAATGTGGTGAAAGCCGTTGTGTCTCTCAAAAGCGCACGCGTCGGGCGGGCTCTTTATTTTACCCGCGCCACCGCGCCAACCGGCGACGGGCCGCTTTATCACCATATTGGCATTTACGGCTATACCCGCGCCGCGCTGGATAAATTTGTTTCCCTGCCGCCTTCGCCCCTAGAAAAGCGCGAAAGGCTGGAACAATTGCGCGCGCTGGAAGCGGGCATGTCTATTGCCGCGGCTGTCGTTGATACCGTGCCGGTTGGCGTTGATACGCCGGAGGATTTGGCCCATGCTGAGCGCGTATTGCAAGAGGAACAGGCATTATGAGCAAAATCGCATTTCAGGGTGAACTGGGCGCCAATTCGCATATCGCGTGCCAAACGCAATATCCCGATATGGATGTTTTGCCATGCGCCAGTTTTGACGACGCGTTCGCCGCTTTGCGCGATGGCGCGGCGCAGCTTGCCATGATGCCGGTTGAAAACACAGTGGCCGGTCGGGTGGCCGATATTCACCGCCTTTTGCCGGGCTCTCATCTTTATATTATTGGTGAGCATTTCATGCGGGTGAACCATTGCCTGCTGGCACTGCCGGGCACGGCTGAAACCGATTTGACCCATGTGCACAGCCATGAAATGGCGCTTGGGCAATGCCGCAATGTTATTGCCGAGCTGGGTTTGACGCCGCTTGTGGCGGCTGATACGGCGGGCAGCGCGCGCGATTTGGCGGCGGCAAAAACGCCTCAGCATGGCGCAATTGCCAGCTCTTTGGCGGCTGAGATTTATGGTCTTGATATTTTGCGCGAGAATATTGAAGACAGCGCGCAAAACACCACGCGCTTTCTTATCATGTCAGCCAGCCCCGATGATGCGGAGCCGGATGAAAGCGATATCATTACCAGTTTTATTTTTCGCGTCCGCAATGTGCCGGCCGCGCTGTATAAAGCGTTGGGTGGGTTTGCGACCAATAATGTCAATATGACCAAGCTTGAGAGCTATCAGCCAAACGGCTTTTTGGCGACGCAGTTCTATGCTGATATTGAAGGCCATCCCGATAGCGAGCCGGTGCGCTTGGCATTGGAAGAGCTAAACTTTTATTGTTCGGAAATGGATATTCTGGGCGTTTATCACGCTGCGCCGGAACGCGCCGAATTGCGCATTCGCTAGTCTGTTTTTTTTGACGGTTATGGCCAATTCTTATTGCCATTTTTTTATTGATTGGCGAAAGCTTCGATTAATTGGCGTGCAATAGCCATTTCGGGCGGCACACCCAGCGGGCCTTGACCGGCCAGCGAGCTTTGAATATCGGCGCGCGAGACCCAGCGCGCTTCTTCCAGCTCAATCTCATCGACCTGAATATCGCGATTGGTGGCCTCTGCCAGACAGCCAATCATCAGAGAACCCGGAAACGGCCATGGCTGTGCGCCCAAATAGCTGACGGATGAAATTTCCAAACCGGCTTCTTCTTGCAATTCGCGCGCCACGGCCTCTTCAATGGTTTCACCCGGCTCCATAAAACCGGCCAGCGCGCTCAACATGCCCTCGGGCCAGCCGCGCTGGCGACCCAGCAGACAATCGTCGCCATGCACAGCCAGCATGATAACCACAGGGTCGGTGCGCGGAAAATGCTCAGTGCCACAATTGCTGCATATGCGCTTATAGCCACCTTCGGCGCTGGCGCTTTGCGTACCGCATTGGGCGCAAAACGGATGGCGCAAATTCCAATCCATCATTCCTTTGGCTTGCGCCAAAATGGCCAGCTCGCTGCGCGGCATATCACCGACCGCCGCCAAAGCGCGTAAATCTTCAAAATGGCCCATGCCTTTAAACGGGCCCATATCTTCCGGATTGGCCATATGGCTGATATCGACGGCGAAAAGCGGTTTGCCGCGGCGGTTAAGGCCGAGGAAAACATATTGCGCCTCGCTGCGCCACGCGTCTTGAAATGCCGCCTTTGGCAACCAGCCGACATCGCGCCCTTCGCCCGGGCTTAGTTCAGGCAAAACCAATGGCTGCAACTGCCAGAGCGGCAAAAATAGCGCATTCTCAGCAGCCAATTGTGCGGCCAGCCAATCGGCATTGCCGCGCTGATGACCGGCACGGTCCAGCGGATTATTGGCGAACATGATTGGGTTTTCCGACAAAGCCATTGCGACATTCCTCAAATAATACGGTCAGATGATGGCGTCACAGTGCCACGCGCCGTGGTGTTGTTGCAAGCGGGCGCGACATTTCTACTCCCATATATTTATTTTCGGGGGCTGGTCTGTCTGCCGCGCTCTGCTATAAAGATTGAGAGAGACTGGCGGCGGACGCATCCCTCGCCAACCGGGTCAGGTCCGAGAGGAAGCAGCCCTAACGAGTTCGGTGCGGGTTGCCTGTCCAGTCTCTCACCTATTCGCGCCGCAGGCTATTCGGTTACGAGGCCACAGGCGGGTCGCGACTTATAAAAGAGCCGAGCATGATATCTGATACTTCCGACACGCCCCCGCACACTGACCCCGATTTAGATGCTGAAGCTTCTTCGGAAGCAGCTGAATTTACCGCAGATGCGCCGGGCTTCGACATGCTGGCCGACGCCGATAGCGATAATAATGTGCAGCCCGATGCGGCAAATGGCGATAGCTATAAAGTGCTGGCGCGCAAATATCGCCCGCGCAATTTTGACGATCTCATCGGCCAAGAAGCCATGGTGCAAACATTGCGCAATGCTTTTGATAGCGGGCGTATTGCGCATGCGTTTATGCTGACCGGTGTTCGCGGTGTTGGCAAAACAACAACGGCGCGCATTTTGGCCCGCGCCCTGAATTATCATACTGACGCGCATGATGCGCCGTCCATGACGTTGGCCGAAGACGGCACACATTGCCCGGCCATTATGGATGGCAGTCATGTTGATGTGATTGAGATGGATGCCGCGTCGCGCACCGGCATTGGTGATATTCGCGAGATTATTGAAAATGTTCGCTATGCGCCCGCTTCGGCACGCTTCAAAGTCTATATTATTGACGAAGTGCATATGCTGTCGAAAGCCGCGTTTAACGGTTTGCTGAAAACGCTGGAAGAGCCGCCGGCGCATGTGAAATTTATTTTTGCGACCACTGAAATCCGCCAAGTGCCGGTGACTGTCTTGTCGCGTTGCCAGCGTTTTGATTTGCGCCGTCTTGGCATGGAAGACACTCAAAAACTGCTCGATAAAGTATGCGTTGCCGAAAATGTATCGCTGCCACCTGAGGCCGTTAAATTAATTGCCCGTGCTGCAGACGGCTCGGCGCGCGATGGCTTGTCTTTGCTCGACCGCGCCTTGGCGCATATGGATGGCGACACGGCGTTAACCGAAGAAGTGATGCGCGGACTGTTGGGCTTGGCGGATCGCGCGCGCATTTTTGACTTGTTTGATTTATTGGTGCGCGGGCAAGTGAGCGATGCTTTGAGCGAGTTTGACGCGCAATACGCCATGGGTGCAGACCCGGCTGTTGTGCTGGCTGATTTGGCCGAATTGACCCATTGGCTGACGCGTCTGAAATTTGTGCCCGCGGCGCAAGAAGACATTGCCTTTTCTGCAGAATTGCGGACGCGTGGCGGCGAAGCGGCAGATAAATTATCAACCCGTATTTTATCGCGCCTGTGGCAAGGCTTACTGGCCGGTCATGACGAGGTTAATCGGGCGATGAATGCCAAAGCGGCGGCTGAGATGACGCTCATCCGTTTGGCTCATTTAGCCGATGCGCCGACGCCCGATGAGCTGATTAAGAAATTTGATACAGCGGCACCACCTTCTGGGCCTTCTGCGCCTTCTGCCGCACCCTCTGGTTCGCCAACCGCTTCGCAAACAAACGCGCCAACAAATACGCCAACAAATAATACGATGAGTGCCGCTTCATATTCGCCTTCGGGCGGCGGCGGCATACGGTCAGACGGTCCGGTTATGAGCCAAGCCGCGCCTGTGGTGCAAAGCGTGGCACCGGTATTGCAGAACTTTCAGGCGGTCATTGATTTGGCGGCAGACAAACGCGATATCGGCTTGAAACATTTATTGGAAAACGGCACGCATTTAGTGTCGTTCGAAGCCGCCGGTGGCGAGCGAGCGGGGCGCATCGCGTTGCGCGTGGCTGATGGCTATGACAATCCGGCGCAAGATTTGACGCGGAAATTGCGCGAATGGACGGGACAAAACTGGGTGGTGTCACTGTCGAAAGAACAAGGCGCGGCAACCATTGGTTCATTGAAGCGCAGCGCGGCTGAGCAGCGCGAAGAAGCAGCCCGCCAAGACCCTTATGTGAAAGCCGCATTAACCGCTTTTCCCGGCGCGGAAATTTTATCGGTTAATGATTTCACCGGTGAGTTTCAAAATAATCCGGCAGATAGTCCGCTAGACCCTGACGCATCGGCTGATGAGCCCGATAGTGAGGATGACGCAAGCTAATGGCCGGTACGGAAATTGAAGCACTGGTAAAAATATTATCGCGTTTGCCAGGACTTGGCCCGCGCTCGGCGCGCCGCGCCGTGCTGCAATTAATGCGCCGCCGTGAAAGCTTGCTTAACCCGCTGGCTGAAGCATTGGCTGTCGCGCAAGATAAAATCGTCACCTGCACAAGCTGTGGCAATATTGACACCACGGACCCATGCACGATTTGCGCTGATACGCGCCGTGATGCGTCGGTTATTTGTGTGGTCGAAGATGTCGGCGATTTATGGGCATTGGAACGCGCGCAGGCCGTGCGTGGTTTTTACCATGTATTGGGCGGCACTTTATCGGCCTTGGATGGCGTCGGACCAGAAGAGCTTAATTTGGAAAAACTGCGTACGCGTTGCGCCGCGCCCGATGTCAGCGAAATTATTCTAGCCACCAATGCCACGGTCGAGGGGCAAAGCACGGCGCATTATATCACTGATATGTTGGATGATTTATCGCTCAATGTGACCCGCCTGGCGCATGGCGTGCCGGTTGGGGGTGAGCTTGATTATCTTGATGACGGCACCTTGCTGGCGGCGATGAAGTCCCGCCGTTAAGCGGCGCAGGGGAAATCCCGTCGTTAACGGCGTGAGGGAAGTCCCGCCGGTAAGCGCATTACTAAAATCAATCACTCAAATCGGGCAGGGCTTTATTGGTTTTGGCGCCCAGTGCTTTCAGCTTCTCGGCTTGCGAGGTAACACTGCCCTTACCGGTGGCCAGTTTTTTAACCGCGTCATCATGCGCGTCTTGCGCCTTTTTCAATGCGCTGTCGATGGTTTGCATATCGCCCAAAAAGCCGTGCACTTTGTCGTAAATTGTGCCACCCAAGCGGGCAATTTCTTCGGCATTTTGGTTTTGCTTTTGCAATTGCCATAAATAATTAATCGTCTTGAGATTGGGAAACAGATTGGACGGCGCGACAATGGAAATGCCTTTATCCATGGATGAAGCCAATAAATCGCCCTTTTCAGACATCAGCAAAATATAGGCCGCTTCAATCGGCATAAACATCATCACAAAATCAAGCGATTGCAGCCCATAGGCGCTTTGATAATTTTTGCTCGCCAAATCTTTAATGTGGTTTTCGGTTGATCTAACGAAGGCCTTCAGCGCGTCTTGGCGCGCAATGTCATCAGCCGCGTTTTGATAATCGGAAAAACTTTTCAGCGATAATTTACTGTCGATAACAATATGGCGGTCTTCCGGCAGATTAATCACCACATCGGGCATTTGACGTCCGCCGTCGACCGACTTCAATCCCATGCCTTCGCCTTGCACGGTATATTGCACGCCTTTTTCAAGGCCGGAATTTTCAAGTATCGTCTCAAGAACAAATTCGCCCCAATTACCTTGCGCCTTCACATTGCTGGAAAGCGCTTTGGTCAAATTGCCGGTCTCTTCGGTCATTTTGGCGTTAAGGGCCGAAAACTCAATGAGCTTATCGGTGAAGCCGGTAATATCCTTTTTCAACGGAACAGTTATCGTCTCCAGCGTTTTTTTCGACTGCTCTTCAAATTCTTTGCTGTTTTTCTTCAGCAATTCATTGGACAGATTTTCAAACTGAATGCGGGCTTGCTCTTGCGCCTCATCAAACGCTTCAATGCGCGCCTCGGCCTTAGCCATAAAGCCGCGCAAATTGCCGACTTCATGGCGCAATGTGTCGCGCTCGGTTTTCATCTCATGCAGCTGGTTTTGGGCTGCCGTGCCTTGCTCATCTTGTCGCGCGATTTGCGTTTGCGCATCATGCAATTGGGCTTGTAGATGCGCGATATGCGCTTGAGCTTCGCCTTGCGCGCCTTGTGCGCCTTCACTGGCTGCAGCATTGTCATGGCTGCTCCCGCGCATAATATAGCCAATCGCCAGGCCCATAAAAAAGCCAATCGGGAAGATTATATAGGCCAACCACTGCATTATTGTCTCCTTTTGCGGGGCGAGGGGGGCATGCTACCAACTTGACGCTGTGTGTCGCAAGGCGTATCTCAAGGGCATGGCAATACGCGATATAATTGAAGTGCCGGATAAGCGGCTGAAAACCATTTCAAAACCCGTGGCGGCGGTTAGTGATGACACGCGCGCGCTGATGGATGATATGCTGGAAACCATGTATCACGCCAATGGCATCGGCTTGGCGGCCATTCAAGTCGGTGTGGCGGAGCGGGTGATTGTGATGGATTTGGTCGGTAAATCTGACCCGCAGGAAGACGCTGAAATCGCCGCAGATGACACGCCGGAAGAAGACCCGTTAGCCGGAGAAGGCCCACGTTTTTTCGTCAATCCCGAAATTATTTGGACCTCGGATGAGATGAATAATTATCAAGAGGGCTGTTTGTCAGTGCCGGGGTTTTACGATGATGTCGAACGCCCCGCGCAATGCCGTGTGGCTTTTTTGGATTATGATGGCACGCCGCGTGAGATTGATTGCGACGGCTTATTGGCGACCTGTATTCAGCACGAAATGGATCATTTGAACGGTATTGTTTTTCTCGACCATTTATCGCGGCTGAAGCGGCAAATAGTGCTGAAAAAAATCCGCAAAGCCGAACGCGAAACCGCCGATATGGCGGCCAGATAGAGCCGCGCTGGACGTCGTGCACGATATGGAAAAGATGGCAGATAAGCGACTGCGCTTGGTCTTTATGGGGACGCCCGATTTTGCCGCAACAGCGTTTGCCGCGCTGCACGCCTATGCCCAGTCTGCCGGTCATGAGATTGTTGCGGTTTACTCTCGTCCGCCGACCAAGCAGGGGCGCGGTATGCAGCTTACCCCGTCTCCGGTGCACCAAGCAGCTGAGGCGGCAGATATTCCGGTGTTCACGCCGGACCGATTAAAAGACGATGAAGCAGCGTTGGCTGCGTTTCAAGAATTGCGCGCCGACCTCGCCATTGTGGTCGCCTATGGCATGATATTGCCGCAAAGCTGGCTCGATGCGCCGCGCTTGGGGTGTTGGAATATTCATGCTTCGCTTTTGCCGCGTTGGCGCGGGGCAGCGCCCATTCAGCGCGCCATTATGGCCGGTGACAGGGAGACCGGTGTGGCGATTATGCAAATGCAGGCCGGGCTGGATACCGGTCCGGTATTGCTGGAAAAACGCTTGCCGATTGCCGCTGATGATACGGCGCAAAGCCTACATGATAAATTGGCGGCACTGGGTGGCACGGCGCTGGTCGCAACATTGAAAGCGCAAGATGCGCTTGATAAGACGAAAAGTGAAATGCTGACAGCGCAGCCACAAGCGGCGGATGGTGTTACCTATGCCGAGAAAATAGATAAAGCCGAAGCGCGGCTGGACTTCACCCGTTCGGCGGCTGAGTTGGATTGTCATATTCGCGGGCTATCGCCTTTTCCGGGGGCTTGGTTTGAAGTCGACGGTAAGCGCGTCAAAGTGCTGAAAGCCGCGCCTGTGGAGCTAGATGGACCGACCGCGCATGTGGCCGATGACGGGCCGGTAATTTTTTGCGGCCAAGGCGCGTTGCGCTTAATCTCGGTCCAAAAAGCTGGCAAGGCAGCGATGAGCGGTGATGAATTTTTGCGCGGGCGCGGCATGATGGCCGGTCAATCTCTGGCAGCTTCTTGATGCGCTATCGTCTGACCATTGAATATAACGGCATGCCCTATGTCGGTTGGCAAAGCCAAAAAGACGGCGGCGGCGTGCAAGATGCGCTGAGCGATGCGATTTACGGATTTTGCGGCGAGCGGGTGACGGTGTTTGGCGCGGGGCGTACCGATACGGGCGTGCATGCGCGTGGGCAAGTGGCGCATGTTGATTTGGAAACCGCGCCGCGCGCCGACAAACTTATGGCCGGTATTAATTTTCATTTGAAACCGCAGCCAGTGGTAGTGACTTATGCGGCACCTTGTGACGATGATTTTGACGCGCGGTTTTCGGCTCTGGCGCGGCATTATGAATATCGCATTTTATCGCGCCGCGCGCCGCCAACTTTGGATAAAGAGCGGGTTTGGTTTGTGCCGCAAAAGCTGCAATTGGAACCGATGCAACAGGCCGCGAAATTTCTTACCGGCAAGCATGATTTTACGACGTTTCGTTCGACGCAATGCCAAGCCAAGTCGCCGGTTAAAACACTGAGCACATTGGAGGTGACGCAAGATGGTGAGTTGTTTTTCATCACCGCTTCGGCGCCGTCTTTTTTGCACCATCAAGTACGCTCATTGGCTGGCGTATTAAAACAAGTCGGCGAAGGCAAATGGTCGCCCGAACAAGCACGTGACGTGTTGGAGGCGCGCGACCGCGCAGCCTGTGCGCCGGTTGCGCCGCCCTATGGGCTAACATTTATCGGCGTGGATTATCCGGTGAAATAGCGATTTTTTAGGCGGCGAAATAGCGATTTTTTAGGCGGCAAAATAACCGCTGAGTAATTTCTGATAAATACCGGCCAATTGGCGAATATCATCCAGCGGCACGCGTTCATCGACTTTATGCATGGTTTTACCGACCAGCCCGAACTCGACAACACGGGTGACATCTTTAATAAAGCGGGCATCTGATGTGCCGCCCGAGGTGGATAAAACCGGCTCGCGTCCGGTTACTTCACTGACAGCCGCGCTCAGCGTTTCAACAAAAGCATTCGGCTCGGTCAAAAAGCAATCGCCAGTATGCGCCAAGCTTAGCTGATAGCCTGACACGCCTTGCGCCGCATCAAGCTGGGTTTTAATCCAATCGTCAAGGCTGTCTCTTTGCCACAAATCATTATAGCGAATATTGAACCGCGCCGTGGCCTCGGCCGGTATCACATTGGTTGTCGCATTGCCGACATCAAAGCTGGTCACTTCCAAATTGGAAGGCTGGAAATGCTCCGTGCCGTCATCTAGCTTGGCGGCGGCCAAAGCGCTCATCATATGCGCCAATTGCGGCACCGGATTTTCGGCCAAATGCGGATAGGCGACATGGCCTTGTGTGCCGCTGACAGTCACAATGCCGTTTACCGACCCGCGCCGCCCGATTTTAATCATATCGCCCAGCGCGTCGGGATTGGTCGGCTCACCGACCACACAATCATCAATAATCTCGCCTTGCTCTTGCAGCCAGCCGAGCATTTTGCGCGTGCCGTTAATGCTGGGGCCCTCTTCATCGCCGGTAATCAGCAAAGAGATTGAGCCTTCAGGTTTGCCATGCGCCTCAAGATGCGCCGCCACTGCCGCCACAAAAGCGGCAATAGCGCCCTTCATATCAGCCGCGCCGCGTCCCCATAAATATTGGTCGCGAATTTCACCGGCAAAGGGGTCAACCTGCCAATCATTTGCAGCCCCCACCGGCACAACATCAGTATGACCGGCAAAGCAAATATGCGGGCCGCTATCGCCAAGGCGGGCATATAAATTATCGACCGGGTCTGTGCCGTCTTCTTCAAACGGCAAGCGCGTGCAGCGAAACCCCAATGCGGTGAGCGCGCGCTCAAGCACATCCAGCGCGCCCGCATCGGCCGGAGTGACCGAGGGGCAGCGAATGAGTTCAGCCGCAAATTCAACCGCATCGAGAGCCATTTTTAGTCCTTAATCGCGCAATAATTCGTTAACCGAGGTTTTCTTGCGCGTTTGTTCATCAACTGTTTTGACGATAACCGCGCAAGCCAGATTAGGCCCGCCATCTTGTGATGGCAATGTGCCCGGCACGACAACTGAATAGGCCGGCACTTCGCCGCGGTAAATCGTGCCCGTGGCGCGGTCGACAATTTTGGTTGAGCCGGAAATAAACACGCCCATCGACAATACCGCACCTTCGCGCACAATCACTCCTTCGGCCACTTCAGAGCGCGCACCGATAAAGCAATTATCTTCAATAATCACCGGCCCGGCTTGCAGCGGTTCCAATACGCCGCCAATGCCTGCGCCGCCGGAAATGTGAACATTCTTGCCGATTTGCGCGCATGAGCCGACAGTTGCCCAGGTATCAACCATTGTGCCGCTATCGACATAAGCGCCCAAATTGACAAAGCTCGGCATCAGCACCACGCCTGGCGCGATATAGGCGGAGCGGCGCACGATACAATTTGGCACAGCGCGAAAACCGGCTTCGCTAAATTGGCTCTCGCCCCAGCCGTCAAATTTAGACGGCACTTTATCCCACCAGCTAGAACCTTGCGGGCCGCCCGATTGCAGGCTCATATCATTAAGACGGAAAGACAGCAGCACGGCTTTTTTCAGCCATTGATTGACCTGCCAATCAGCGCCGGTTTTTTCAGCAACACGGGCCGTGCCTTTATCCAGCGCGCCCAGCGCAGCATTTACCGCATCGCGCACATCGCCTTGTGTTGCGGGCGTTACGTCATCGACTTGGTCGAAAGCGGTATTGATAATTTGTTCGGCGTTTTGCAGGTCCATCGGTCTTTCCTTTATATTCATGTGCATTTTCAAAACACCCGCATTGGGCAAGGTGTTATGAGCAAGTGCTGTGAGCGCGAAATTAGCAGCCCCAGCCGGCAAGTCAATTGAGCAAAATGGGCTTTTCGCCGCTATATATTATTCGCTAAAGGCTGGCTTTAATGCCGCTCAAAAAATCTGCCAAATGATTAATCGTTACATCAATATGCGCTGCGTCATGCTGGCGATATTTTTCCGGCATATGCATTTTCTTAACGCCATCACTGCCGCGCTCTTCAACCAGCACAGTGGCCATGCCTAATTTATGCGCCGGTGTCAGATTGCGCGCCATATCTTCGAAAAACGCTGTGCGCTCCGGCGCGATATCAAAATGCGCCAGCATTTTCGGATAAATCGCTGCATTCGGCTTGGGCGTATAATCGGCTGCGACAATATCAAATACATCATCAAATAAATCATACAGACCAAGCCGCGATGCCACGCGTTCGGCATGCGCGCATGTGCCATTGGTGAAGATAAACTTTTTGCCCGGCAGAGCGTCAATCGCCGCCGCTAATTGCGGGTCGGGGTCCAGCACAGAGACGTCAATATCATGCACAAAATCCAAAAACGGGCCGGGCGGCAGGCCGTGCTCATTCATCAGGCCTGAAAGTGTCGTGCCATATTCGCCGAGAAATTCTTTCTGCACACGAAAGGCTTCATCCTTATCGACGTTTAGCGCGTCTTGAATAAACGACGTCATGCGGACATCGATTTGGGCAAACAGGTTTTTGCCGGGCGCATAAAGCGTGTTGTCGAGGTCGAACACCCACGCATTAATATTTTCGAAACGCTGCATACTTATTCCAAATTGACTTTCCATTGCCGCGCCGAGCCGGTGTCAATCTGGGCAAAGCCGCGCCGGTCAAAGCCGCGCGCCTCACAATCTTCATCGCCTTTTATAATAAAGCGGGTTGATTTGGTGCATAGGCCGACATCACCGCTCCATATTTTTTGCCGTCCGGCTTGCATCACCGGTCGGCCTTTATCGTCGACGGCTTCGGCATAGTAAAAATAATATCTGTCAGTGAGATTTTGACTGATGACTTGTGCGCATTCGCCGACCGGCACGCGCGTCCAGCCTTGGCTTTCAAAAACATCATCGCGCAACATGCCGCTGGCGGCCCATACCAAGTGGTCTGATTTATTACATAATGACAGTCCGCGCCTTGTGGCTTCTTCGCGTGCTGTGCTGACCAGCGCGGCCAGTAAATCCGCGCCGCGTTTTGAGCCTGAAATGCGATAGCGCAATTTATACGCTGCCTCTGCCTCGCGTGTGCGTTCGCCGCCAAAGCCGTCAACCAAGCCGACATCATATTGCAAATCGGTTAAAAGGCGTTGCGTACCGGCCATGCGGGCGCGGCGGCGGCCGAAATCATCTTTTTCGGTAAAGGTGACGGTGCGCCGACCTGTGCCACCGGCAACCGGCGTCAAATCGGCCTCGACGTAACCACGGCGGCGGCAATCGCGCCGTCCCTCAACCGTGAAGCGGTCCAAATCTGCGCCGACACAAAATCGTTCACTGCCGTCAAACACCAATCCTTTGCCGTTATGGGCGGCATCTGATTTGGCATAAACATAGGCTTGCGCTTTATCGGGCAAATTGGCCAAAGCGCTCTCGCAATCGCCCGGCAGCACTTCCACCCAACCCTCGGTTTTGCTCGCTACGCCTTGCTGATAAGCAGCCGCAACATGCAGCACATAAGAGGTCTCATTGCACAGCCTTAAAGCGGCCTCAGCCGAACCGGCATAAAAGCCGATCAGAATAAAACCGGCTGCGCCGAATAAGCTTTTGAAAAAAGGCAAGCGGCGCATCACCATTACTCGACCAGCGTACCGGCGCCCATGGCGGTAAATAATTCCAGCAAAATGGCATGCGGCACACGGCCATCCAAAATGGCGCTGGCACCAACGCCGTCTTTCACCGCTTTCATGGCGGTTTCCAATTTCGGTATCATGCCGCCTTGCGCCGTGCCGTTTCTGATCAATGTGGCCGCTTGGCGCGAAGTGAGACGTTCAATCAATGCGCCTTTTTTATCCAACACGCCGGTCACATCCGTGAGCATTAATAAACGCTCGGCATTCAGCGCGGCGGCGATGGCACCGGCAGCGGTATCGGCATTGACGTTTAACGTTTGGCCCTTAGCCGAAGTGGCAATCGGCGCAATGACCGGAATAATGTCGGAAGCCAGCATGGTTTCCAAAACCTTGGTGTTGACGGTTTTGGGCGTGCCGACAAAACCGAGATTAATCGCTTTTTCAACGTTGGAAGTGGGGTCTTTTTGCTTGGCGCGGGTTTTTTCCGCCACCAGCATATTACCGTCTTTGCCCGACAAGCCGACAGCACTGCCTCCGGCATTATTCAGCGCGGTGACAATCTCTTTGTTAATCGCACCGGCCAGCACCATTTCAACCACTTCAATGGTTTGTGCGTCTGTGACCCGAAGGCCGTTTTTAAAGGTCGAGCGAATGCCCAAGCGCTCCAGCATGGCAGCAATTTGTGGCCCGCCGCCATGCACAATCACCGGATTGACACCGGCTTGCTTGAGCAACACCACATCATGGGCAAAGCTTTCGGCCAGCTTTTCATCACCCATAGCGTGCCCGCCAAATTTAATCACGACGGTTTTTTTGTCATAAAGCTGCATGAAAGGCAGCGCTTGCGTCAGCACATGCGCCTGCTTCAACCAATCGGCTGAATTGGTCGTGGCTTTTTTGGCGACGGGTTTTTTGCCCGTTAATTTCGCTTTCTGCACCATATGCAAACTCCTAATTGCCCGGTTTATATCCCAATTCGGCCAAATCAACCAGACTTGCAATGGCGGCGCGCACCAAATCAATACCGATATTTTTTTCACTCGAACTGGCAATAATGTCGGGATAAGCCGCAGGTCGTTTGGCCAGCGCTTCTTGCGTCTCTTCAATAACGCGCTCCAATTGGCCTTTTTTCAGCTTATCGGCTTTGGTAAGAATGACTTGATAAGAGACCGCCGTTGTGTCGAGGTCATCCATCATGGCTAAATCATTTTTCTTCAAACCATGGCGGCTATCGACCAACACAAATACGCGGCGCAAATTCGGTCGCCCGCGCAAATAGGCATTGAGCAGCTTATTCCAAGCGGCGATTTTGGTTTTGCTTTCGCGTGCATAGCCATAACCGGGCAAGTCAACCAGCCAAGCCGCGCCGTCGCGCCCATCGGGTGTTTGGCGGCTAGGTGCCAGCATGAAGAAGTTTAATTCTTGTGTGCGGCCCGGCGTGTTTGAAGTGCGGGCTAAATTTTTCGTGCCGGTGACGGCATTGATGAGCGATGATTTGCCGACATTGGAACGACCGGCAAAGGCGATTTCAATGCGGTCAGCCGCCGGTAAGTGCTCCAACGCCACGACGCCGAGACGAAACTCAGTGCCTTGCGCCAATAACCAGCGACCGGCCGTGATAAGCGCCTTCTCGGCGGCTTCATTATCCGCTATTGGCGTCATCGCTCGGCTTCTTTTTACCCAAGCCGATATTGGCCAGCAGCTCAATTTCGACACCATTGCGCCGCATAATATAGCCTTGCTGGAGGAGCGACAGGAAGTTGTTCCATGCCCAATAAATCACCAGACCTGCCGGGAAACCGGCCAATAAGAAGGTGAATAATATCGGCAAGATTTGGAACATGCGCGCCTGAATCGGGTCAGGCGGCGGCGGGTTCATTTGCATTTGCACAAACATCGTCACGCCCATGATAATCGGCCAAATACCGATGAGCAAAAAGCTCGGCACGTCGTAAGGCAGCAGGCCAAACAGATTGAACAGCGAGGTCGGGTCAGGCGCGGAAAGATCTTGCACCCAACCGAAAAACGGCTGGTGGCGCATATCAATCGTGACAAACAGCACTTTGTAAATCGAGAAGAAAACCGGAATTTGGATTAATATCGGCAAGCAACCGGCCAGCGGATTAAGCTTTTCTTCGCGATAAATTTTCATCAATTCTTGCTGCTGCATCTGCCGGTCTTCTTTATGAACTTCGCGGATTTGCATCATGCGCGGCTGCAGTTTCTTCATCTTCGCCATGGTCTCGTAAGAGCGATTGGCGAGCGGGAAGAAAGCCAGCTTGATAAGCACAGTGACCAGCAAAATAGCGAGGCCATAATTGCCCAGCAGGGCATAGAAAAAATGCAACGCGTTAAACATCGGCTTGGTCAGGAAATAAAACCAACCCCAATCAATCAAAAGGTCAAAACGTGTGACACCGGCTTCGGCATAATTATCGACCAGCTCGACAGTTTTGGCACCGGCAAATAGCGCGGTTTTAACTTCATGCGTTTGACCGGGTGCCAATGTCTGGCCGGCCAATAAATAATCAGCGCGATAGACGGGCAATTGACCTTGCATGCGGCCGATAAAACGACCGGTAAATGATGCATTTTGCGGCGGTATTAAAGCGGCCGCCCAATATTTATCGGTAAAGCCCAACCAGCCTTTATCGGTGGTAATTTTAGTCGGTCCGTCTTCGATTAAGTCATCATAATCGGCTTCGACCAAGCCTTCGCCATCTTCACCGAAAAAGCCCAGCGGGCCTTCGTGTAAAATAAACAAATCAGTGGTGGCCGGACGGCCGGAGCGGGTGATTTGGCCGTAAGGGTAAAGTGTCACTGGCGCTCCGGAGCGGTTTTGTGCCCGTTGCGTGATGGTGAACATATAATTTTCGTCAACACTAATCTCTTGGCTCAGCACCACGCCTTCGGGTGTTTCATGGCGCAAAATAACCGATGTGTTTTGGCTCAGCGTATCGCCTGAGGCCAATTGCCAGACAGTGTTTTCATCCGGCAGGGTTACATTACCGCCACCGGCAACAAAACCATGATGAGCTTGCCAATGACCGACAGCGCCTTGGCGTTGCAGCAAACGTTGACGCGGCGCATCTTCAGCCGCTGTTGCGCCATAAGCGTTCAGCACCAAATCATCAAAGCGCGCGCCCATCAGCGCGATGGAGCCGCTTAATTGTTCGGTTTCAATGCGCACACGCGGCGCGGTAGCAAACCGGCTATTGACTTGCGGTGCGGCAATATCGGTGGTGATGTTATTTGCCGCGCTATCAGCACGCGGCGCGTCGCTATCAATTTGCGGTGCGGTGTCGGCCAACACTTGGCCCTGTTCAGGCGTTTGCGCGGTCGCATTCTTCTCGCCATTTTCGAGCTGGGCGGCTTGCTGCAGCGCGCGTTCTTGGGCTAGGCGCGGTTCGGTGACAAAAAATTGCCAGCCCAGCAACACGGCAAGGCTCAAAATCACCGCCATGAGAAAATTATTTTGTTCGTTCACTTTTACTCTCCCTCGGCATGGTTTGCGCTGCCGTGTTTACCATGTGTCGCATGAATGGCCCGTAAGGCCGAAGTGAAATCTTTGTGAAGTGCCGTCCAATCGCGCATTTTTGTATGCACCCGCCCGATGAGGACATAGTCATAACCGGACTTGCCATGTGTTGCCAAAAGTTCAATTGCCATGGCGCGCAGACGACGGCGAATACGATTTCGCGCCACCGCATTGCCGGTTTTTTTGCTGGCGGTCAGGCCAAAACGGATGGGTGTGTGGCTGGGTTCATCATTGCGGCGCATGCGCGCTTGCAAAACAAGGCCGCGCCGCACTTGCTTTTCGGCTTTGGCGGCGGCCAGAAAATCTCGCCGCACGCGCAATGTAGATAGCGCTGTGTCGGCATCAGCCATGATGAAAATCCGGTTCTAGACTAGGCAGACAGGCGCTTGCGACCACGTGCACGACGGCGGGCCAAAACAAGACGGCCGCCTTTTGTGGCCATGCGCGCGCGAAAACCGTGGCGGCGGGCACGCACCAGATTGCTCGGTTGAAATGTTCTTTTCACG
>CBFHPF010000016.1:0-20113 GCA_965657665.1 Alphaproteobacteria bacterium | reverse complement strand
ATGTTCAAATATTACGGCACAGAAGTGAACAAGCGTCGCTTTGAATTGCTGCTGGATGTCATGGGCTCGCAAGCTCTGGGTTGGGAAGGCGAAGGCTTTGACAGCAAAGAGCTTTCCGTCACCCGTTCATGGTTGCGCTCAAAAGGCAATTCCATTGAAGGCGGCACATCAGAAGTGCAATTGAACGTTATCGCCAAGCGCGTGCTCGGCCTGCCCGACGCGTAAGCGTGTGCATCAAACTCTGAACATTAGGAGGATTACTTATGGCACTTGTGCTTACTGAAGAACAAACCATGCTGCGCGATATGGCGAAGGACTTTTTCACCGAACAGGTTCCCGTCGCCAATTTGCGCAAATTGCGTGATGACGAAGACGCTGACGGTTTTGACAAAGCGGTTTGGCAACAAATCGTTGAACTGGGTTTTGCCGGTATCATGATACCGGAAGAGCATGGCGGCACAGGCTTTGGGCCAATGGGTCTGGGCATTGTGATGAAAGAGGCCGGACGCACATTGGCGGCATCTCCGCTTTATTCAACTGCTGTATTGGGTGCCGGTCTTATTATGGCGGCTGGCTCTGAAGCTCAAAAAGCAGCATTGCTGCCGAAAATCGCCGGTGGTGAGCTTATCACTGCTCTGGCGTTGGAAGAGCGCGCGCATCACAATCCGTTAAACACAATGATGGCAGCCGAAAAATCAGCCGACGGCTTCACCTTGAACGGCGACAAAACCTTCGTCATTGACGGCCATATTGCCGACACGTTGATTGTGGTGGCGCGCACAAGCGGCGCAGCCGGTGACACTAAAGGTCTGTCGATGTTCCTCGTTGACCCGAAAGCCGACGGCGTGAGCATTACACGCACGCATATGGTAGACACGCGCAACGCAGCCAATATCAGCTTTGACAACGTCAAGCTGGCAGCCGATGACGCATTGGGCAGCATTGATGCAGCTTGGCCGGAATTGGAAAACGTGCTGGATTTGGGCCGTGTTTGCTTAGCCGCTGAGATGCTGGGTGGCGCGGAAACCGTATTTGATACAACGCTGGATTATCTCAAAGAGCGTAAACAATTCGGCGTGATTATCGGCACTTTCCAAGCGCTGAAACACCGGGCAGCAGAAATGTTCTGCGAAGTGGAAATCTGCCAATCTGTTGTCCTTGATGCTTTGTCTGCCCTCGATGAGCGGCGCAATGATGTACCGCGTGCGGCCAGCCTTGCCAAAGCCCGCGTCGGCGATGCGGCGCGCTTGATTACCAATGAAGGCGTGCAAATGCATGGCGGCATTGGCATGACCGATGCGGTTGATGTCGGCTTGTTTATCAAACGTGCCCGTGTGCAAGCGCAAATGCTGGGTGATACGCATTATCACCGCGCCCGCTACGCTGATTTGGGCGGCTATTAAGCGCATGATGCATAAGCTTTTGCCGGATATCGCAAATTGATGGCAAATTAATACCAAAGGCCTCGACATTTAGGTGTCGAGGCCTTATTTCTATGGCAATATCGCCGAATTGAAACAGCCGATAAATGAGGATTATTCATGGCCGACGAAACCAAGCAACCGGAACGTATCACCGTCCTAGCTGAGGAATTTACGCCTGCCGCCATGGAGTTTCACCGCCGCAATATGAGCGCGCGCGGCTATCGCATGGAAGGCCAGATTACCCCGCGTCGTTATATGATGATTGACGGGCCGGGCGATCCAACCGAATTGTTTGAAGGCAAAGAATATTTCGCCGTCACATTTGTTCGCAAAGACGGCGAATAAAAGACAGGCTGCGGCAATCCAACTGCGGCGATCCAACTGCGGCAAAGTCGCCCGCAAGCCAAACACCGACTTCGTAGACTGGTTTTATGACCGGAAATAGGCTATGCCTATGACTGGATAAGGGAATTAACGTCAATGGCTGTCGATTACGACAAATATTTGGATGATGCACTGGGTGCATTGCATGACGAAGGTCGCTATCGGATTTTCACCGATTTGGCGCGTCGCGCAGGCCAATTTCCGCGTGCCATAGACTATTCCACCACCCCCGCCCGCAATATTACGGTCTGGTGCTCCAATGATTACCTCGGCATTGGCCAAAACACCGATGTCATGGATGCCATGAAAACCGCCATTGATGAAATGGGCACGGGCGCTGGTGGCACACGCAATATTTCCGGTACGCATCACATGATTGTCGAGCTGGAACGCGAACTGAGCGATTTGCACAATAAACAAGCCGCGCTGGTTTTCACCTCAGGTTATATTTCCAATGAGGCGACCATTTCAACCTTGGCGAAGCTACTGCCCGATTGCCTGATTTTATCCGATGAGCTGAACCACGCCTCTATGATTGAGGGCGTGCGCCAAAGTGGCTGCAGTAAGCGCATTTGGAAGCATAATGATTTGGCGCATTTGGAAAGCCTGTTGCAAGAAGCCGACCCGGATCGGGCCAAGCTGATTGCCTTTGAAAGCGTTTACTCAATGGATGGCGATGTCGCGCCAATTGCTGAGATTTGCGACCTCGCCGAGAAATACAATGCACTGACCTATCTCGACGAAGTGCATGCTGTCGGCATGTATGGCAATCGCGGCGGCGGCATTGCTGACCGTGAAAATCTGATGGAACGCGTTGATATTATTGAAGGCACACTCGCCAAAGCTTTCGGCGTTATGGGCGGCTATATCACCGGCAATCGCAATTTGGTTGATGCCATTCGCTCTTATGCGCCGGGCTTTATCTTCACCACATCTTTGCCGCCTGCCGTTGCTGCCGGTGCCATTAAAAGCGTGCAGATAATCAAGCAATCCAACGATTTGCGTGCCAAGCACCAAGAGCGTGCCGAGTATTTGAAAACCTTGCTGGAAGATGCCGGTCTGCCGGTGCTGCGCACAGATACACATATTGTGCCGCTGATGGTCGGCGATCCGCATTTGTGTAAAGCCGCTGCTGACCGTTTGTTGAATGAGCATAATATCTACATTCAACCGATTAATTATCCGACAGTGCCGCGTGGAACAGAGCGTCTGCGCATCACGCCATCGCCTTTGCATGATGATGCGATGATGAATGAGTTGGTTGAAGCCATGAAAGAAGTCTGGGCATATTTGGACATTTCACGCGAAATGCCGGAGCTTTTGTCCGCTCCTGCCGCGCAATAGGTGTCACGCACCCATGCTGCCTGATACTCACCCCCCTGTTGCTTTCGGCAAAACCGGTCTGTTGCTGGTGAACCTTGGTACGCCTGAAACCCCCGATGCCAAGGGGTTGCGCCCTTATTTGAAGCAGTTTTTGAGCGATCGTCGGGTGATTGAAACCTCACCGCTTATCTGGCAACCAATTTTGCGCGGCATTATTTTGAACACACGGCCACGCAAGTCAGCCGAGGCCTATGCCAAAATTTGGCGGGAAGAAAGCAATGAAAGCCCGTTGCGCTATTACACGCGGCGGCAGGCTGAACTATTGCAGGATGAATTGGGCGATGCCGTGAAGGTCGAATGGGCGATGCGCTATGGCAAGCCGTCTATCGAAGACAAACTCGCCGCCTTGAAAGAGGCAGGATGCGAACGCATTGCCGTAATGGCTTTGTATCCGCAATATGCCGCCTCAACCTCCGCCAGTGTTTATGACGATGTGTTTC
The DNA here is from genome assembly GCA_965657665.1 of Alphaproteobacteria bacterium. GTDB lineage: Bacteria > Pseudomonadota > Alphaproteobacteria > RS24 > RS24 > UBA8337. The sequence goes on along the minus strand of CBFHPF010000016.1, from coordinate 16,482 downwards.
GCGCCTTGTTGAAATTGCGCTGGCAACCGGCTGTGCGCACTGCCGCGCCTTGGCATGACCATCCGGCCTATATTGATGCGCTGGTCGCTTCAGTGAAAGCGCATATCAAGACGTTAGACTGGAAGCCCGACACCATAATCGCGTCATTTCATGGCTTGCCGCAAAGCTATTTTGAAAAAGGCGACCCGTATCATTGTCATTGTGCCAAGACGGCGCGTTTGATGCGTGAAAAAATGAAAATGGACGAAACGCAGCTCAAGCTGACCTTTCAATCGCGCTTTGGTCCTACCAAATGGCTGGAGCCTTATACCGATAAAACCGCGGTCGATATGGCTCATAATGGCACGAAAAAAATCGCTGTTGTCACACCGGGCTTTATCGCCGATTGCGTGGAAACGCTGGAAGAGATTGGCATCGCCTTGCATGAAGACTTCAGCGAGGCGGGTGGCACACACTTTACCACCGTGCCATGCCTCAATGACGGGCCTGCCTCCATTGCGCTGTTAAAGACACTCGCTGAAAGAGATTTAAGCGGTTGGATATAAGCCGAGGTTGACCTGACACGCGGTGTCATGCACAGTCATCTCAAGAGAGTTCGTCATGGTTGATACAGCGTTTCTTTTTGGTATTTCTTTTGTGCCGGTGCAAGCCGCAGCCGCCATCCTTTTGTCGCTGGCATTCGGGCTTCAGGCCAAGGCAAAAGCGCGTCCTTATATTTTAGCGATACAAGCCGGTTTCGGCGCGATTATTATCGGCCAGTTCACCGTTACACTGTTTGCCAGCGGCGTATCACCGCTCGAATTTTTCAACAACTTCACTTCCGTCTCGCTTGGAGTTTTGCTCGGCCATATTTTCTTTTCATGGCTCATCATAACGCTGGTGTTTTTCGTGCGTTTCCGTAATCATAATGGACGCATATTCACCAGAAACCGAGCCCAATGACATCTGACCATTTTTCACGCGGACTTAAAGCCTATACTGTCGGTCTGCTAACGCTGATTTACACGGCCAATTATGTTGACCGGCAAATCGTTGCCATTTTGCTGCAGGCAATTAAAGCCGATATGGGCTTGAGCGACACACAATTGGGCATATTGACCGGCCTTGCTTTCGGTATTTTTTACGCCACTTTGGGCATTCCTATTGCGTTTCTCGCCGACCGCATGTCGCGTAAGAAAATCATTATTGCTTGCTTGTCTTTATTTTCGTTCATGACGTTTTTATGCGGCATGGCGCAAAATTATACGCAGCTTTTGCTGGCGCGCATTGGTGTTGGCATCGGCGAAGCAGGCACCAGCCCGCCATCGCATGCCATTATTGCCGATATGTATGCGCCGTCTGAACGCGCGACCCCGCTAGCGGTTTTTGCCCTTGGTATCAATATCGGTTTGTTTGTCGCCTTTCTGGCCGGTGGTTGGATAGCGGATAATTATGGCTGGCGCACAGCCATTCAAGTTATTGCCCTACCCGGTTTTGGTCTGGCTTTGCTGGCTTGGTTCACTTTAAAAGAGCCACCGCGCGGCATGAGTGATGAAAAAACGGACGGCACCGCGCCACCGCTTTTGGAAACTTTTGCCTATATGTGGAAGACACCGGCTTTGCGGCAAATTCTGATTGCCTCAACTTTGGTTATCATTGTCGGCTATGGCGCGGTGGCATGGTTGCCCAGCTATTTCATTCGCGCGCATGGTATGTCGGCAACTGAAGTCGGCGGCTTACTGGCACTACTCATTGGTATTGGCGGCGGCATCGGTACGGCGTTTGGCGGCATTCTGGCTGATAAATTGGGCAAGCGCGATGTGCGCTGGAATGTTTGGCTGGTCGGCATCATCACCATTGCTGTCGCGCCCTTATCTTATATCGGTTACACCAGCGACAGCGCGACTGCCGCGCTTTTATGGCTTATCATTCCTTTCGGCACGGGCGCGCTATATTTCGGGCCAACTTTGGCCATGCTGCATACGCTGGTTAAACCGGAAATGCGCTCGCTATCATCAGCCATTTTGCTGTTTGTGAACAATATTGTCGGTCTCGGCATCGGCCCGCTTAGCGTTGGCATGCTGTCAGACAGCTTAACGCCGACCTATGGCGAAAAAGGCCTTGGCATCGCGCTTTCAATCATGCTGATTATCGGCATTTGGGGTGGCATTCATTATTTGCTGGCCGGACGCACGCTTAAGCAAGATATCGAAGCGGCATCCGCTTCTGCCTGACACGCGTATAGACGGGCATAAAACCTTTAAAAGAGTCGTCATATGACCCGCTATTTTGCCTGCCTTATTGCGTTTTTCTTGCCGCTTTGCGCGCATGCAGAAACGCGCCATTATGTGGGCGAGTATCGCATATATGCAGCCGGAATTTTATTCGCCAAAGTCGATATTCAATTGGATATGAGCGCGGATGATTATCGCCTCAGCGCGCATATTGCCCCGGCGCTTGTCGGGCGTTTGGCATCAAACACCCATGTCGTCGCGACAACCTCAGGCCGTTTGGTAAATGGCGATTTTGAGCCAAAGAGACTGGATTTAAATTGGGTCCGCGATAGCGCTATCAAATCGACATATATGGATTATGACCAGGGCGCGCCGATAAAGTTTGTTTCCAGCTATCAACCTGAAAAAGAGCAATTGCCTGTTACGCCGGTTGATATTGCGACCATCGGCACCGGAACACTTGACCCGTTTACCGCCATGTTGCTGCCGATACCCGACAATAACCTCAGCAAAACTTGCGACAATAATATTGAAATATTTGATGGCCGTCGCTATGCCACGTTGCAATTACAAGACCCGACCGAAATCCCCGCCGCCCAACACAGCTATCCGGCGCGCATAAACGCGCTGGCTTGTAAGGTTTTATGGAATCCGATTGCCGGATATTCAAAAGCGGCATTGGATCGCGCTGCTGAGTTTCCACCGGTGACAACCCATTATGGTCGTATCGGTGATACGGATTTTGCCGCACCGCTGGAGATGAGTGGCCGCTCGCGCTATGGCAAAATCAGCATTTATGCCGTTCAGTTTTTCGCTGAACCGCAAGAAAAGCCCGTGCCCTTCAATATTGCCGATTATCTGCCGCCAACGCTCGGCGATAATGAGTTCGACAATTACGACCAATAAGAACCCACAGTTTTACTGAGTGTTTTGGCACATTGTGTCGCAGGGTATAAAAAACCTCATTTTCCCCTAGTCCTGAGCGTGTGCTGACCTATTTAAACTGATGAAGCAACGTGTCCAATCCATGCGCCTACTCGATTGTGACAGACCATCCGCTTCGGCGCGCTTTCGATTAGTGGAGGCGGAAATGAAGACTGGTAAAGTAAAATGGTTTAACTCAGCCAAAGGTTATGGGTTCATCACACCGGATGATGGTGGCGACGACTGCTTTGTGCATGTCACCGCAATTCAAGCATCTGGCCTGAAGCAGCTGATTGAAGAGCAATTGGTTGAATATGACATGCAAGAAGGCCGTAATGGCCGCTCAGTTGCATGCGACATCAGCTTGCTCGAAGACCGTCAATCAGAAGCGGCTGAGTAGGCTTTACACTTGCACGACCTAACAAAATGCCTACATTCTTAGGCAGGAGATAGTCGTGGCCAAAATTGAAATTTATACAACAATGATTTGTCCCTATTGCCATGCAGCGAAAGACCTGCTGGCAAAAAAAGGGGCAGATTTTGTCGAAATTAGCTTGAACAAGCAGCCCAATGAGCGCGAGACCATGATGGCGCGCGCCAATGGCAGCCACACCGTGCCGCAAATCTTCATCGATAATCACCATATTGGCGGTTGCGATGAATTATATGCCCTCGATGCCGATGGCGGCCTCGACCCGCTGCTCGGCTAATCACCGACGTTTAAAGCTTCTACCCTAAAGTCCGGACAACATGCGGAAGTAAAACCGCACCGTATCGTTCAGTGTGGCAACACTGATACGCTCATTTGTGCCGTGAATTGTGCCCAAGTCGCTTGGCGCGAGCTGCATATATGTGAAGCGATAATGGTTCGGTGTCAGCTTGCGGTAGTGACGTGTATCGGTAGCCGCCACCAACAAACGCGGCGCAATAATAATACGCTGCGGCGCGGCGGTATCACGAATGGCATCGGTTAGTGTTTCCCAGCCATAACCGGAAATCGGGCTGACTGGAGACGGCCCCATACCGGTTTGACCGGAGCCATCAAATGTGACCTCGACGCGCGGGTCGTTAATCACATCCGTCACACGCTGCTTAACGGTCTCAGGTGTCTCGCCAGGCAAAATACGAAAATTGACCTTAGCAGTCGCATCAATTGGCAACACATTGGCCTTAATGCCGCCTTCAATCATGGTCGCCGCCGTCGTGGTTCGCATACCCGCTTGCGCTTGTTTGTCGCCTTCAAACATGCTCATGACGACCGGCTTGAATAGCCATAGGTTTTTCATCACCAAACGCGACGCCAAAGGCATTTCATCGGCAACAGCTTCAAGGAAGTCTTGCGTATGTGAGAAATCGCGCGGGAACTGATTGGCTTCAAGTGAGGCAATGGCAGCAGCCAACACACCGATAGAGGTTTGCACAGGTGGCATGGATGAGTGCCCACCCTCGCCAACAACTTTCAATTGCAAGGTCACAATACCTTTTTCAGCCGGAGCAATAATCGCCATTGGTGCATCGACACCAGGCACAACGCCTTGTGTCACCAGACCGCCCTCATCAACCAGAAACTCGGCTTGCACACCTCGCGCTTCGAGCAATTTTGCCATTTCACGGGCACCGTCTATACCGCCTTGTTCTTCATCATGACCGAAAGCAAAATAAATCGTCCGCTTCGGCACAATACCGCGCGCCAGCATATTCTCAGCCGCCTCAAGAAGGCCGATAATATTCACCTTATTATCAAGTGTGCCGCGTCCCCAAATGAAGCCGTCTGCCACCGTGCCGGCGAAAGGCGGTTGTTTCCAGTCGCCTTCCGTGCCCGGCACAACCGGCACAACATCAAGATGCCCCAGCATGATGACCGGCTTTTCATCTGTGCTACCGCGATAGGTATAGAGCAGCGAATAATCATTAACGATTTCGCGCGTCAGATTTTTATGCACCAGAGGGAACTGCCGCCGCAAATATTCGTGATAGGCCAATAGCGCCCGCTTTGAGGTCGGTTTATCGCGACCGAATGAAATGGTTTTGAAGCGCACAGACTCGCTCATCAACCGCGTCACGCGTTGGCTATCCGGCTTAAAGTCGAATGTTTCGCCATCGCTTTGTGAAGCAGCCGGGGTGAATGTGCGTGCCACTATGACAAGCAGTAACAGCCCGATTGCCCCGCCAATAACAAGCAGGGCTTTGGTTTTTGTTTGCAGCTGTGACCAGTTCATTATTCTCTCCCGTTTCGGCAAGCCTGCCTCTACTTAGGCAAGTCTGTCTCTATTTAGGCAAGTCTGCCATTGGTTGCCTGTCCATTGCCAATATCAGGCCAATTCCGGCCATGAAGGTCAAGAGCGATGTACCACCATATGAAACAAACGGCAGCGGCACGCCGACAACCGGCGCAAGCCCCATAACCATAGCCAAATTGACAATCACATAAATCGACAAAGAAAAGCCGATAGACGCCGTCAAAAGGCGGGTAAACGTATGGCGCATCTGACTGGCGATACGAAAAATAATCACCAGAGTCACAATAAAAAGCAGCAATAAAGCGATACTGCCGACAAAGCCCATTTCTTCGGCAAAGTTACTGAAGATGAAATCGGTGTGTCGCTCAGGCAAAAAGTTCAACTGGCTTTGCGTGCCCTGCGCCAATCCTTTGCCAAACACACCGCCCGAACCGATGCCGATTTTCGACTGAATAATATGATAACCCGCACCTAACGGGTCACGCTCAGGGTCCAAAAACACCAAGACGCGCTCTTTTTGGTAAGCCAGTAAATTTTGCCAAACAATCGGGATGGCCGCTATCAGTGCCGCCGCGCCGGCAACAAAATAACGCATATCCACACCCGCCAACACCAGCACGCCGAAGCCACCAACCGCCAACATAATGGCCGTGCCCAAATCCGGCTGCGCGAAAACCAACAGGCTAGGCGCGACAATAATAAATAGCGGCACAATCAAATTGACCGGATGCGACACGTCGTTTTGATGCACACCATGAAAATAGCGCGCCAGTGCCAATAATATGGCGAGGCGCATAAACTCAGACGGCTGCAAGCGGAACAAGCCAAAATCGAGCCAACGTTGCGCGCCCATGGTTTTTGTGCCGAATAACTCCACCGCCACCAACATGACCAACACAATGAGATAAAGCGGGTAAGCGGCGTTATAAATCGTGCGCACTTCGATAGCGGCGATGGCATAAATCATGCCTAAGGCGGCGACGACGCGAAGCCCATGTCGCCACGCCCAAGGTGAAAAATCACCACCAGCGACGGAATAAAGAACCAATACGCCAATCATACCCAATAGGGTGACGCATATGAAAAGCGGTTTATTAACCTCATCAATATGGCCGAAAATGACGCCCCGACCGGCGGAAGATTGCATACTCATAAGCCCTCTCCTGCATCAGCCAATTGTTCAGTATCAAGATTTGGGGCAGGGCCCAATTGCGGCTCTTTAGGAATATCCGGCGCAGCAGGCTTTGGCGGTTTAGGACGCGTCGGTACATGCTGCACAGAGCCGCGCAATAAACGAACCATAATATCGCGGGCAATCGGTGCGGCCACTTGCGCACCGCCACCGCCATGCTCAATCACTACCGCTATCGCATAGCGCGGCGCATTATGCGGTACATAGCCGACAAACAGCGAATGGTCGCGCAAATGCCAATCGAGCTTCGAGTTAGGAATGACACCCTCTTCGCGCTCAGCTTTTGAGATACGCCGCACCTGCACAGTGCCGGTTTTGCCCGACATGCGCCGCCCTTTAATCAGCAGGCTGGAACCATAAGCCGTGCCATCAGGTTTGTTGACCGCGCGATATAAACCGCGCCGGATAATATTGAGATGCTCGGGTTTAATGTTCAAATCACGCTGCAGCGCGGTCTCATCGCCCAAACGCGTCAGGCGTGGCGTTACCAGCTTGCCGCCATTTGCCAAAGCCGCCGTCATCAGCGCCAATTGCAGCGGGGTAGACAATAAATAACCTTGGCCAATAGCCGTAATGACGGTTTCGCCCGAGCGCCAACCGGCATCGAAATTGGCGCGCTTCCAATCGCGGCCGGGCACAGTGCCAAATTTCTCGCCGTTCAAATCAATGCCTGTCACTTCGCCAAAGCCGAAGCGCCTTGCCATTTTTTCAATTCGGTCAATGCCGACTTTCAGAGCCAAATCATAAAAATAAACATCGCAAGATTGCTCCAGCGCCTGCTCCAAATTGGTCGCGCCATGCCCGTCATTTGTCCAACAATGAAACACCTCGCCGGCAAAATTATATTTACCGCTACAGGTCACGGTTTCATCCGGGGCAATAAGCTCATCCTCCAAAGCCGCCAACGCAACCAGCATTTTAAAAGTCGAGCCGGGTGAATATAGGCCGCGAATGGCCTTGTTCACGAGCGGCTTGCGTTCGTGCTCCAGCAAACGTGCCCACTTATCACCCGAAATGCCACCGGCAAATTCATTCGGGTCATAAGACGGCGTAGAAACCATGACACGGACTTCACCGGTTTCGACATCCATCACCACAGTCGACCCGCTTAAGCCCGCCATACGTTCGGCAGTGAATTTTTGCAAATCCAAATCGAGTGCCAATTGTAAATCATCGCCCGGCTTGCCCGGCTCAGCACGCAATTCGCGCACGGTGCGACCATGCACATTTACCTCAACATGGCGCACGCCCGGCAATCCGCGCAGATTATCTTCATATTGCCGCTCCAGCCCGCTACGCCCTACCGTGTCGCCGACAATATTGCCGACACGCTGCAAATCTTTTTTGGTTTTCGTGCCGACATAGCCGACCACATGAGCGATGGGTTCGGTTTCCGGATAAATCCGTTTTTCCCCGACCCTAGGTGTCACGCCCGGTAAAAACGGCAGATTCAAATTAAGCGCACTAAACTGCTCCCAACTTAAATCCTCCGCCACCGTAATGGATTTAAACTTTGGGGCACGGCGAATGCGCCGCCGCAATTCGGCAATACGGCGATCGGAAAGTCCCAAAATCCGTTGCAAATCTGTCAGTGTTTTGCGCACATCACCGGCTTGTTCCGGCACTAATTCGACTTTCAAATTGCGGTCATTATCGGCCAGCACACGGCCCTTATGGTCAATAATGCGCCCGCGTGGCGGCGACAATTGCATGACATTGACCCGATTGGCCTCAGCCAATGTTTCAAATTCTTCCGATTGAGCAATTTGCAAATACTGCAAACGACCGGCCAGAACCGAATAAAAAGCGGCCTGCGCCACGCCTAGCAAAAGCAGGCGACGCGAAAATAGCGAATTGTCATTTTCATAACGCGCCATTAATCACCTTCACCAAAAGTGAACCGCCCGAGACCTTCAGATTGCAACCATCCGAGCGGGAAATAAATCATAGGAAAGCACAAAGCCGTGACCATTGCGGATAAAAAATACACGCCGCCACCAATGCTCATATCGTCACGCATGAGAGCTATCAGATAGCCGACCAGATAAGTGACCGACACGACAACAATAAAACTCGTCCAATACGACCCCCAGCGAGCGTTTTGCAAAACCGCACGCTGCGATACACCCAGCATATACAGCACGCAAAATAAAATGCCCCAAAAACCAATCGGCGCATCGCTCAGCACGTCATTAAACAGCCCCAAAGCCAGCACACCGACCGGCGTATAATCGCGCTCAGCATGCAAGCCAATATAAAACAGCGGGATGAAAAACAGCCCTAGTTCGAGATGCATCAGCCAACCGCTCATAGCGGGCAGTCCATCAAGCAAAATAAAAATGACGATAACCGCGAAAGGGATAAAGCGCAGCGAGCCACTACTTCCGGTGCGGGTTTCAAAACCGGCCATCGGTCTAGTTTCCGCTTTGGCCTAATATAGGCCCTTCAGCTTCCGGTGGGCTTTCGACCGGCGTCATCTTCACCACGCGCACGTAAACCAAATTGCCGACATCATCCAATGTGTTGACGCCAATCGCGCCATTTTCTTCAGCCTTGGCAACCGTGCCGACCGGTAAGCCGACCGGCACTTGCCCGCCGCGCCCTGAAGTCACCAGCAAGTCGCCGGTTTTAAACGAAGCCTTTGGCGGCACATATTGCAGAAAAGGCACGTCATCATTGCGACCCGATAAAATGGCCTGCACATCACTGGCCAAGCCAACCACCGGTATGTTGCTGTTAAAATCGGTGACCAGCAAAATACGCGAAGAATTACTGCCGACTGAGGTGACACGACCGACAAGACCGTTAGTACCCATCACAGCCAGCCCTGCTTCAATGCCGATATTACTTCCACCATTGGCAATCACGGTTTTGACAAATGGGCTGGATAAATCCGCAACGACCCGCACGGGTATCATTTCAAATTGCGGCTCGGCGGGAATATTTAACAGCTCGCGATACTGCTGCATCAGCACGCGGGCTTGGGTCAACTCAGCCACACGAATGCGTAATACTTCGTTTTCAGCCGTTAGCGCATCATTGGCGATGCGCAATTCACCAAGCTCATTGACGCTATCGCCTACATTGCGCAAAGCAATAAACGGTGCACTCAAAAGGTCAATAATTGGTGTGACAATGTCATACGCCGCCATACGCAAGCGCTCAATTTGCGGGTTATTGCGCGGCAAGGCAAACAGCAGCAATAGGGCGACAACCACACAAATGGCAGCGATGCCCGCCGCGCTGATAAACCGATTATCATTTGTGCTGGCGCTTAGCTTCGCCATTTACCCTCTTAGTTTCCTTATTAGTAGGCGGCAGAAAGCACGTGTTTCATGGTTTTAATATGCTCAAGGGCACGGCCTGTACCCAGCACAACGCATGAAAGCGCCTCATCGGCAATTGATACGGGCAGGCCTGTGGCCTCGCGTAAATAAGCATCCAAATTATGCAGCAGACCACCGCCGCCGGTCATCACAATGCCTTTATCGACAATATCAGCAGCCAGTTCAGGCGGCGTTGCTTCCAACGCCACTTTCACGGCTTCAACAATGGCGCCGACGGGCTCAGACAAGCTTTCAGCAATTTCACGCTGGGTGATGGTCACTTCGCGCGGCACGCCATTCATCAAATCGCGGCCTTTCAGCTTAACTGATTGGCCTTCTTCGCCGGGCGGCATCATCGCCGAACCGACCTCTTTCTTAATCCGCTCAGCACTCGATTCACCGATAAGCAGATTATGATTGCGGCGGATATGAGCAATAATCGCCTCATCCATTTTATCGCCGCCAACGCGCACGGAACGCGAATACACAATACCACCAAGCGACAGCACCGCGACCTCAGTCGTGCCGCCACCAATATCAATAACCATCGAACCGGTCGGCTCGGTCACCGGAAGACCGGCACCGATAGCCGCGGCCATTGGCTCTTCGATAAGGAATACGCGGCGCGCGCCTGCCGACATCGCGCTTTCTTGAATAGCGCGACGCTCAACCGCGGTAGCACCTGACGGCACACACACAACGATTTGCGGATTGGCGAAGCTACGGCGATTATGCACTTTACGGATAAAGTGCTTAATCATCTCTTCAGTGACATCAAAATCGGCAATCACGCCATCGCGCATCGGGCGAATGGCTTTGATATTGCCCGGAGTCCGACCCAGCATCATTTTTGCTTCATCACCGACAGCCAAAACACGATTGCGACCGTTTTGTTCGATAATCGCCACCACGGACGGCTCGTTCAGCACGATACCGCGACCTTTCACATAGACCAGCGTGTTTGCAGTTCCAAGGTCAATCGCCATATCGGCCGAAAACATGGCCAGCAACATATTTAACATTTCATCCCCTCCGTGGCGGCATTATTCAGGCGGTTAAAGTCAGGCAGTCATACTGTCAGGTGCCTGCTTCTCCCGTTTAATCAGTAATTTATTGAGCGCGCTCAAATAGGCTCGCGCAGACGCAACCAACGTATCGGTATCAGCGGCGCGACCGGTGACAGTTTTACCGGATTCTTCCAGCCGCACACTAACTTCTGCTTGCGCGTCTGTGCCTTCGGTAACGGCGTGAACTTGATAGAGCTGCAACGCCGCCTCATGCGGAAACAGCGCGTTAATCGCATTGAATGTGGCATCGACAGGCCCGTCGCCAGTGCTTTCAATTGTGCTTTGTGCGCCCTCAATATCCAGCGTCAAAGTGGCTTGTTGCGGCCCTTCCGAGCCGGCCAATACGCGCAAAGATACCAATTTGATACGGTCAGCACCTTTAGCGACTTCATCATCCACCAAAGCGACAATGTCATCGTCAAACACATGCTTTTTGCGGTCAGCCAAATCTTTGAAGCGGACAAATGCCTCTTGCAATTGATTATCGCCCAACTCATAGCCCAACGCTTTGATTTTCTCGCGGAAAGCATGGCGGCCACTATGCTTGCCCATAACCAAAGATGTCTGTGAAATGCCAACGCTTTCCGGCGTCATGATTTCATAGGTCTGGTTGTTTTTCAGCATGCCATCTTGATGGATGCCGCTCTCATGCGCGAAGGCATTTTGCCCGACAATCGCTTTATTATACTGCACCGGAAAAGCCGTCGCAGATGACACAAGCCGCGAAGCGCGTGACAACATGGTCGTCTCAATGCCGGTCCATTGCCCCATCAAATCATCACGCACATTAAGCGCCATAACGATTTCTTCCAAAGCCGCATTACCGGCGCGTTCACCCAGCCCGTTAATTGTACACTCGATTTGCCGCGCACCGGCTTGCACACCGGCTAAAGAATTGGCGACCGCCAACCCCAAATCATTGTGACAATGGGTCGACAAAACTGCCTTATCCATATTCGGCACACGCTCGCGCAACATGGTGATTATTTCAAAATATTCCTGCGGCATGGTGTAACCGACAGTGTCCGGAATATTAATTGTCGTCGCGCCCGCTTTAATGGCGGTTTCTACCGTGGCACACAAAAAGTCACGGTCGGTCCGTGTTGCATCTTCCGGCGACCACTCGACATTATCGGTATAATTGCGCGCATGGCTGACAGAAAACGCCACGGCTTCCATCACCTCTTCCGGCGTCATTTGCAGCTTATGCTTCATATGCACCGGACTGGTTGAAATAAAGGTATGGATACGCGCATTATCGGCATGCTTCAGCGCATCACCGGCGCGGTCAATATCTTTGGCACCGGCGCGGGCAAGGCCGCAAACCTGCGCATTTTTCACCAGCTTGGCAACTTCTGAAACGCTTTCGAAATCGCCATTTGAAGCAATGGGAAAACCGGCCTCAATAATGTCGACACCCATTGTGTCGAGCAATTCGGCGATTTGCAGCTTTTCTTCCAAAGTCATGGATGCGCCGGGCGACTGCTCGCCATCGCGCAATGTTGTGTCGAAAATAAAGACGCGGTCTTCTGCGGCGCCTGTCTGTTTGGTGTTCTCGGTCATTGTGTCATCCTTCTCCGGCCCTTGGCCTGTATTGATTGTTGCTTTTCATCCCCTGAGAACGCGCCTCGCATCGGCCTGTCCGATCTCAGGGGCAGCTTAGGAGTAGGATGGTGAGAAGGTTTTCAGAGCGCGCAGCATCAATCACGCCTTGCGGGCGGGTTGCATGCGCCTGTTTCAAAATCGCGGTCAACGCCATTTCTTTACGTCCCAAAAACAATCAGTTTTGCGAAAAATTTTCCGCATATCTTTGTTTAATCAAGCAAATAAGGCATGGCAAGCATTTTCGCCACGCGAACGCGCCCGTAATTGGCACGTGATTGGCCTGTGATTGACCTAATATCCGTCGAAAACCTTTATTATTCGTGTCCGGCCAATCGGGCGGTTTGCCCGCCAATATGCGCGACCAGAAAATCCATCACGGCGCGCACATGACCAAGCCGTGCCAAATCGGCTCGTGTCAGCAACCAAAGCTCCAAATTTCCGACTAAATCAGGCCCCAAAACGGGCTGCAAATCTGTATGCTCTCTCGCCACAAAACATGGCAAAGCCGCAAGCCCGATATCGGCTTGCGCCGCCGCCAAGCGCGAGGCAACGCTGGACGACCGCAGCATGACGTGACCGGATTTCTCGGCCCGTGATAGCCACCAAACCGGCCCCAAAGGACGCTCTTCCTCAGAAAAGCCGATGATTTTATGACCGCTCAAATCGCCTGATGGCGAAACCGCGCCGTTTTCTACCAAATAGGCTTTGCTGGCATAAATGCCGTAAGCGACATCGCATAATTTTCGTACCAGCATGTCGCCTTGCGTCGGGCGAGCCAGACGCAGCGCAATATCAACATCGCGCAGCACATTCATCACACGCGGGGCAGCACCCGGGCCGGTCAGGCTGGGATCAGTGATAACATCCAGCGCAATATCGGGCGTTTCGCTCAAAAAATCGCCGAGTGCGGGGGCAATCAGCCGTCCGGCAATCATATCACTGGCAGACAAGCGCACCACGCCGCGCACATCGCCGCTACCGGCCTGAAAATCGCGCTGTAAAGACGACATGCCGGTGTCGACCGGCTCCAAAGCTTGCAGCAATCTTGTGCCGTCTTGGGTCAGCGTATAGCCGCTACGCAACCGCTCAAACAGCCGCGCATCCAGCACTTCTTCTAAATTGCCGATACGGCGCAACACGGTTGTGGTGTTGACGTTCAGCTCGCGCGCCGCGGCCGACAGACTGCCTTCAGCCGCCACAGCGAGAAAAAATCGCAAATCATCCCAATCAAGGTCTCTCATAATCGCAATAGCTTAACTGCAATTACGCAAATTTGCAATTTTGCAAGGGTGTTATTGCTTAACGCCCTTTATTGGCCGCTTATTTAGGTGCTTTATCGATGTTCAGCAAATGGTCGAGCGCATAGCGACCACCGCCCTGCACCACCAAAACCAAAAGCAAAAACACCCAAAGCAGACGCTGGTCGAGTATCAGCGCATCGGAAGCGCGGTCAAACCAGCCGCCAATGGTTGCGCCATCAACCTCATGGCCGAATATATCGGTTAGCGATTGCACAAAAATAAAGCCAATCATGCCCAGTGCTGCGCCGCGTGTGAACAGCCCCAGCAGAATAAGCAATGGCAGAATAATTTCAGCCCAACTGCCGATAAGCACCACCGGATACCAAAGGGCGGAAATCATTTGCGGGTCATATTGCGCGGCCTCAGCGACTTTCGGCAGAATTTGATAATATGCGCCGAAACTGGGCTGCAAAAAGCCGAAAAACCCGTCAGAAAATTTAGTCAGCCCCGAAGCCCAATAATAGCCGAGCAGCACAGCCGCGAAAGTAAAGCGCGCACTGAGCGGCACCAGCCAATTGGCTGTCCGGTCAGCGACCGCATTACTCGACCTGCGATAGGCCTCAATCAAATTGCGATAAAGCGTGTGAAAAAAACTCATGTCATTCCCTCCAGTCAGAAATTTTATGGCGGCCAATAATCAGGCCGTTTTGCACCAGTACTGAAAACACTTTGACCATGCCCGCCTCACCCAGCGCGCTTGTTTCTGCCGCTTGCACCAGCGAGCAGCCCTCCATCAGAGCCGCCAGCAATGTGTCGCCACCGACAGGCAGCAACACCGGATGCACGGCATATTCTGCATCGCGATACACCAAGACAGATTGCGCCAGCGACATATCGTGCGGCGCGTCAACCGGCTGCGACGCTTGTTGCGAAACATAAGCAAACACATCCATTAGCGGCCAAGCCGACACAATAAGGCGCACGCTGGGCGCGAGTTGCAAAGCCTCTTCGGCCAGTTGTGGGTCGGTTAAATCTTGCGGCGGCAAGGCGATATGGTCGGCAGCATGCGCCGCCTCATTGATGGCTTTTTCCAAAGCCGCCAAATCGCTCGCATAAGGCACATGCGCTAAATCGGAATAATCTGTCAGAAATTGCGGCAGCTTATCGCCATATTGAAACATTAGCGGGTCGACCGGCGGATGCGCCGCCACATAATCGCGCGCCAAAGCGATAAACGCATCGCGCCCCAGCAAATCAGCCAGCAAAGGATAAGCCTCACCCAAAGCGGTTATCAGCGAGAAGGCATAATTATTGCGATAAATCGCCATGCGGTACTGCGCGTCGCCGTTAAACGGATGATGCACACATGGCGGCATCACATCTTGTGGCGAATTTTGCGGCGCAACCAGTGCCGTCAAAAACGCCGCTTGGTCTTGCGCCCTCATTCGGCGGCCTCAATGCGCGGCTTACCGTTTTTTGACATGCGGTTCAGCAAAAAAGAAGCCTTGTCGCACTCGCCCTTCAGCACCGCCCAATCGGGCACATCCGTGTCCCACTCAATCAGCGTCGGCAGCGGCCCGGCTTTTTTCAAAAGGCTGGCATATAACGCCCACACCGCGCCCGAAACCGGCGCACCATGATTGTCAATCAGCACCGTCGCGCCTTGCGGGTCAGTCTCGCTGGCATGCCCTGCCAAATGCACCTCGCCAATGGCCTCGAGCGGCAGCCCGCGCATATAATCAGCCGCATTCCAACCGAGATTTCGGCTCGACACATAGATATTATTGACATCGAGCAGCAGACCGCAACCGGTATCGCGCACCAGCGCAGCCAAAAAATCCGTCTCTGCTGTCGCGGATGTTTGTTCGCCGCCCGCCAAATCAATTGCCAGATAAGAAGACGGGTTTTCGATAAGAATCTGCCGCCCCAACGCCTGCTGCACCCTATCGATATGCTGGCTGACGCGCTGCAAAGTGGCGCGGTCATAAGCCAAGGGCAGCAAATCATTGGCAAACAAACCAGCCCGCCCCGACCATGCCAAATGCTCAGAAAAACGGGCCGGTTCAACCCATTGCATTAAATCGCGCAGACGCTGTAAATGCGCCGCGCAGGGCGCATCGGCCCCGCCGAGCGACAAGCCGACGCCATGCAGACTAATCGGCACGTGCTGCTTCAGCACCGCCAATTGCGCCCGCATGGCACCCCCTTGCGCCATGTAGTTTTCAGGATGAACCTCAATAAAACCGACGCTGTCGGTCGCCGTGTTCAGCTCATTCATTACATCGGCAAAGTGTTGCGGTTTAAAACCGACACCGACTGCCTTCGGCAAGGCCTGCATGGTGAACGCCTATTAAGCCGGGTCGCGGTTTAGCGGCTCCAGAGAACCATGGCGACGCTTTCCGCTACTCAAGCTCGGCAGGCTGATTTTTTCGCACATGCCATATTGCGTGAACTTCCAAGCATTACCCTGATAATCCACTTTTGACGTGCCGGCACAGCTTGTGCCCGGTCCGGCAGCGCAGTCGTTTTTACCCGCCTTGGCAACGCCGTAGCATTTTTCGCGGCTGGCTGCCTCTGATGGGGCGGTTGTCGCAATAGTACCAACGGCCACAGCCAAAGCACCGGCAACGAGAAGTGATGTGGTTGAACGATCCATAGTCTTACCCTTTCTTTT
>CBFHPF010000015.1:0-20132 GCA_965657665.1 Alphaproteobacteria bacterium | reverse complement strand
GGCACACGCGCTGTGGCGGCTTTTATCGCTCGCCATGACGGCACGCCACAAATCACGCTAGCGACATTGGGCGGCACTTTGGCGTGCACCAGCGAAGGGGCGCGCGTAAGCGTTGCCATGCCTTTGCCGGTTTTTGATACGTCGGTCTCCCTGCACAAAGATTTACCCGATGCCCATCGGGTCGATATGGGCAATCCCCATGCGGTAATTTTTGTCGAGCGCGGAACAGCCGGTTTAGCGGCGCAATATGGCTTTCAGTTGGAACGCCATAAAAGCTTTCCCCATCGCGCCAATATTAATTTCGCCGCCCCGATAGGGGATAATATTTTGCGTCTCGACACATGGGAGCGCGGCGTCGGCCTCACCAAAGCGTGCGGCACGGGCGCATGCGCAACCGCGGCGGCAGCGGTTCATGGCGGGGTTTGCGAGGCTGGCCCCATCACCATTCGCCCGCCTTTCAACCAAAATGACAATCAAGATGATGTCATCATGATTGATTATCAGCCCGATAGATATTTGACCATGACCGGTCCGGTTGCGTTTGAATATGACGGCGAAACGGCTCTGCCCGCCCGCGAGGCCACGCTGTGAGTGTCAAAGTAGAAAATTTTGGCTGCCGATTAAACGCGCTGGAAGGCGATAGCGTTGCCGCTTTGGCTGAAGCGGCAGGCTTGAAAGACACGACGATTATCAATGGCTGCGCCGTCACCAGTGAGGCGATGCGCCAAGCCGGACAAGCGGCGCGCAAAGCCAAGCGCGCCCAGCCCGATGGCACGGTTATCGTCACCGGTTGCGCGGCGCAAACCGATGCCGCGAAGTTTAGCGCCATGACGGAAGTTGACCGCGTCATCGGCAATGAGGAAAAACTGCAAGCCGCGAGCTATCGTTTGGCTGATGCGGGTGGCAAAGCGGATAATGAGAGCGGCAAAACCATCACCAGCGATATCATGCAAGTGACCCGCGCAAGAGAATTACCACCCGCCCTGCAAAGCGGTCGCGCGCGTGCCTTTTTACAAGTGCAAACCGGCTGCGACCATCGCTGCACATTTTGCATTATTCCTTTCGGGCGCGGTAATTCGCGCTCTGTGCCGATAGACCAAGTGGTAACGCGCTGTCGTAATTTGGTGGCGGACGGGCATAAAGAAATTGTTTTGACCGGTGTCGATATCACCTCTTGGGGGCCTGATATTGGCGAAGACGGTCTCGGCCAATTGGTACGCGCTATTTTGGATGGCGTACCGCATTTGCCGCGTCTGCGTCTTTCATCCATTGATGCGGTTGAAATTGACCAGAGCTTGCTGGATGTGGTGATTGGCGAGCCGCGTTTGATGCCGCATTTACATTTATCTTTGCAAGCCGGTGACAATATGATTTTAAAGCGGATGAAACGCCGCCATAGCCGCGAAGAAGCGATTGCGTTTTGCGATAAATTACGCGCCGCGCGCCCTGATATTGCTTTCGGTGCGGATTTAATCGCCGGTTTTCCAACCGAGACCGAGGAAATGTTCGACAATTCGGTAAAACTGGTCGCGCAATGCGATCTGGCATGGCTGCATGTGTTTCCTTATTCCGCACGCCCCGACACACCGGCGGCGCGCATGCCCCAAATTAACGGCGCAGAGATTAAACGCCGCGCCGCGCTTTTGCGCGAGGCCGGTGATGCGCAGCGCAAGAGCTGGCTCGACCGACAAATCGGCAAGCGGCAAACAGTGCTAGTGGAAAACCCGCATGAAGGGCGCAGCGAAAACTTTGCCCGTGTCGCGCTGGACGCGCCTTATGAGCCGGGGCAATTATTGGATATGAAACTGACCGGCCATGATGGTTTGCGTTTTACCGCGCAAATTGAAAATGAGATTTTGGCAGTGCCAGCTATGGGGGCAAAATAATGAGCGGATTTTTCGCCCGCCTGAAATCAGGCCTCAGCAAATCTAGCCGCGCACTTGGCGATAGCCTGTCTTTTTTGGGCGGCAAAAAATTATCAGCCGAACAATTAGGCGAATTGGAAGACGCGCTGATTATGGCCGATTTGGGCGTGCAAACAGCGCAGCATATTGTGGAGGCTTTAAGGGCGCGCCGCGATTTAGCCAGCTTGGATGATGCGGGCTTGCGTGCCGCCTTGGCCGAAGAAATTGCCGACTTATTGCGCGATGTCGAAAAACCGTTTCACCTGTCGCAAACCAAACCGGCTGTTATTTTAATGACCGGCGTTAACGGGGCGGGCAAGACCACCACTATTGGCAAGCTGGCACAAAAATTCATCGCCGAGGGCAAGTCGGTTATGCTGGCTGCCGGTGATACATTTCGCGCCGCCGCCGGAGAACAATTGCAAATTTGGGGCGCGCGCGCCGGCGTGCCGGTGGTGGCGGGCGAGCCGGGCAGTGATGCCGCCAGTCTGGCTTATCAGGCATTGGAACGCGCCAAAGCCGAGCAGATTGATGTGTTGATGATTGATACAGCCGGTCGCTTGCAGTCGAATAATAATTTGATGGCAGAGCTGGAAAAAATCACCCGCGTCATCAAAAAACTGGACGATACCGCGCCGCATGAAAGCCTATTGGTACTGGATGCGACGACCGGCCAAAATGCCATTGCCCAAGCGGAAGCTTTTTTACAAGTGGCCGAGATTAGCGGCTTGGTGATGACCAAGCTGGACGGCACAGCGCGCGGCGGCGGGCTGGTGCCGATTGCCCAAAAGCTGGCTTTGCCGATTTATTTCATCGGTGTCGGCGAACAAGCCGAGGATTTACAAAGCTTCGAGGCGGATGGTTTTGCCCGCGCTCTAACAGGTGCAGAAGAGGCGGCAGATTAATGGCGGGTTGGCGCAAAATTGCTGAAGAATATGCTCCGCTTGGCGTATTTTTTGTGTTGAACAGTCGCGGGCCTGAATGGTTTGACCGGCCCGAAAGCGACAGCCTGTTTATTGCCACGGGCGGGTTTATGCTGGCGATGGCGTTGGCGCTCATCTCCACTTATAGCCGCGGTAAAAAACCCAATAATATGACTTTGGCCTCCGCCGGATTTGTTTTTGTGTTTGGTGGCATCACGCTGTTTTTGCAAGATGAGATGTTCATCAAGCTGAAACCGACTTTGGTCTATTTGCTATTCGCATTTTTATTGTCGCTGGGTCTCGTGCGCGGGCAGAGCTATTTACAAAAACTCATGGGCGATATGCTGCCCATGGCTGATGCCGGATGGATGATATTGACCCGTCGCTGGGCGGTATTCTTTGTTTTTCTGGCGGCGTTGAATGAGCTGGTTTGGCGCACCCAAACAACTGATTTTTGGGTCAGCTTTAAAGTCTTCGGCTTTATGCCGCTGACCATTGGTTTCATGATGTTTCAAATGCCGCTGCTCAATCGCTATGCTGACTTAGATGAAGCTGACTTAGATAAAACCGATAAAGACAATATGAGCGACTAAAAAGCCGCCTCAATATCCATATCTTGGCCATGCGGATGGCACGGGCCAATAATCACTTCTTCGCCTTGCGGGCCGTTTTCGCCGGTCCAAATGCGATAGGAAAGCTGCGCAATCGTGCTCAATTCGCGACCATCCATTTTCAGCCAAACAAGCGGCGCATCGGGGCGCACATCTTCACCCGCTTGGGCAAACGCGCTCTCAATTGCGAAACGCTGAGACACGCCAAGATAAGGCCAAACAATCGAGTGATATAAAACCGTCGCCTCGCCTTGCGGGCGCTGCATGATTTGTGCCGCCACCCAACCGGCTGCATCAGCGCGATCAATTTGCGGCGGTGCAGCATCGGCTATCTCAAGTGCCGCCATAAGTCTCGCATGGCGCGTGGGCATATCGCCCCAAATCCAGCTTTGCAATTTCAGCCGCTCATCGGCCGCGCTGATATCAACCGGAAATAAATCGCAACCGCGCCGTGAGGCGATGTCAATATGCTCGGCCAAAACCGGCGGCGTGCCGCGCCACGTCGCCTCTAGCGTCAATGGGCTTTTTTCATCACCCCAGCCTATCGCGCCTGCATCGCTGGCGATTTGATAATGAAATTTATCAAAAAATAAGTTCAACCCGGCACTGGCGCCCATTTCGCGCAAGCGCAGCGGAAGCGCCAATTTTTTGCTAATCTCAGAAAACCCCAACAGCAACATAGCCGCGCGACCGGTTTCATTGGTTTGCGGCGTGCTGCGCAAAAACAGGCGCGCATCATCGCGCTTTTTAAAGAATAAATCGCGCAAAGCAGCGTTTAAATCAGCCGCATCACTTTGTGTGAAAGCGCCGCCGCAAGTTTCAAAAAACCGCGCAAGCCGGTCGCCCTTCAAGGCCGCGAAATGGGCAAAACCTGCCAGCCGCAACGGTACATTATCATTGAGCGGGTCGCCCTGCCAGCCGCGCACCAAATCGGCGACCGGCCCATCGGCGATGAAATCATCACGGCAAAACGCGACAATTGCTGCGGTGAGCGGCGAGCCTAAATGCGCACAAGCCTGTCTTTGCGCCTCAAAAGCAGTGATGATTTTTTCATTCATATTGTGCTCGCCCCTTCAGGCTTATGTATCAGACTTTTTATCAGTCTCTTTATCACCTTGTTCATAACGCGCGCGCAATGCCTCAAAGCCCGGCGTATCAGCCCAATTTTCCGGCTCTGAATAGGGCGCAAAACTTTCCTTGTCGCGGCTTTCATGCCAATGCTGCAGCGCATAATAAACCGCCGGAAACGCCAAATCATCCCAAGGAATTTCATCCCATGTCATCAGCGCCACTTCTTGGCTTTCGGGCCCCGGGGCAATATCAGGCGATAAAAGCTCGCCGCGATAAAACATCTGCACTTGCGCGATGCGCTCAACATTATAAACGCCGATAAGCGCATTGGTGGCTATTTCAGCACAAGCCTCTTCTTTGGCTTCACGCGCCGCACCTTGCGCAACGGTTTCGCCTTTTTCCATAAAACCGGCGGGCAGGGTCCAAAACCCCAAACGCGGCTCAATATTGCGCTTGCACATGAGAATTTTCTCAACCCCATCATCATGCCATGTGGCAACCACACCGGCGATGATGCGCGGGTTTTGATAATTAATCAGACCGCAATGATTACAAATATCGCGCTCGAAACTGTCATCATGCGGCACTTTTTTGCCGAATGAGATTTCTTGCTCATAGCTGGTCGACTTATCGCGAAACATGAAACGCCCCTTTTCTATTGCTGTTGAAGATAGGGCAAAATCTCAGCTTGCAAAACCTCGGCATCAAGCGGGCCGACATGGCGCAAGACAAGACGCCCGTCGCCATCGAATAAAAAAGTTTCCGGCACGCCATAAACACCCAAGTCCAAAGCGACCTTGCCGCTATCATCCACCCCGACACCGCGATACGGATTGCCCAGACGGTTTAAAAACCGCCGCGCCGCATTTTCATTATCTTTATAATTCAGCCCGTAAATCGGCACACCGGCTGCGCTTAATTGCATCAAAGCCGGATGCTCATCGCGGCACGGGCCGCACCAACTGGCCCAAACATTCAGCAAAACCGGACGGCCAACCGCCAAATCATCGTTTGATATGCCGTCATAGGGGGCAAGACCCGGCAAAGAAAATGCGGGCAGTTTTTTACCCTCATAAGCCGATGGCAGACGCGACGGGTCGCCCATAAACAATCCGACCAAAAACAACACAGCAAACAGCGCCGCCAAAATAAGCGGTAAAAACCGCGCCACCGCGCTTAAGCTGCGGCTAGCCATTTGCGCCATCTACTTCGTCATTAGCCGCCAAGGCATCGAGTGCCGCGCGCGCTTTTTGCCATTGTCGCCAAGAGACAAAAACCAAAAGCGCCAATGGCACAAAACACGCCGCATAGCTGGCATAAATATAAAACCCGTAATTCGCCATCACGCGCTGCCCAAAACTTGTTTGATGCGCAATTTTTGCCGCAAAATTTCCATCTGCATGCGCAAGAGAACCAGCGCGAAAAACAGCACCATAAAAGCCCCGCCCATAATCAAAAGCGGATAGAGAAAATCGGCATGCAAAGCGGGGCGCGCCAGACGCGACACGCTGGCCGGTTGATGCAGCGTGTTCCACCAATCAACTGAGAACTTAACAATCGGCACATTGATAAAGCCGACAATCGCCAAAATAGCTGCCGCACGCGCCGCGCGGGTCGGCTCTTCAATCGCCTGCCATAGCGCGATATAGCCGAGATAAACAAAAAACAGCACCAAGACAGACGTCAATCGCGCATCCCACACCCACCATGTGCCCCACATGGGTTGCCCCCAAAGCGCACCGGTGATGAGCGCAATCAGCGTGAACACGGCCCCAACGGGCGCAGCCGCCCGCGCCGCCACATGGCCCAAAGGATGACGAAACACCATGGCCGTCAGGCTGGCGAAAAAAATAAAGGAATAGCCAAACAATGCCATCCACGCCGCCGGCACATGGACAAACATAATTTTAACGGTCGCGCCTTGCTGATAATCATCGGGCACATAAGCGACGCGGTACAGACCATAAGCCAAAAGCGCGACTGCCAAGGCCCAAAGGGGCGCATGCAAGCGCGCCGCCAACGCCATGAAGCGGGTCGGATTGGCATAAACCGCCGAGATATTTTCCAGCGCCTGTAACATTATCTTTTCCTACGCGGCTCCTTGCTCTGTGTCAAAATTCGTGCCAGCGACATGCTGTCTCTCTTTCATATTTACCTTAAGGCCACACGCAAAGCCGCCGCAATGGCAATCGGCGCAAAGCATAAAGACGCCAGACTGATGAGCGCCAAAACACCAAGCCGCGCCCAATCGGCTTCACTGCCGTCAAACGCGGCGCGCGAGGCGGCCGTGCCGAAAATCATCACCGGCACATAAAACGGCAAGCTCAGTAAAACAGTCAGCAAACCGCCGCGCCTGACCGACACCGCCAAGCCTGCGCCAATGCCACCCAGCAAAACCAAAGCCGGACTGCCCACACTCATTGCCAACATCAACGCACCCAAACGCTCCGGCGCAATATTCAATAAGACGCCAGCCAATGGCACGCTGAGCAAAAGCGGCACAACCAATGCGATATAATGGCCGAGCAATTTGGCCAGCACTGCCAATTCAAGCGGCAAGGGCGCAAGCATGAGACGGTCGAGACTGCCATCTTCAAAATCAGCCTGAAACAATCGGTCAAGCGATGTCATCAGCGCGATGACCAGCACCACCCATAAAAGACCGGGCGCCAGCGCGCGCAATGTTTTCAACTCCGGCCCTAAACCGAAGGGCATGAGGGTGACGCCGATAAACAAAAACGCCACAGCCAGACCGCTATGCCCGCCGCGCCAAGCCAGCAAAATATGCTGGCGACAAATGGCCGAAAACAATCGCATCATGACGCATTGCCCCCCGAGGCATGGGTCATATCGAGCTCTTTTGTGGCAAAGGCGAGCGGCTGATGACTGGCGGCAATAATCAGCCCACCGGCGGCCAAATGCGCTTGCGCCAAAGTTTCAATCAGAGCGACGCCGTCAGTATCCAGCGCGGTGAGCGGCTCATCCAATAACCATAGAGGACGCGGCGCAAGCACCAATGCCGCCAGTGATAAACGCCGCCTTTGGCCGGCTGATAAATCACCAACCGCTTGGTCGCTGCGTCCGGCCAAGCCCAAAGCAGATAACAAATCGGCTAATGGCGACCCAGACAAATCAGCTTGGTTATCGCGCATGGCGGCTTCAAACTTCAATGTCTCATCAATTGTTAGGGCCGCCTTTAAACCATCCGCATGGCCGAGATAATGGCGCATGAGGGGAATTGGATGAATTGGTAAGGTTGCAATATTGCCGGTTTCAACCGGCAATAATCCGGCCAATTGGCGCAAAAGAGAGGTCTTGCCGCTGCCATTGGCACCGTAAAGCGCCAAGGCTTGGCCGCTCTCCAAAGAAAATTCCAGATTTTCAAATACCGGTCGCAACCCGCGCCGACACGCCAGCCCGTCAACCGAAACGCGCCACGACGGATGCGCGGGCATAAACGCTTCGGCAAAAAACGATGCCGCAAATGTCAAAGACGCGGCAGGGGAAGTCTGGGTTCGGCTCATACTGCGTCTTAGCACTCCGCTGCTTTATGGCCAAGCTTTCCCACAAATAACGCAAATGAAAACCCCCAAAGCATAAGCCGCAAGGCCAATACTTTGGGGGATGCATTATTGAAAGCCGGCCGCCTCATGCAGCCGGTTTAATTAAGCTTGAAGCGGCGGCGCAAATTTCGTCAGGTCGATGCCGTCCACCGCGCCTTGGTATTCTTCCAAAGTCGGCGTGCGGCCCAAAATGGTCGACAAGACAACAACCGGCGTAGAAGCCAAAAGCGACTCGCCCGATTTTTCGTCACTGTCTTCCACCACACGGCCTTTAAACAGACGCGTTGAGGTGGCCATCACCGTATCGCCTTTGGCCGCTTTTTCTTGGTTGCCCATGCACAAGTTACAGCCCGGCCGCTCGAGATAAAGCGTGTTCTCATACGCCGTCCGCGCTTCGGTTTTTGGCGCGTTATCATCAAATTCGAAACCGGCATATTTTTGCAAAATATCCCAATCGCCTTCGGCTTTCAGCTCATCGACAATATTATAGGTCGGCGGGGCCACAACCAATGGCGCGTTAAAGTTAACGCCGCCATCTTGTTTTTCCAAATTGCGGAACATTTGCGCGATAATTTTCATATCGCCCTTATGCACCATGCACGAGCCGACAAAGCCCAAATCGACTTTTTTCTCAGCCCGATAATGCGAGATGGGACGAATAGTGTCATGCGTATAGCGTTTTGAAATATCCGCGTTTTCAACATCCGGGTCAGCAATCATCGGCTCATTAATCGCGTCAAGATCAACCACCACTTCTGCGAAATAGGCAGCATTATCATCCGGCTTCAGGGCTGGTTTGTCACCCGATTGAATTTCATCAATGCGCTTATTGGCAATATCAATAAGCCCCTGCAACATGCGGGCCTCATTATCCATGCCCTTATCAATCATGATTTGAATGCGCGCTTTGGCAATTTCCAAAGAGGCAATCAACGTCTCATCATTGGAAATGCAAATGGAGGCCTTGGCCTTCATCTCGGCTGTCCAATCAGTGAAGGTGAAGGCTTGGTCGGCCAGCAATGTGCCGATATGCACTTCAATGACGCGGCCTTGAAAGACATTGTCACCAGACTGCTCAAGCATTTGCGCTTGTGTGGCGTGCACCACATCGCGGAAATCCATATAATCAGCCATCTGACCTTTAAAGGTCACTTTGACGGATTCCGGTATCGGCATGGTCGCCTCACCGGTGGCCAACGCCAAAGCCACTGTGCCACTATCGGCACCAAAAGCGACGCCCTTCGACATGCGGGTATGGCTGTCGCCACCAATAATAATGGCGCGGTCATCCACCGTGATATCATTCAGCACTTTGTGAATAACATCCGTCATGGCGTGATATTCGTCTTTCGGGTCACGCGCGGTAATCAGGCCAAACTTATTCATAAAGGCCATCAGGCGCGGGGTATTGGCTTGCGCTTTGACATCCCAAACCGAAGCCGTGTGACAGCCCGACTGGTAGGCACCGTCAACCGTTGGCGACAAAACGGTTGCTGCCATGGCTTCCAATTCTTGCGAGGTCATCAGGCCGGTAGTGTCTTGCGAGCCGACAATATTAACCCGTACCCGCGCATCCGAACCGGCATGCAAAGGCGCATCAGAAGTGCGGCCCAGCGCATTGGCATTAAAGATTTTTTCAACCGCTGTGAGGCCTTGGCCGGCATTAGAAATTTCTTTCGCTGGCGCAAAAGCCGATTTCAGTTCAATGCCCAATGTTTCGCAGGCAAAGCTTTGCAGTTTTTTGCCGAACACAATGGCGTATGAGCCACCGGCTTTCATAAACTCAACTTTTTGCGGCGTGAAGCTATCGTCCAAATCGACCAGCTCTTCGCTGCCATCTTCGCTATAAAGTTTTTTCTTGGCGGCGTTGATGGTCAAAACCGTGCCAGTTTCGACAGAATATTTCTGCTCCAAAACCGGGTTGCCATCATTATTCAAAAGCGGCTTGCCGTCATCGCCGATTTTTTTCACCCAGTTTTTCAAATCGACGCCAATGCCGCCGGTCACGCCAACGGTCGTCAAAAAGATAGGCGAAATGCCATTTGTGCCGGCCACGATAGGCGCAATATTGACGAACGGCACATACGGGCTGGCCGGTTGGCCGGTCCAAAGCGCCACATTATTAACGCCTGACATACGCGAAGAGCCGACACCCATTGTGCCTTTTTCGGCAATCAGCATGACGCGCTTATCAGGGTGTTGCAGCTTCAGCGCTTCAATCTCTTTTTGCGCTTGCTCGGAAATCATGCATTTGCCGTGCAGTTCACGGTCAGAGCGCGAATGCGCCTGATTGCCCGGCGACAATAAATCGGTCGAAATATCACCTTCGGCGGCAATATACGTCACCACTTTAACTTCGTCTTCAATATCCGGCAGCTTGGTAAAGAACTCAGCCTTGGCATAGCTCTCAATAATATCTTTAGCCACCGCATTGCCGGCCTCGAAAGCCTGCTTCAAACGCTCTGTATCGGCGTCATATAAAAACACTTGGGTTTTCAAAACCTCACCGGCTTTGGCGGCTTTATCAGCATCATCACCCAAAGCAATATCCAAAAGCACTTCGATAGACGGGCCGCCTTTCATATGCGACAGCAATTCAAACGCAAAGTCTTCAGAAATTTCGTCAACCAGCGCCGCGCCCAAAATAATTTGTTTGAGAAATTGTGCTTTGGCACCGGCCGCTGAGGTGGTGCCGGGCAGCGTATTGTAAATAAAGTATTTCAAAGCGTCCGCGCGATGGGCATGCGCGGTGTCTTTGATGAGTTCAATAATTTCGGTGAGCAGCGCGGCATCATCAACCGGTTTCGGGCTCAAACCCTGTTGCTTGCGGGTTTCGATTTCTTCGAGATAGGCTTCATATAAGCTCATGGCTGCTTAATCCTTCACTACTGACCAAAATTTGGTTTCGCTATCAAAAAAGCCGCGCGAACTCGCATCAAACAGTCGAATAAATCGAGCCCGCGAAACAGACTTTTCTTGCGCCTTATCTATGCCCTCTCACGGGCTGGCGCAAGTATTTTCGCTGCATTGTTTCGCGCTTTACCCAAGCGCATATGGTTTCGCCTAGCGGGCAAGCCCCTCGCGTGTCGGCAATAAAACCGGCGCGCGCGCCGCATCAAAGCGCAAGGCCCAATCACCATAACGCGCATTAATGGCGGCAGCGCGTTGTTTTATTGCCTCATCAGCATTGGCAGAGGCGGTTGCTGAAATGCCCATCCAAATCAGCGTTGCAGCGCCGACATTTTCATAAGTCACGCTCAGGCCGTCTTGATAATCGAGCTGCATTTGCCGCGCTGTAGCAAAATCAATGCTATCGCGGCGCGTCACATCATCGGGGCGCAGGCTTTGAAAGCCGCTGAGCCACGCATCGCCGCCGCTCATTGACCAGCTATCTGGCGTAACACGCAGTAATTTAAAGCTGTCGCGCGGCTGCGTAAACGACACGCTTTTCAGCTTGGCTAAATCATGTTTCGGCAATGACGGGTCAAGCCAAGCCGCCAAATTAGGGTTGCGCGGCAACCGCCCCAAAGCCAGCCAGCTTTGCGGTGTGTCTTCGCGGCGCGCATAAAAGCGACGCAATTCCGGCCCATAGGTTTTCACATCCTGCTTGGCTTCCGCCTCGCTTTCTTGTTCGCGCCCCAATAAAAGACGGGCCAAATCGCTGCCATCATCCGCGCTGACTTTAAAGCGTACCGCATTGCCCAAATCTTCCGGCACGACCAGACCCAGCGCGCGATGCCATTGCGGCTTTGCGGTGCGCGCTTCAACGGCTTTTAAATCCGCCAGCGCCAAAAGCGTCTCGGTCACCAATTCTTGATTGGCCGGATAATCATTGCGATTGGGCAACACCCATTGGCCATTTTTCTGCGTCACGGCGATAACATCCGTGCCGGAAATACCGCGCCCATAGGTCATTTCCAGACGCGTCGCGCGGTCTATTTGTTGCGCATAATCAGCCAGCAAAAGCTGCGGCGGCGCGGTTTGATTAACCGGCCTGTCGACACTCATGGCAAACAATGCCAGCGCCAGACTGAAAGCGGCAAACCCCGCCAAGGGCTTCATCAGACGATAAACATCCATCAGGCCGCCCCCTCAGATGAGACGCCCGCATCGCTCTTATCGGGGGCAATCAGCCCACCGGCTTTTTGGGTGGCCAGTCTTTTGCGTCTTTGTCGCCAGGCAAGCGCCAAGGCCAAAGCCGACACCAATAAGGGCATGGTGATGATATTCAACCAAGTGACACGTGCTTCCAGTGTCTCGATATCGCGGCGCAAATCGGCCTGCACGCGGCGCAAGGCTTTGCGCGCGGAAACCAATTCGGCGCGATGGGCTTTCGCCGCCGCTTCCGCATCGCCCAAGCTCGCACCGGCTTTTTCCAATTTATCCAATTCGCCTTGCGCTGTTTCAATGCGCAAAATCAAATTTTCTTCTTCTTGCAAATATTGCTGCTCGGCGGCTTTTTGCAATGCCTCAACCCGCGTAAAAGGCCGCGCCACACGCTCGCGCCCGCGCAGCGATATTAAATCATTTGAGCCCATCAGATTTTCGACTGCATTGAGCAAAAACTTTCCATTATCGGCAATCGGCACGCCAAAACGCTGGCCGAGATAATTTTGCTCCGACACCCAAAACCGATCATCAAAGAAATCACTATCGGCAAACACCACAATATTGGCAGCTGGCGTGGCGGTTAAATGGTCTTTAGCGCGGGCTTTTTCACCCTTTTCATTGGTCGCATCGGGCGGCCCGTCAGGAAATGCTGTGCTTACCGCACCGGCAAGGCGGGCAGAAATAACATAAGGCGTTTCGCCTTTGACGAATTTGCGCTGCAGCGCATCGGGGGTCGGGGCGCGCAGCACATATTCGCGGGTCATCACACCGGCATCATCCGATGAGGTGACAAGCGGCGTGAAATCCGTGGTCGCCCCGTCAAGTTTTTGTAGCACGCCGACAGTGCCGATATTGAGGCGGTCAATATTGGCGGTGATTAAATCATCGCCGTTTACTTCTTGCGCCCCATAGCCCATCCATAAAATATAATCCGTGACGGCGCGGCGCGCATCGCGCCCGGCCGCAACACGCTGTGCCCGCTTGCGGTCAGCCAGAATAATGTCATCATCCATCGCGACGCCCCAGTGGCGCATCAGACGCGGCAAATTAGATTGTTCGCGATAGCCCTTAAGCGGCTCGCCGTTTGGACCGGCGGTAAGACTGACCTCCGATTGCGGGTCGATAAAGGCGATAACCCGCCCGCCGCGCATCACAAATTGGTCAATCGCATAAGCCTGCACATCGGTTGGCGGACGCGGATGCGCCAGCAATAAAACATCAACCCGCTTTGGAATGCGCACGGCTTGCGGCGCGATAAATTCAACCTCAAAGCGGTCGGTCAATTCGGCATAAATCAAAAATGGCTGAGACTGGCCACGCATGGCCGCCATAATGCCACCCACACCCGTATCAAGCGGCAAATTGGACATAATGCCCAGCACCGGTTTTTCGGGCTGCGACAAATTATGAATGAGCCGCGCCAAATCATATTCCAAATATTCCTGCCGCTCATCGGCGAAAAACGGAATAACTTCCAGACTGTCGACACGGTTTGTGCCGGTGAGGCCGAAATACATCACTTCGCCATTGCCGAGCGGACGCGCCACCAAGCCTTGCGCCACGGCTTGGTCTTCGGCCTCAGAAAACGGCGCCGGGTCTATGATTTCCAGCTCAATGCGCCCATTGGCACGGGTCGCCATCTCTTCCAGCATATCGCGCACACGCCGCGCGAAAATGCGAATTTGCGGCGCTTCACCGGCCAGGCTTTGCGAATAATAAAACTTCAACACCACCGGCTCTTCGAGACGGGCGAGAATATTGCCGGTTCCTTCGCTCAGTGTGAACAGGCGGTTTTGCGTCAAATCAAGCCGCCAGCTGCGCAACGAAATATTGGCGAATAAATTCAAGCTGACGAAAATCACCACCAGCAAGACCAAAGCCGCACCATGCGGCGAGCGTTTCATCCATGACTGCATTATGCGCCCTCGCCTTTTTTCATATCGACGACGATAATGGTCGCGGTGAGAAAAACGCCGATAAGCGTGATAAAGAAAACCAAATCGCGCGCATCAATCACCCCGCCGGTAATGGCACGAAAATGCGTCAACAAAGACACTGACGCCAATGTATCAACCAGCGCTTGTGGTGCCCAGCCATCGAAAAGCTCCAACACCAAAGGCGCGCCCGAAACCGTGAACAAAAAACACGCGACCACGGAAATGACAAAAGCAATAACCTGATTGCGCGTCAAAGCCGACAGGCATGAGCCGATTGCCAAATAGCCACCGGCCAACAAAATCGAGCCCATATAAGAAGCGAGAATGACCCCATTATCCGGCTCGCCCAAATAATTAACGGTCAGCCAAATCGGAAAGGTCAGCACCAAAGCAAGGCTGGAAAACGCCAAAGCGGCGATATATTTGCCCAGCACAATGGCCGATAAAGGCACCGGCAAGGTGAGCAGCAACTCAATCGACCCATTGCGTCTTTCCTCGGCCCATAGCCGCATAGAAATGGCCGGCAAGAAAAACAAATAAAGCCAAGGGTGAAACATAAAGAAACTGGTCAAATCGGCCTGCCCACTTTGGAAGTAAGCCCCCAGATAAAACGTCGCCAACCCATTGGCCAAAAGAAACACAATGATGAAAACAAACGCCAATGGCGTGGCAAAATAACCGGCAAATTCGCGCCGCGTAATGGTCCAAAGCGCACTCATGGTGCGTCTCCTTCGCCAACATGTTGACCCTGCGGGCGCGGCTTTTGCGTCAACGCGCCAAAGACATCGTCGAGGCGACCGGTTTCCAGCGCAAGGGCACGCGGCGCAATAGCGGCATCAGAAAGCGCAGTGCGCACGTGCACCAATAAAGCTTCGGCTGAGAGCTTTTCTGTCGCGCTTTCATGAGAAGACGGAAACACATGCAATGTGCTCTCATCACCGCGGCGATTAACCTCTAAATCCAATTCCAAATCGGTTTGTCCCAACGCCGCCAAGGCTGTTTGTGCTGCCGCTAATTCTGTGCTGGCCAAAGTAATGGTCACCGCGCCATGAAAGCGCGAGCGCGCCGCCAATTGGCCGGGTGTGCCTTCGGCGACAATTTGCCCGCGATCAATAATCAGCGCGCGCGAACAAATCGCATCCACTTCTTCGAGAATATGGGTCGAGATAATAATCGCTTTATGCGCTGCCATTTCTTCAATAGCGCGGCGCACCTGAAACTTCTGATTGGGGTCAAGTCCGTCTGTCGGCTCATCCATAATCAAAACATCGGGGTCATGCACAATGGCTTGCGCCAAGCCGACACGGCGGCGAAAGCCTTTCGATAAAGTATCAATCGGCTGGTCAAGCACACCTTGCAATTCTGTCATGCCGATGGCGCGGGTCATGGCGCTGCGTGCGGTGGCTTTATCAAGACCACGAATGCGAGTGATAAAATCGAGAAAAGCGCGCGGTGTCATATCCGGCCAAGCCGGCGCGCCTTCCGGCAAATAGCCGAGCCGCGCTTGTGCCTGCAAGGGCATCTCGCAAATATCCATACCGCAAATACGCGCCGTGCCGGAGCTGGGCCGCAAAAAGCCGGTAATCATTTTCATGCTGGTTGATTTGCCCGCCCCGTTCGGACCCAAAAATCCCATCACCTCGCCGCTTTCAACGGCAAAGCTCAAATCATTGACGGCGGTAAAATCGCCGAAGTTTTTAACCAGTCTGTCGATTTCAATCATGGCTTCTTTCTTACGCAATCAAACGAGCTTTGAGAAGGGGGAGTTTGCTTGAGGCCCTCTGCTTAAATTGTGAAAGAAAGAGCGAGGGGAGACTATTGGGGAGAGAATGCCCGACGCGCCGTTAGGGAGGAGATATGAAAGCGCGTCGGGCGGGGCTCTCAAGCGTGTTTATATTGGCCGCTAATTGCGACCCGACTGTGACACAAATAAGGCCTTTTCGGGGCATTTTGCTTGCACCCAAGAGCACCAACAGGCACGATGAGATATGGCGAAACGAAAATCTCTGGTAATTGTCGGTAATGCGTTTGAGCGCGAACGCTTGCACGCCGCGCGCGGCCCGAAAAATGTCATGTGGACACGGCAAGAATTGGCCGCTCTTTTGAACATATATGGCCGCCAAGTCGCCGCCGGTCACTGGCGCGATTATGCAATGGCGGATGGCGCGCAAGCCGCTTTATTCGATATTTTTCGTACCACCAGCGAACTGCCGCTTTATCGCATCGAAAAAATTCCGGCCCTGCGGCGCAAGCAAGGCCAATATGCGCTGAAGGGCATGGACGGGCGCATTTTGCGGCGCGGCCATGACCTCGAGGCATTATTGCGGTTTTTCGACCGCAAGAATTTGCGCCTTATTCCGTAAAACTCTCAACCCTTATTTTGAGCTTTTTTTCGTAGCCCTTATTCAGGCGGGTAAAACGGCAAAGAAAAACCCCGCTGCGCCAGAAGCGAGCGGGGCTTTAAAGCTCAAGAGCGGGTGCTTAATCGCGATTGCCCATAAACTGTAACAACAGCAAGAACATGTTGATGAAGTCGAGATACAGGCGCAGCGCACCCATAATGGCTTTTTTCTCAGCCGTCTCGCGCGTATCACCGGCATAATAAATACGCTTAATATCTTGCGTGTCATAGGCTGTCAGACCGGCAAAGATTAACACACCGATAACGCTAATGGCGAAATGCAGGGCCGAGCTTTGCAGGAAGAAATTGACAATGGCGGCAAGAATAATGCCAATCAGACCCATAAACAAGAACGAGCCCATACCGCTCAAATCACGTTTTGTGGTGTAGCCATAAAGCGACAGCGCACCGAATGAAGCGGCGGTGACAAGAAATGTGCGCACAACTGACACGCCAGTAAAGGCCAGCAACACATATGACAGTGACAGGCCGGTAAGACCGGCATAGAGCCAAAACATATTTTTAGCGGTTGCAGAGCTCATTTTATGCAAGCGCGCTGACAAGAACAAAACCATGCCGAGCGGTGCCAAGACCAAGAGCCAAATAAACGGCGTTTGTGCCAAGGAAATATACAGGCCGGACGCCGCGCCGAAATAGGCGGCCAAAGCCGTACCCAAAAGTCCGGTCGCCATATAGCCATAAACTTTTGACATATAAATGCGCAGACCCTCATCAATCGCCGGAGCTTGCTGCTCTGCGCGCGCGGCGGTTTGTTGGTTCAACGGATTATCAGACATCACGGGTTCCTTTTCGAAATTGCGATAGTTTATATATCAGCATAATTCAGGGGTTTTTCAAGAGGCTTATCTAGATTGAGAGCGATTATTCGCTGCGTAAAACCGGCGCAGCCGGTGCCGATAAAGCGGAATATGTGCCCAGCAAGCCCAAAATGACAGTCAAAGCCACCGCGCCGAAAACCGTTAACGCCAATGTGAGCGGCAAAAAGACAAACTCAGCCTGCATCGGCCCGACAATCAGCGCATAGGCTGCCAGCGTGCCGGCCGCTGCCGCAATCACCGCCGCGCCCAATCCCATCAGCGCATATTCCAGCGCGAAAGCCGCCAAAATGCGCCGTCTTGCGGCACCCAGCACTTTCATCACCACCGCATCATAAACCCGCGCTTTGTGGCCCGCTGCCATGGCACCGGCCAGCACAAAAATACCTGCCAATAAAGTCACGGCACTCATGGCGCGCACGGCAAGGCCCAAATTGGTCAAAATATCACGCATACCGGCAATCGCTTCTTTAACGCGAATAATCGTCACATTGGGATAATCGCGCGCCAACATGCGGGCCAGCTTGGCCTCGTCTTTTTCCGCCATGGTCAAGGTCGCCAAATATGTGTGCGGGGCATAAATCAACGGCTTTGGCGAAAACACCATAACAAAGTTCATCCCCCCTGAGGCCCAATCGACATAGCGCAAATTGGCAACCGTCGCGGTCATTGGCCGACCCAAAATATTGACGGTGATTTTATCGCCGATAGAAACGCCCAATCCGGCGGCTTCTTCGGCATCAAAAGACACAAGCGGCGGGCCGTCATAATCTTCCGGCCACCATGCGCCCTCGACCACTTTGCCGCCGGGCGGCGGGGTCAGGGCATAAGTCAGCCCACGATCGCCGCGCAGCACCCAAGCCGCGTCCGGACTGGCTTTAATATCGCGCGCCAGCACATCATTAATCGACAAAATTTGCCCACGCAGCATAGCCGTTTGCTCAACATGGCTGATATCGGCCAAGTTTTTGGCTTTCGTCATCAGCGGGTCGATTTGGTTAGGCGCGATATCAAGCAGAAAAAACGACGGTGTCCGCTCCGGTAAATCGCCGCTAATTTGCCGATTAATATTGCCATCGACCATCGAAATTGCCGAAAGCAAAGTGACCGACAGGCCGATAGACAGCATCACCGCGCGCACCGGCGCATTGGGGCGCATAATATTGGCCAGTGCCATGCGCCATTCGGGCTGGCGCGGGCGACCGGCACGGCGGACAAAAAACACCAATAATGAAGCCGCGCCGCGCAGGGCTAAATAAGATAAGCCGACCCCTAGGCCGAACCATAAGGCGACATCGCGGCGTTCCGATATCATCATGGCGAGCGCGGCCAGACCGATGAAACACAAGCCTATGCCCAGCATATAACGTGCGGCAGGCCGACCAACGGCTTGTGTGTCGGCGCGGAACAAAGCCGTGACCGGCGTTTTTTCAACCAGCCCCAAAGGCCAAAGTGCAAACGCCGCCGCCGCCAATAGGCCGAAACCGGCAGCCGCAAAAAGCGGTTGCGGATAAAGCCCCAAGGCCAGCTTGACCGGCAAAACCGCCCCCGCCGCGGCTTGCACAAAATACGGCACAGCAGCCCCGAGACTGAGACCGACCAGCAAAGCCAACACGCTGAGCGCACCGATTTGCAGCGCATAAATGCGGAAAATAAACCGCCCCGAGCCACCCAAGGCTTTGACAATGGCAATGGTTTCGCGCCGCTTTTGCAAATAAGCGGCGATGGCATTGCCGACCCCGACCCCGCCAACCACCAAAGCCGTCAAACCAACCAAAGTGAGAAACAGGCCGAGCCGCTCGATAAATCGCCGCATGGATGGCGAAGCATCACTGCGGTCACGAATGCGCCAACCGGCATTGGGAAACAGATTTTGCGCATCAGCACGCAAAGATTTTACCGCTTCATTATCCGCCGCTTCGGGCAAGCGCAGGCGATAATGATAATTTACCAAAGCGCCGGGCCGCAACAGACCCGCTGCCGTGAGTGCCTGATGGCTGAGCATGAGGCGCGGGGCGAGCGGAAACCCTCCGGCATTACGGTCCGGCTCGCTGACCAAAACCGCATTCAACCGCACGCGAATATCGCCCAAAACTAACTCTGTGCCGGGCGTGATATCCAAGCGGTCAAACAGACCTTGCTCGGCCACCGCGCCATACAGCATTTTTTGCGATGCTGTTTGGGCCTGGGCTTGTGTTTGGGCTTGAGACAGCTCAATCGGGGCAATTGCTTTGCTCAAATCCATATCGCCCGAAAGCACAATTTTGCCGTAAAGCGGATAGGCAGCGTCCACGGCTTTGGCTTCGACCAGCATGGCTTCGGGTAAATCTTGCGCGTTTAAATCTTGTAAAGCGCCCTCATCAGCCAAGCGCGCCATCACCCGCATGGTGGCAATCTCTGATGACCTATGGCGCGTCAGCCAAGCGCGCTCATCATCAAAAGCGGCGCGATGCACCAGACGAAAATCCATATCGCCGCCCAAAATAGACTGACCTTGCGCTGCCAAGCCGCCAACCAATGAGGCCGATAGAGAGCCGACTGCGGCAATGGTAAAAACGCCTAACACCAAGCAGAGAAGAAAAATCCGAAATCCGGCAAATAAACGCCCATCCGGCCCGCCTTGCATTTCGCGGCGCGCCAATTTCAGCGCCAATCGCCAGCTAAGTTGTTTGGGCTGTGACATTAATCACCCTGCCCCAGCAATATGCCGTCCTGCATTTTAAGCGTGCGGTCGCACCGCGCCGCCAAAGCGCTGTCATGGGTGATAAGAAATAAA
>CBFHPF010000014.1:0-20758 GCA_965657665.1 Alphaproteobacteria bacterium | reverse complement strand
CCCAGCTTATATCGGTGTAATTCGCCAAAACGGGCTTGAGAGAAGGGCCGAGGAAAATCGCTGCATAGCTCGACACCACCCAACCGGTTATCGACAGCACCTCTTTGGTGAAGCCGCGAATGAGTGATAACGACGCTGAAATAAGCAGCACCGCAATAATTACAAAGTCGAGCGCCTGCAAAACCATGCCAAATGGCTATCATGAGTCGGCACGCGCGCGCTGATTATTATACAGGGATAAAATGACTATTCAGTCGGTGTGACGCCCAATGCGGCGATGAGGCCGCCAAGGTCTTCGATTTGTTTGACCGACATACCCGACGGCACATCCGATTTGCCGGGTTTGGGGCCAAAGGCTTGGGTAAAGCCCAGCTTGTCGGCTTCTTTCAGCCGCACGCCGCTTTGCGCCACAGGCCGTACCGCGCCCGAAAGGCTAATCTCGCCAAACACCACGCTTTGTTTGGGTATCGGCTTGCCTGACAGCGATGAAATAAGCGCGGCGGCGACCGCCAAATCAGCAGCCGGCTCATTGATGCGCAAGCCACCGGCGACGTTCAAAAACACATCGCGTCCGGCAAAAGATAAGCCGCAACGCGCTTCCAATACGGCCAACACCATAGACAGGCGATTGCTGTCCCAGCCGACAACGGCGCGGCGCGGGGTGGCCAAAGAAGACGGCGCAGCCAGCGCTTGAATTTCCACCAGCACCGGCCTTGTGCCTTCAATGCCGGCAAACACTGCCGCACCGGGCACATCTTCGTCACGCCCTTCAAGAAATAAAGCAGACGGGTTGCTGACTTCCATCAGGCCCGCGCCCTGCATTTCAAACACGCCCATTTCATGAGCCGGGCCGAAGCGATTTTTAATGGCCCGCAAAATACGATATTGGTCGCCGCGATCGCCTTCAAAATAAATCACTGTATCAACCATATGTTCCAGCACGCGCGGTCCGGCAATTTGCCCGTCTTTGGTCACATGGCCGACCAAGATTAAAGGCGCGTCTGTGTGCTTGGCGAAATGGATAAGCTCCTGACCAGCGACGCGCACCTGACTGACTGTGCCCGGCGCGGCTTCAATGGCCGGTGACCACATGGTCTGAATGGAATCGATAACCACCAAAGCCAGATCGCCCTCAGCCTCCAGCGTTTTGCAAATATCGGCGACATTGGTTTCTGCCGCCAATTGCACCGGCGCATCCGCCAAGCCGAGCCGTGCGGCGCGCATACGCAATTGTGCCAAGGCTTCCTCGCCCGACACATAAACCACTTTACCGCCTTGCTTGGCGACGGTTGCGGCGGCTTGCAAAAGCAATGTGGATTTACCAATGCCCGGGTCGCCGCCAATCAGTGTGGCTGAGCCAGGCACCAACCCGCCGCCCAGCACGCGGTCAAATTCGGCGAGGCCTGATTTGCTGCGTTCGGGTTCTTTGTCTTCACCGGCTAAAGAGGTGAGGGTGACGGTTTTGCCTTTGGCCTTTTTGGCACCGCGCCCAATCGGCGGTGCTTTACTGCCCGCCACTTCGGAGATGGTGTTCCACGCGCCGCAAGCTTCGCATTTGCCCGACCATTTGGTGGTGACATTGCCGCATTGATTGCAATTATATTCGGCTGAAGCGCGCGCCATAATTTGCTGCCCTATGCCTGTGCCGTATCGAGCCGCTGACCTTCAACCTCAATCGGCCCGTGCGGCAGGCCGTTGATAAACTGATGCAGAAACGGGTCGTCAGATTGCTCAAGCTCATCTTGGCTGCCTTGCCAAATAATTTCGCCCTTATAAAGCAGCGCGGTCTTATCGGCGATGGCCCGAACCGACGTCATGTCATGGGTGATGGTCAAAGTGGTGGAGCCAAGCTCTTGCACGCATTCTTGAATGAGGTGATTGATAACGTCCGTCATAATCGGGTCGAGACCCGTCGTCGGCTCATCGAAGAAAATAATATCCGGCTTGGAAGCAATAGCGCGCGCCAGTCCGACGCGTTTATGCATGCCGCCGGATAATTCAGCCGGTGATAAATCAAGCAATTCCGGTCCCAATTCAACGCGCTTCAATGCCTCAACGGCCAAATCGCGCGCGTCGCTTTCATTCATGCCGTCATTTTGCACGGCGCGAAAAGCGACGTTTTTCCAAACCGGCAGACTGTCAAACAGCGCGCCGTTTTGAAACAACATGCCGAATTGCGCGTCAATTTCAGTGCGTTTTTCACGCGCCAAGCCTAGGGTTTCTTTACCGTCGATTTTAATCGAACCGCTATCAGGCGTTAGCAAGCCCAGAATAGATTTCAGCATAACCGACTTGCCGCTGCCCGAGCCGCCAATCACCACCAGCGACTGGCCTTCGCCGACACTGAGATTGACACCGCGCAGCACATCTTTTGAGCCGAAGCTCTTATGCACGTCAGAAAGGATGATTTTGTCACTCATGAGGAGAACAACAAAGCGGTCATCAGATAGTTGGCGGCCAGAATGAGAATGGATGCAGTCACCACGGCATTGGTGGTGGCGCGACCAACACCTTGCGCGCCGCCTTTTGAGTTATAGCCGTGATAGCAACCCATAATGGCGATGATGAAGCCGAACACGGCCGCTTTAATCAGGCCGGAGCTGACATCGTCAAAGGTCAAAAAGCTGACAGTACGCTGCACATAAATCGCCGCGTTAAAATCAAAGCTTTGTGTGCCGACAACAAAGCCGCCGAAAATGCCCAACACGTCAGCCACCAGCGCGAGAAGCGGCATGCACAATGTGGCAGCGATAACCCGCGGCGCGACCAGATATTTATATGGGTCAGTTGACAATGTGGTCAGCGCATCGATTTGCTCAGTGACACGCATCGTGCCGATTTCCGCAGCAATCGCTGCCGAAACGCGGCCCGCAACCATCAAGCCGCCCAAAACCGGCCCCAATTCGCGGGTAATGCCAAGGGCGACAATGCTGGAGACAATGGCCTCGGAGTTGAACTGGTTGCCGCCATAGTAAATTTGAATGGCCAGCGCACCACCGGTGAAAAAAGAAGTGAGGGCCACAACCGGCAAAGAGTAATAACCGATGCGCATAACTTGCTGGCCTATCATCCGCCAATAAATCGGCGGCCGCACGAGGGCGGTGACAGCGCGCGCGACAAAGATGGATAGCTCGCCGGTTTGCGCGAAGAACCCGAGAAAGAAACGTCCGATAGTTGCCAGTATTGCCACAATTTTCTCCTGCGGGCTTATTATGTGTAGCTGCGTTTATAGCGGCTTCCGAGCCCGGTGAGAAGCTCATAAGAGATAGTCGCGCCTTGTCCGGCCAGACGGTCAATCGGGTTATTGCGCCCGAAAATTTCAATCATGTCCCCAGTTTGCGGTGCTTGCGGGCAGTCTGTCAGGTCAACCGCCAAGCTGTCCATGGAAATGCGCCCGATAATCGGAACTTCCAAACCGCTTAGCATTAATTTGGCGCGCCCCGATTGGTGGCCGAAATGGCGTCCAATGCCATCGGCATAGCCTAGGCTGACAATGCCGATACGCATCTCGCTTGTGGCGGCAAAATTGGCGCCATAGCCGACACTGTCGCCGGCTGATAAGTGACGAATTTGCAAAAGCGGCGCGCGCAATGTGGCGACCGGCGCGAGGGCCGTGTCGCTTTTTCCATGTGGGCTGCCGCCGTATAGCGCAATGCCGACCCGCGCCATATCGAAATGATAAGCTTCGCCCAGCATCACCCCGCCTGAATTGGCCAGTGAGGCGGGCGCGTCGGGCAATTGCGACAGCGCATGGCGAAAGGCTTCCAATTGCGCTGCGTTCATCGGATGCTCGGGCGTGTCGGCGCAGGCCAAATGACTGGCGATAAGCGATAATTCCCAGCCATTAAACAAGGCAGTATTATCGGCTAAATCAGCAATGTCTTCGGCGCTGAGGCCGAGGCGGTTAAAGCCGCTATCGACAAACAAACAAGCCGGATGGCTCTTCTCGTTTTCGCAATAGCCTTGCCATTGTTCAATTTGCGATAAGCTGTTGAGGCACGGGCGCAATTTATGTTCGGCAAAAATAGCGGCCGCGTTTTCAGGCAAGCCGTTCAACACATAGATAATGGCTTCGGGCAAAATGGCCCGCAAAGCCAATGCCTCTTGTGTTTGTGCGACGAAATAGGTTTTGCATCCGGCGTCATCCAACGCATTGGCAATCGGTTCAATACCCAAGCCGTAACCATCAGCTTTCACCACGGCGGCGGTTTCGGCCGCACCGGCATGTTTTTGCATGCTGCGAAAGTTTTGCTGCACCGCGGCAAGGTCAATGCTCAATACCGCGCTGTCAGTCAATTTGTCGGTGAGGCTGGCATCAGTCACTATCAGTCAAATCGCTCCGGCATATGGTCGTCTTCAATCAAGTCACTAAAGCGGGTGAAGCGGTCTTCGAAAGCCATTTTCGCTGTGCCCGTCGGGCCGTGACGGTTTTTGCCGACAATCACTTCTGCCGTGCCGTCTACAGCCGACATGCGTTCTTCCCAAAGCATAAATTCTTCAGTGCCTTCCATCGGCTTTTCGCGGGCCAAATAATACGGCTCACGATAAACAAACATCACAATATCGGCATCTTGTTCGATGGAACCGGATTCGCGCAAGTCAGAAAGTTGCGGGCGTTTATCATCGCGCGACTCGACTTGGCGCGAGAGCTGCGACAGGGCCAGCACCGGCACATTCAGTTCTTTCGCCAGCGCTTTCAGCCCTTGCGTAATTTCACTGACCTCTTGCACGCGCCCATCGCGAGAATTACCGGCCCGCACCAATTGCAAATAATCGACAACAATCAGGCCAAGCGATTTTTGCCGTTTCAACCGCCGCGCCCGCGCTGCCAAAGTGGCAATCGGAATGGCGCCGGTGTGGTCGATAAAAAGCGGGGCATCTTGCAAATCACGGGCCGCGCTGACCAGGCGAGCATATTCATCTTCGTGAATATCGCCTTTACGAATATTGGATGAAGAAACACCGGCTTGCTCGGCCAGCATACGCGTTGCCAATTGCTCAGCCGCCATTTCAAGCGAGAAGAAGCCGACCACGCCACCATCTTTGACTTCCGTTGAGCCGTCCGGTTTGTGTTCGACATTGCCGCTTTGTTTGGCTTTGAGATAATTATGCGCAATGGTGAAAGCGATATTGGTCGCCAGCGCGGTTTTACCCATAGCAGGGCGACCGGCGAGAATAAGCAAATCGCTCTCTTGAAGACCGCCGAGCATATCGTCCAATCCGCGAAAGCCGGTGGAAATACCCGATAGGGAGCCTTCGCGCTGATAGGCTTTTTCCGCCATCTCAATGGCACCGGTCAAAGACTGGTCAAAGCCCATAAAGCCCGACGCATGCGCCCCTTTTTCGGCAATCGAATAAAGCGCCTGTTCGGCTTTGTCGATTTGCACATTTGGGTCTTGGTCGATATCGCCTTCAAAGGCGTCGCCGACCATTTCTTGCCCAACCAAAATAAGCTGGCGGCGAATGGCCAGGTCATAAATCGTCCGGCCATATTGCTTTGCATTGGCGATGGTTGTCGCGTTAGAGGCCAAGCGCGCCAAATAGCCGACACCGCCCAAGGCAGTCAGCCCGTCATCCATTTCAAGATAGGTTTTCAGCGTCACTGGCGAGGCCAGATTGCCGTTACCAACCAGCTTGGCTATGGCTTCAAAAATACGTTGATGAACCGGATCGTAAAAATAATCCGCTTTGAGAAAATCAGCGACTTGGTCAAGGGCATCATTATTGATGAGCAATGCGCCCAAAAGGCCTTGCTCAGCTTCAATATTATGCGGCATTTGCTTGAAGTCATTGACCTTTGAATCAGGTGCTTCTTGCGTCGGATTGAGTTGGGTAATTGGCGTTTCCATGCAAAGACCTTAGACAAGCCAGCGGGCAGGCGACAGAACAAAAAACAAGGCCCGCCGAAAAATTTTCAGCGGGCCTGTTAACTTCGGGGAAAAGTCGGAATTATTCTTCCGATTTATCTTCTTCCTCGCTTGACTCTTCTTCAGCTTCCTCAGCAGTCGCCTCTTCAGCGACTTCTTCTTCGCTAGTGTCTTCACCTGATTCTTCGTTGGCGTCTTCGCTGGCTTCTTCGTCAGCTTCTTCAATAGTGACTTCAGCGCCTTCTTCGAAAATGGCTTCGACATCAATGGCTTCTTCGTCTTCGTCCATTTGTTCGGCAGTGACGTCTTCACCGGCGGCTTGGCGTTCGGCTTCTTCTTCGGTCCGTGCCACATTGACGATAACGCTTGAGCTGACTTCCGGATGCAGAACCACAGTTACCGGATGCAGGCCGAGAATTTTAATCGGTGTGCTCAAGACCACTTGGTTGCGGGCTGTTGAGAAACCGTTTTCGCTCAGCAATTCAGCGATGTCGCGGGTTGTGACTGAGCCGTAAAGCTGACCGGTATCGCCTGACTGGCGGATAACGACAAAGCTTTCGCCGTCCAGTTTGGTGTTAATGGCTTCGGCTTCTTGCTTGCGCTCCAAATTGCGGGCTTCAAGCTGCGAGCGGTTTTCTTCAAACTGCGCGAGATTGGCCTTATTGGCGCGCAGGGCTTTGCCTTGTGGCAGCAAAAAATTTCGTGCATAGCCGTCTTTTACGGTAACAACGTCACCCATTTGACCAAGCTTTGCGATACGTTCCAACAATACGATTTGCATTGTCTTACTCCTTGTCCCCTTGTGTGTCAGATGGCTTGTCAGGGGTATTGTTCAATTTGCGGAAATCAAATCGCGCATCGAGCAATCCCATTAGAGCGATGGGGATAATCACCCAAGCCATAACGAAGAGTAGAAAATATAAAACGGCGAGAAAAAAGCCGCGTCCATTCCACGGGCGGGAGATAGCATGAATAATCGCTAAACCCAATAGGAAATATGCGGCCAGAACAATACCGGCCAAGGTTGCGCCCAAAGTGCCGGGCCAGCCGTCAAGCAATGTTGATGTCGCCAAAAACACCAGCAGGGCAGGCATCAACCAAATCGGCAAAGTGAGTTTTGTGTAATCACCGCCGGGGCGCAGGTTTTTCTCAAACTTTTCAGATAAGGCTTGCGCGATTTGCATATTGCCGAGCAGCAAAAGCGGCCAGCTGGCAAAGCCGGTAATGATTATCAAATTGGCAACGCGCAATATCGCGTCAGCTGATGATAAATCATACATTTGACTGAGGGTTTGCCGAATTTCCGGCGCATTGCCCA
The DNA here is from genome assembly GCA_965657665.1 of Alphaproteobacteria bacterium. Lineage (GTDB taxonomy): Bacteria > Pseudomonadota > Alphaproteobacteria > RS24 > RS24 > UBA8337. The sequence goes on along the minus strand of CBFHPF010000014.1, from coordinate 13,573 downwards.
TCGCATTGGCAAAACTCTGTGGCATGCCGCCATCGCCACTGAATAAGGAAAACACAAGCAATGTGCCGAAGCCGGTTATGGCGAGGGTCATAACAATCAGCTTCTCGAGCGGAAAAAACTCAAATTGCCCGTCTTCCATTTGGCGCGACAGCAAGGCTTGACGCACCAACACCAAAGTCGGCACGAGAAACATCAGAGCAAAAATAATGGCCAATGAGGGGGCGAGCAATATTGCCGTTAAAGCGAGCGCGCCAACGGCCACCATAGCGGCTTGCGCAATGCCGTAAGACAGACCGATATAGGCCATAGGCAAGGCCGCGAAAGGCAAAGAAAAAAGGGCGGCGAACAGCATGAAACTGCCGATCGCCGCCATTATAATCCGCAACAGCAGGGTTTGTGTCATAACACGCGCCTGCCGGCTATCTTATTGATCAACCGTATAGGGCATCAGCGCGAGGAAACGCGAGCGCTTGATAGCCCGGGCCAGCTCGCGTTGTTTCTTGGCAGAAACAGCCGTGATGCGGCGCGGTACGATTTTGCCGCGTTCTGAAACATAGCGTTGCAGCAGGCGGGTATCTTTATAATCAATGGTCGGCGCATTGGCACCCGAGAACGGGCAAGACTTGCGGCGGCGACCGAAGGGGCGACGTCCTTGGCTCATTCTGCCTCTCCTTTATCAGCGGTTTCAGTGCGCGGTGCGGCATCACGACGGTCATCGCGGCGCGGGCCACGACGGTCATCACGACGGTCGTCGCGGTTTTTATTGCGCAATTGCACAGAGTCATCAGCTTCATGCTCATCAACCCGCAAAGTCATGTGGCGGATGATGTCATCATTCAAACTGATGCGACGTTCCAATTCAGCGACAGCCTCGTGGCTGGCATCAATATTGAGCAATGAATAATGGCCCTTGCGGTTTTTCTTCACGCGATAGGCCAGTGATTTCAGACCCCAATATTCGTTCTTGGTAATTTTGCCGCCATTTTCTTCCAGCACAGCTTTCATCATGTCGACCAAACCTTCGACCTGCTGCGAGGAAATATCTTGGCGTGCAATAAACACATGCTCATAAAGAGCCATAGCCTCTCTCCTTCTTTTTTCGGCGCCTAGCCCCTAGCGAGCACTTAATCTACCAAGCGGGTCAACCGAAAGGGAGAGGCTCACAAGTTACGCGAGAGCGGAGACAAGGGATGCGGGACCATTCCCAATCCGTCAGCAAATAACGGAAATATCCTTTCAGCCTCCAGCCGAATTTCAATCTGCGGGTGATACAAGAAAGCCAACAGCTTGGCAAGTGACTTTTCGGCCTATAAACCAAAGCAGCAATCGCCTAACATGCCAGCGATTCTTTTAAGAAGGGTCTCTCGCATGAGAGGGTGGAGGAAAAATGACACAAGCATTTGTATTCCCCGGTCAGGGCAGTCAAGCCGTCGGCATGGGACAAGCATTGGCTGAAGCCTATCCGGAGGCCAAGCAAGTTTTTGAAGCGGTAAATGACGCTTTAGGGCAAGACCTATCGGCACTTATGTGGGGCGGGCCGGATGATGAATTGACGTTGACCGAAAATGCGCAACCGGCGCTGATGGCGGTTTCCATTGCCGTGATACGCGTGCTTGAAGCACGGGGGCTAAACTTGGCTGATGCGGCGAGCTATGTCGCCGGTCACAGTTTGGGTGAATATTCGGCACTGACGGCAGCCGGTGCTTTGAAACTGGAAGATACGGCGCGCTTGTTGAAATTGCGCGGCCAAGCCATGCAGCGTGCTGTGCCCGTCGGTGTCGGCGCGATGGCGGCTGTTTTGGGTTTGGATTTTGATGCCGTCTCAGATGTTGCCGCACAAGCTGCTGGCGATGGCGAGATTGTCAGCGCAGCCAATGATAATGCCAATGGTCAGGTGGTGATTTCCGGCCATGCAGCTGCGGTGGTGCGGGCGTGCGAATTGGCCAAAGAAAACGGGGCCAAGCGCGCTATGGAGTTGCCGGTGAGTGCGCCGTTTCATTGTGCGCTGATGCAACCGGCCGCCGAAGAAATGGCTGCCGCCTTGGCTGAGACAGATATTTCATCGCCGGTGGTGCCGGTGATTGCCAATGTTACCGCGCAAGCTACTGACGATGCGGACACCATTCGGCAATTGCTGGTTGAGCAAGTTACCGGCTCGGTGCGGTGGCGTGAAAGTATGATTTGGGCGGCTGATAATGGCGTTACTGAATTGGTTGAATTGGGCAGCGGTAAAGTGCTGACCGGCATGGCGCGCCGCATTGACGCGCGTTTGTCGGCCAAGGCACTGAACACGCCGGAAGATATCGACGCCTTTTAGGCGTTATAATTGATAAAGGATAAGCAATGTTTGATTTGAGCGGAAAAACCGCACTGGTAACAGGTGCATCGGGCGGCATTGGCCGCGATATTGCCAAAACACTGCATGCGGCGGGAGCAAAAGTTGGTTTGGCCGGCACCCGTGAGGCGGTGCTGCAAGAATTGGCGGATGAACTGGGCGAGGGCGCGCATGTGCTGGTGGCTGATTTGTCATCTGCCGAAGGGGCGAGCGAGCTGGCGGCGAAAGCTGAAGAAGCGCTCGGCGGATTGGATATTTTGGTCAATAATGCCGGTATCACCCGTGATAATCTCGCTTTGCGGATGAAAGATGAAGACTGGGAAGCCGTGTTGAATGTCAATCTGACCTCCAGTTTTCGGCTTATTCGTGCGGCTTTGCGCGGCATGATGAAACGCCGCCATGGTCGCATTATCGGTATCACCTCAGTGGTTGGTGTGACCGGCAATCCGGGGCAGGCCAATTATGCCGCCACCAAGGCCGGTATGATTGGTATGTCGAAATCTTTGGCGCAAGAAGTCGCCAGTCGGGGCATCACCGTCAATTGCGTTGCGCCGGGCTTTATCGCGACGCCGATGACAGATGACTTGCCGGAAGAGCAAAAAGCCACGCTGACCTCTGCCATTCCGGCCGGACGTCTTGGCAGTGGTGATGATATTGCCGCCGCCTGCTTGTTTTTGGCTAGCGATGAAGCCGCTTATGTGACCGGTCAGACGGTGCATGTAAATGGTGGCATGGCAATGATATAGATGGAGATTTAAACCAGATATAGGCCAGCACATAACCGAGATATAATGAGCGATATAAATCGCCTAAAGAAAATTGGGATTGTTGAATTAACCGCTTGTTTGTCCCGTTTAATCTGCTTTTTCATCTGTCGTCTAACTATGGACACGATGTGTAAAGGGTGATAGTCAAACTTCAGACATGGCAATCATGTCGATTAGGTGAGGGGATGCCCGCGAGGCGCACTGAATTTTAAAGGAGCTTGTGATGAGCGATACTGTCGAACGCGTTAAAAAAATTGTTGTCGAAAACCTCGGTGTAGATGCCGGTCAGGTAACAGAAGCTGCAAGCTTTATCGACGATCTGGGTGCTGATAGCTTGGATACTGTTGAGCTGGTTATGGCTTTTGAAGAAGAATTCGGCATTGAAATTCCCGATGATGCAGCCGAAACCATTTTGACGGTTGCTGACGCGGTCAAGTTCATCGACTCCGCTTCCTAAGGCAGACTAATTAATGCGACGCGTCGTTATAACCGGCATTGGTTCGGTTAATCCTCTCGGCGAGACCATTGAGAAAAGCTGGCAACGGCTCATCAATGGCGAGTCGGGTGCCGGTCCTATGGCCGGCTTCGACGTGTCGGATTTGCCTTGTCAAATCGCTTGCCATATTGACCGGGCCGGTGACGATAAAGAGGGTGGGTTTGACCCCAATCTTTATGTCGAGCCGAAAGAACAAAAGCGCATGGATGATTTTATCATCTATGGCATGGCCGCCGCCGATATGGCGCTGGCTGATAGTGGCTACAAACCCGAAACCGAAGAACAGCAATTCCGCACGGGCGTGATGGTCGGTGCGGGTATTGGCGGTTTGCAAGGCATTGCCGATGGCGCGATTACGGTTCACGAGCGCGGCCCACGGCGGCTCAGCCCATTTTTCATCCCCGGCGCATTGATTAATCTGGCCGGTGGACAGATTTCCATTAAGCACGGCCTTAAAGGCCCTAATCACGCCGTTGTAACGGCGTGTTCAACCGGTGCGCATGCGATTGGTGATGCGGCGCGACTTATCGCGCTGGACGATGCTGATGTGATGGTAGCCGGTGGCACAGAATCTGCCATTTGCCGTTTGGGTATTGCCGGTTTCGCGGCTTGTCGTGCGCTTTCAACAGGCTTTAACGATACGCCGGAAAAAGGCTCGCGCCCCTATGATAAAGACCGCGACGGTTTTGTTATGGGTGAGGGCGCGGGCGTTGTCATTTTAGAAGAATATGAGCACGCCAAAGCGCGCGGTGCGAAAATCTATGCCGAAGTGGTCGGCTATGGCTTGTCAGGTGATGCGTATCACATCACCTCACCGGCGGAAGACGGCTCGGGTGGCTATCGCTCCATGCAGGCGGCACTGAAGCGTGCGGGCCTGTCGCCTGAAGATGTCGGTTATGTGAACGCGCATGGCACGTCAACGCCTTTGGGTGATGAAATTGAATTGAAAGCGGTTGAGCGTTTGTTCGGCGGTGCGTCGGACGCGCTTGCTATGTCGTCTACCAAATCGGCAATCGGGCATTTATTGGGCGCGGCCGGTGCGGTTGAGGCAATTTTCTCAGTTCTCGCCATGCGCGATGGCATTGTGCCGCCGACCCTTAATTTGGATAATCCGTCAGTTGAAACGCCGATTAATCTGGTGCCGCATAAGGCGCAAGAAAAAGAGATTAAAGCTGTCTTATCAAACAGCTTTGGCTTTGGCGGCACGAATGCGTCTCTGGTATTCAAGGCCGTTGAGTAAACCGCCGTGGAGAAACTGCGGCTGCTTTTGAGCAAATTGAAATCTTATATTGTGCCACTCGTGCTCATCGGCGCGCTGTTTATGGCGGCGTTGTTGTTTTTCATTTTCGGCCCCGGCCCGCATGAAGATACGCGCCGTGTATATTTAGAGCGCGGTGTGTCGCTCGGTGGTGTCGCGGCGCGGTTAGATGATGCGGGCGCGCTGCGTTCTTCTTTGGTGTTTCGACTTTTTGTGCGCTTGCGCGGTGATGCCGGTCGGTTGCGAGCCGGTGAGTTTGATATGCCGCCGCATGCCTCGATGCATGAGGTGCTTAATATTTTGCTGCGCGGCGATGTGGTGCTGCATAAAATCACCTTTGCCGAGGGGCTGACCAGCCAGCAAATAATCAATCAAATGCGCGCCGAAGATGTGCTTGTCGGCACGGTTGATATTCCCGCCGAAGGCTCGCTTTTGCCGGAGACCTATGCTGTGCCGCGCGGTATGACGCGCGTCGCGCTGGTACAGAAAATGCAGCAGGCCCAAACGGAAGTGATAAATGCGCTATGGCCGAAACGGCAAAAAAACCTGCCGCTTAAAACCAAACAACAAGCCTTGATATTGGCGTCGATTGTAGAGCGCGAAACAGGCGTTGGGTCTGAGCGCCCTTTAGTGGCGGCGGCTTTTATCAATCGGTTGAACAAGCGCATGCGGTTGCAATCTGACCCGACGATTATTTACGGCATTGTTGGCGGCAAAGGAAAGTTGGGTCGCCCGATACGGCGCAGCGAGATACGGCGCAAGACACCCTATAACACTTATCGCATTAACGGCTTGCCGCCGACACCGATTGCCAATGCAGGGCGTGCCTCCATTGCGGCTGTGCTTAACCCGGCCAGCAGCAAGGTTTTATATTTTGTCGCTGATGGCACGGGCGGGCATGTGTTTGCCGAAACTCTGGCTGAGCATAATCGCAATGTGCGTCGCTGGCGGCAAATCGAAAAACAGCGCAAGCGATAATCGGCTATAGTGAAGCCTCGGTTTTCTGATTCGAGGTCATTCATGTCTGCCATAACCCGACGCGGTCTTATGCTGGTGCTTTCGTCCCCCTCTGGTGCGGGCAAAACAACGCTGGCGCGTGGGCTTTTACAGTCAGATGAAAATATCGCCATGTCAGTTTCGGTGACGACACGCAAGCCGCGCCCCGGTGAGGTCGACGGCACGGATTATCACTTCGTTGACACGCAAGCATTTGGTGAAATGCGCAATCGCGGTGATTTGCTGGAACACGCCAAAGTATTCGATAATTATTACGGCACGCCGCGCCAGCCGGTTGAGGATGCTTTGCGCAATGGTCGCGATGTTTTGTTTGATATTGATTGGCAGGGCACGCAGCAATTGCAGGAAGCGGCAGAAGACGATTTGGTTAAAGTGTTTATTCTGCCGCCCACGGCGGCGGAACTTGAAAAGCGTCTCAACAGCCGCGCGCAAGACAGTGCTGATGTGGTGGCATCGCGCATGGCGAAGGCGTCTGATGAGATTAGCCATTACCCTGAATATGATTACATCATCGTGAATGAGCAGGCCGAAGCAAGCCTCGCCCAATTGCGCGGCATTTTAACAGCCGAGCGATTGAAGCGGGCGCGGCAAACCGGCCTGTCTGATTTCGTTACAACCTTGCGCGAAGCCCTTTGAGGGTTACGCGCTCTGGTTTTCCAGAACCACGCGACCGATGATTTTGCCTTCGCGCAAATCATCCAAAGTCTGACTGGCGGCATCCATGCCACGTGTCTCAACCGGAATTGGGTTGATTTTACCGGCTTTTACAATTTCCAGCATCTCAATCGTGTCTTTCAAAGTGCCGGTCATTGACCCGCCAATCGACATGGCGCGGAATGGGAACATCGGAATTGGTTGCGTGAAAGCACCGCCAAACAAGCCGACGATTTTTACTTCGCCGCCGCGGCGCAACGCACCGGTGGCAAATTGCAAAGAGCCTTCCGCGCCGACAAAGTCGGCTGCACCGGCGACACCGCCATTCGTGTCAGCAATCAGCTTTTTCAAATCGCCTTCCGTACCCGGATTATAAGCGGCTTTCGCCCCCGCACCCATAGCGGCTTGCAGCTTATTATCATCCAAATCGGCAACAATCGGCGCTTCATCAAACATTTCCAGCGCGAATTGCAACGCCATCATGCCAACGCCGCCAAGCCCGACAATCAAGGCAGGCTCGCCTTTATCGCCCGTATTGAGATATTTCAGTGCGGAGTATGCGGTGATGCCTGAGCACATATATGTGCTGGCAAGGCCGGGCGCGATGCCTTCGGCATCGAGGCAATAGCGCTCATGCGGCACCAGACAATGAGACGAGAAACCGCCCGGCAAATTCACGCCAAGAGCGCGACCATTGCACAGGTTTTCGCGGTTATTATTGCAATCATTGCAGTCGCCACAGCCAATCCAAGGGTAAACCACTTTGCGGTCGCCCACCTTCACATCTTTCACATCGGGGCCGATAGCGGTTACTGTGCCTTCAATTTCATGGCCGAGGGTGAACGGAGTTTGCCGCGCGCCACGCACATCTAATTGGTTGCCGCCGCCCATATCGAAATGGCCGTCATGGAAATGCACATCCGAATGGCAGACGCCACAATGGCTGATTTCGACCAGCACTTCGCTGCCGCTTGGGGTCGGTGTTTCGGCTTCAACTTCTTGCAGGGCTGCGCCGTATTCGGTAATGGCTTGGCTTTTCATCGTTTCCTCCCTCACGATGTGGGCGCACCCCATAAATTTGACAGGGTGCAAAATTCTTCAATGGTCAATTCTTCTGCTCGCGCTGTTTCGGCAATGCCTGCGGCGGCCAGAAGTGACTGCGGGTCTGAGCTTATCTGTTTCAGGCTGGCGCGCAACATTTTCCGTCTCTGACCGAATGCCGCAGCGGTGACTTTTGTCAGCGCCGTTAAATCGGCTTCGGCCAATGGTGTATGGCGCGGCGTTAAATGCACAATTGCCGAGGTGATTTTCGGCGGCGGCACAAAAACCTGTCGGTCGACATCGAAAGCGAGGCGGGCATCGCTCAACCATCCGGCCAGCACGGCAAGGCGGCCATAATGCTTGTCACCGGCTTGAGCGGTAATGCGTTGCGCCACTTCTTTTTGAAACATCAGGGTCATTGAGCGGAATTGTGGGTGCCATACGCCGTCGCGCCAGCCACTTTCCAGCCATCCGGTCAAAAGAGGCGTGGCGATATTATATGGCAAATTCGAAACGATTTTATAGGGCGTATCGGTTAATTGCGCCGGCGTGATGGTGAGGGCATCGCCCGCATGAATGCTCAGGCGACCCGGATAAGCGGCGGCAATTTCGTTTAAAGCGGGTAGGAAGCGATTATCGGCTTCGATGACATGCACATGGCGTGCGCCCTCCATCAGCAGACCCCGCGTCAGGCCGCCGGGGCCGGGGCCGATTTCAATCACATCGCACTCATCCAGCCGCCCGGCCTCGCGGGCAATGCGCCGCGTCAGATTAAGGTCGAGAATAAAGTTCTGGCCGAATTTTTTGTCAGCCCGCAAATCATGCGCAGCTATTACCTCGCGCAGCGGCGGTAGGCCGTCCTCACTCATGCGCGCAGCTCATTTAGCGATATTCCACCACGGCATCACGGCGCAGGTCACGCAAGTGACGGCGCGCCATCATGGCAACGCGCTGGGAATAAATATTATCAGCAATTGCCTCGCGCGAAATATCGACACCGAGATTGTCTTTGCGGTCGCACACGATAAACAAAGATGTGCCGTCTGCTGTGCTGAGCGGCGCTGAGAGCTTACCGGCCTCAAGGTCGCGCACAGCGACGGCCATTGGTTTGGGCAGTTCGCGCCATTCGCGCAAACCTGTGCGCTTGGCGGTTGCTTGCAATTTTTTAGCTGAAGACTGCGCACGACGGCAGGTGCGGAAATCGGCAATAAACTTATCGATGCGGCTGGCTTTTGTGCCGCTCGGAAAGCCGACGGTTAAAACATCAAACTTGTTTTTACGCGGGTCGTTGCCCCCGGCGCGCTTATCAGCCAGAGCCAGAATAGTGACACCGGCATTGGTCGGGATAGGCCGTGAGATTTGCCCGGGCTGCATTTGCCGCAAAACCGTACCAAGGCGTGGGTCCAGTTGCTCGGCGGTAATCCACCCCAATTGACCGCCACGTGACGCGGTTGGGGCAATTGAAAATTGCCGTGCCACAGCGGCGAAATCGACACCGGACTGCAATTGGCGAACAATCTCATTGGATAATTGTGCAACTTGCTGCTCATTGGCGAAAGCATCCAGATTGAGCAGAATCTCGCTGACCAGATAGCGCGTCTGGTTAACCGCGCGCACGGCTTTATTATATTGCTCGTCAACTTCCTGATCGCCGACTTTTACCCGACCGCCAAAGCTGCGACGCACAAATTGTCGCCACGCCAGCTCGGCATGCAATTGGCCCTCAAGCGCTTCCGGCTCGATTTTATTCTCATCCAAAAAGCTTTTAATGCCGTCCAGCGTCATGCTGCTCTCACCGGCCAGCGATTCCATGCGCCGTTTAATCTCATCATCTTCGATTTTAATTTCGACGCGCTCGGCTTCTTGCAGTTGCAGTTTCTCATCAACCAGAGAGCGCAAAACCTGTTCGCGCATACGCTCGTTCATTTGCGGCGTTTTTTTAATGCCCGATGTGGCGAAAAATAAATCAACCCGTTGGTCAACATCATAAAGCGAGATGACTTGGTCATTAACAATGGCGGCAATGCCTTCGACATCGCGCGCGTCAATTGTGCTTGGCGCGGCCATGAAAACGGCTTGCATAAGACCGAATGCGGCCATAAGGCGGGTGGTGAATTTCATTTTTGACTCGTTTTTCTACCCGTGTGAGACATATTGAACTGGACAAGCTCTTACCCTAAATGAAGCTGGACGACCAGTTCTTTAGGCCATAATGTTGAAAACCAGTCAGAAATTCAAGCCTCATCATCGGAGAAAAACATGCCTCTCACACCGACTTTTACCACTGATAAATTGCCTGAAAAAGGCACCCTGATTTTGACGGCTGTTGATGGCGGCAAACTTGGCCCGCTCGGCAAGCAAATTGATAAGACAACCGGTGGGGCGATTGCCAAGGCGATTAAGATTAAAAAGTTTAAAGGCAAAGCCGGAAGCATGTTCGCCTTGCTGGCACCGGCCAAAACAACGCTCGACCGCATTGTGGTTTTGGGCGTCGGTGACGGCAAAAAACTCAGCGCGGCAGATGCTGAAAAAATGGGTGGCACAGCATTGGGCGCAGTCGAGAAGGCTGATGGCGCCGTAACTTTGCTGCTGGAGCCGATGGGTAATAAAGCCGTGAGCGATGCCGATATCGCCGCGCGCGCCGCGACCGGTATCATGCTGCGCGATTATAAGTTTGAAACCTATAAGACAAAAAACAAGACGACCGGTGGGCCGTCCAAAATCGTTATTGCGACCAAAGCCGCAACGGCGGCGCGCAAAAGTTTTGCTGAGTTAAAAGCCGTCGCTGAAGGCACGATTGTCGCGCGCGATTTGGTCAATGAGCCGTCCAATATTTTGACACCTGTTGAGTTTGCCAAGCGCACCAAAGAGCTGACCAAGCTGGGCGTGAAAGTTGAAGTGCTGAGCGAAGCGCAGATGAAAAAACTCGGCATGGGCTCGCTGCTCGGCGTTGGGCAGGGCAGTGTGCAAGACAGTCAAATGGTTGTCATGCAGTGGAATGGCGCGGCCAAATCGAAACAGCCTGTGGCGTTTGTCGGCAAGGGCGTGTGTTTTGATACGGGCGGCATTTCCATTAAGCCTGCCGGTGGCATGGAAGACATGAAGGGCGATATGGGCGGCGCGGCTGCCGTAACCGGCTTGATGCACGCATTGGCCAGCCGTAAAGCCAAGGTAAATGCGATTGGCGTTATCGGTCTGGTGGAAAACATGCCGGACGGCAACGCGCAACGGCCGGGCGATATTGTTAAGTCAATGTCGGGGCAAACCATTGAAGTGCTAAACACCGACGCTGAAGGTCGCCTCGTGCTGGCTGATGCGCTGTGGTACACGCAAAAGCGTTTCAAGCCACAATTCATGATTGATTTGGCGACCCTCACCGGCGCGATTATGATTGCACTCGGACAAGATTACGCCGGTATGTTCTCCAGCGATGACAAGTTGGCTGAGCAGTTGACACAAATTGGTGAGGCCGAGGGCGAAAAAGTCTGGCGCATGCCGATGAATGACAATTTCGACAAAATGATTAACACGCCAAATGCCGATATGAAAAATATCGGTGGTCGCTATGCCGGTTCATCAACCGCCGCGCAATTCTTGAAACGCTTCACCAATGATGTGCCTTGGGTGCACCTCGATATTGCTGGTACGGCGATGGGCAGCCCGAAAAGCGCGACCAGCCGCACTTGGGCATCGGGCTATGGCGTGCGCCTGCTCGACCGCTTGGTGAAAGCGCATTACGAAAAGTAAAATGAGCGAGGTTCTGTTCTATCATCTGGAGCGTCAGACGCTGGAACAGGCCTTGCCGCTTTTGCTCGAGGCAACGCTCAAGCGCGGCTGGAAGGCCGTTGTTCAAACCGGTGCTGAAGAGCGGGTAGCGGCAATAGACACGCATTTATGGACCTATAAGGATGAGGCGTTTTTGCCCCATGCCGCCAAGGGGGATGACCGCTTTGCTGAGCATATCGCGGCGCAACCGATTTGGATAACCGATGACGGCGATACGCCGAATGAGGCCAATGTGTTGTTTCTGGTGGACGGGGCACAGCGCGATGGGCTGGAGGCGTTTGAGCGTTGTGTTTTCATGTTTGACGGGCGCGATGATGAGAGCGTGGCGCGCGCCCGCGCGGACTGGGCCAAGCTGAAAGAGGCGGGCCATCAGCTGACCTATTGGCAACAATCGGCAGAAGGCGCGTGGGAGCAGAAAGGCTAGCTTGCACTTGCAGCAAAGCCCGCTTATAAAACGCTCAGTTTAACCAAATTGAGGAACTCCCAATGGCTATCGAGCGTACTTTTTCTATCATCAAACCAGATGCCACTAAGCGCAATTTGACCGGTAAAATCATTGACCGCTTTGAAAGCAATGGTCTGCGCATTGTTGCATCAAAGCGCATTCATATGACCCGTGAGCAAGCCGGTGAGTTTTATGGCGTGCATAAAGAGCGTCCTTTCTACAATGACCTCGTCGACTTCATGATTTCAGGCCCGGTTGTTGTGCAAGTTTTGGAAGGCGAAAACGCCATTGCCAAAAACCGCGAAATTATGGGTGCAACCAATCCAGCCGAAGCCGATGCAGGCACTATCCGCAAAGATTTTGCTGAGAGCATTGACGCCAATTCCGTGCACGGCTCAGACGCACCCGAAACGGCGGCCGAAGAAATTAAATTCTTCTTCAGCGATGATGAGCTTGTGGGCTAACGCTCAACATATAATCTTGAATTTGGCGGGCCTAAGTACCCGCCATTTTTTTTAGCACCATATCCAACGCCTCCGGATAGGCGATGTGCTCTTGCGCCAATACGCGGGCGGAGAGGGTGTCCGGGGTGTCATCTGGCATTATCGGTACAGATTTTTGCACAATAATCGGCCCTTCATCCATTTCAGGGCGCATGAAATGCACGGTGCAACCATGTTCGGTGTCGCCCGCTTCCAGCGCGTGCTTGTGCGTATGCAGCCCTTTATGTTTGGGCAGCAGAGACGGGTGGATGTTGAGCAGTCGGTCAGGCCAGCCATTGACGAAGTCAGTGGTTAGCAAGCGCATAAAACCGGCACAGCAAATCAGATCAATCTCGGCGGCGCGCAAAGCATTATCCAGCGCGGCATCGAAACTTTCACGCGTCTCGAAAGTCTTATGGTCGATAATCTGACAGGGGATGTTTTCAGCACGACAAAACGCAATGCCGCCCGCATCGGGGCGATTGGTGACAGTTAACGCCAGTTCAGCCGGCACATCAGGGCGCGCAATATGCGCTGCCAAAGACTGCATATTGCTGCCGCGACCGGAAAATAAAATAGCGATTTTGACCGGTGACCGGCTCATCAGCAAATCGAACCGGAGAACGTAACCGCGTCGCCGTCGCGCGCCGTGATGCGACCAATCGGCAGCACGGTTTCGCCTTGCGCCGCCATCAGCGCCATCACATCAGCCAGCACCTCCATCGGCACAATGGCCGCCATGCCAATGCCGCAATTAAATGTGCGCAGCATTTCGGCTTGTTCGATATTGCCCGCATCTTGCAGCCACTGAAACACCATCGGCATATTCCAAGCGGTTAAATCAATATGCGCCGCCAAATGGTCGGGCAAAACGCGCGGCAGATTTTCTTGAAACCCACCGCCAGTGATGTGCACCAAGCCCTTAATGGGCGCATTGGCATTCAGCGCGGCTAGCACGGCTTTTACGTATATGCGGGTGGGCGTCAGCAAATCTTCGGCCAAAGACTTATCGCCATGCGCCGGTGACGGGGCATCCCAACTTAGTTCCTCGGCCTCTACCAAGCGGCGCACCAGCGAAAAGCCGTTCGAGTGAATGCCGTTTGAGGTTAGCCCGAGAATAATATCGCCTTCGGTAATATCGTTTTTCGGCAAAATTTTGTTGCGCTCAACGGCGCCGACAGAAAAACCGGCCAAGTCATAATCGCCCGCCGCATACATGCCGGGCATTTCAGCCGTCTCGCCACCGATAAGCGCGCAATTGGCTTGGCGACAGCCCTCGGCAATACCGGCAA
>CBFHPF010000013.1:0-21494 GCA_965657665.1 Alphaproteobacteria bacterium | reverse complement strand
ATGGTGCCAAATAATCCGGCCAGTCCGGTGACGCTGCAAGAGGCGATTGATGGCGAGCCGCGCTTGCAAGCCGAGCGCGATAGCGACCCGCAAGTTTCTGAACTGATGGATATCAGTCTGAAGCTAGAAGGCTTATACCGCCACGCCTCAACCCATGCGGCGGGCGTGGTGATTGGTGACCGGCCTTTGCAGCAATTGGTGGCGCTGTATCGTGACCCGAAATCTGACATGCCGGTGACCCAGTTTAATATGAAATGGGTTGAAAAAGCCGGTCTGGTGAAATTTGACTTTTTGGGTCTCAAAACACTGACTGTGCTGGAAAAAGCGGTCGAGCTTTTGAAGAAAACCGGCGTTGATGTGGATGTAAACGCGCTGCCGCTAGATGATGAAAAAACCTATGAGTTGATGGGGCGCGGCGACACAATCGGCGTATTCCAGTTGGAAAGTGCCGGTATGCGCGATGTGCTGCGCAAAATGAAGCCTGATAAGTTTGAGGATATTATCGCGCTTGTGGCGCTTTATCGCCCCGGCCCGATGGATAATATTCCGCGCTATATCGCCTGTAAGGCGGGCGAAGAGCAGCCGGATTATATGCATGATAGCCTCGAGACCATTCTCGAGGAAACCTATGGCGTGATGATTTACCAGGAACAGGTGATGCAGATTGCGCAAACCCTGTCCGGCTATTCTTTGGGCGAGGCGGATTTGCTGCGCCGCGCTATGGGTAAAAAGATTAAAGAAGAAATGGACGCACAAAAAGCCCGCTTTATTGAAGGCGCGGTGGCGGCTGAGGTCAATCGCAACAAGGCTGCTGAAATTTTCGATCAGGTCAATCGCTTTGCCGGTTACGGTTTTAACAAATCGCATGCCGCCGCTTACGCGTTGATTGCCTATCAAACCGCGTGGCTGAAGGCCAATCATCCGGTGGCGTTTTATGCCGCCTCCATGACGCTGGATTTTGAGCGTACCGATAAGCTGAACAGCTTTAAACAAGATGCACTGAAGCGCGATATTATCACCCGCAGCCCGTGCGTTAATCGTTCAGAGGTGGGCTTTTCAATTGATGGCAATGAGATTTTTTATGCGCTCAAAGCCATTCGCAATGTCGGCTCGCTGGCCATGCAGTCTGTGGTTGATGAACGCACGGAAAACGGCCCGTTTAAGGATGTCTTCGACTTTGCCCGCCGCACGGCCGGTATTGGTTTGAACAAGCGTTTGTTCGAGCATCTGATTGCGGCAGGTGCGTTTGACGCTTTGGAGCCGGACCGCGCCAAATTAATGGGCGGGCTAGATGTGCTGATGGGTGAGGCAAGCATCGCTCATAGTGAAAAGGAAACCCGGCAGGTTAACTTGTTTGGCGAGGATGATGTTTCTGAAAGCGTGGCATTGCCAAACGCGCTTGTGCCGTGGTCGACCATAGATAGGTTGACGCATGAGTTTAACGCTATTGGCTTCTTCCTCTCCGGTCATCCGCTTGATGATTATAAGACGCTGCTTAAGCGTTCGCGTGTCGCCAGTTTTGAAGAGCTTGAAACGCGGGTCGAAAAAGAGGTTATGGTCGCCGGTGCGGTGATTAAGCTGGATGAGCGCAAATCCAAAAAGGGTAATCCGTTCGCCTTTATCACTTTGTCGGATGCGACAGGGCAGTTTGAGATGACGGCGTTTTCTGAAGTGCTGAACGCGTCGCGCGAGAATTTGCAGGTTGGCAATTTGGTTGTTGCCGGTGTGAATATTGAGCGTGAAGACGGGCAATTGCGCTTGCTGGTGCAAAGTGTGCGTCCAGTTGATGATGTGGTGGCCAATAGCGAAGCGGGGCTTCGGATTTTTGTTGAGAAGCCGGAAGCCTGTGCCGGTCTGCAAACGCGGCTCAATGAGGTTGAGCGTCCGCGCCATAAAACCGGCGGTGAAGTATCTTTGATTATTATGAGCCCGCAACGCGAAGTGGAAATGCGACTGCCCAATAAATACGCAATAAATCCGCGTGTTGCCGGTGCCATTAAGGCGGTGCCCGGCGTCTTGCACGTCGAAGAAGTTTAACTTGCCTGTCACGGCATAATTGCCTATACAACGCCCATTACTCACGCAGGGTTTGCTCATTTGCCGAGCGCTCGTCGTGTCGCACATGGTGTGCGATGTCTCCCCTGCGGCGGATTAACGAGAGAAAGGAAGGCAACGCTATGGCTGCACTGCCCGATTACAATATGCGTCAATTGCTGGAAGCTGGCGTACACTTTGGTCACCAAACACATCGTTGGAACCCGAAAATGGCACCGTATATCTTCGGTGACCGTAACGGCATTCACATTATGGATTTGTCGAAAACCGTGCCGCTGCTGCATCAAGCATTGGTTGCGGTTAAAGACACGGTCGCATCAGGCGGTCGCGTTTTGTTTGTCGGCACCAAGCGTCAAGCATCTGAGCCGATTGCGCGTCACGCCGGTCAGTGCGCTCAGTATTATATGAATTCACGTTGGTTGGGCGGCACGCTGACCAATTGGCAAACCATTTCAAACTCCATTAAGCGTTTGCGCGATTTGGAAGGCATGCTGGACGGCGAGGGCGCCGGCGGCTTGACCAAAAAAGAAATTCTTAATCTGACCCGTGAGCGCGAGAAACTTGAGCGCGCGCTGGGCGGCATTAAAGATATGGGTGGCGTGCCGGAACTGATGTTCGTCGTCGACACCAATAAAGAATCTATCGCCATTGCCGAAGCCAAAACGCTGGGCATTCCGGTGATTGCCGTTCTCGACAGCAATTGCGACCCTGACCTGATTGATTTCCCAATTCCGGGCAATGATGATGCGGCGCGTGCGATTGAGCTGTATTGCGGTTTGATTTCAAAAGCCGTGATTGCCGGTATCGAAGAAAGCGGCGCGGCATCTGGTGTTGATATGGGCGCGGCGGAAGAGCCGATGGCTGAACCTGTATTGGAAGAAGCACCTGTTGAAGTCGCAGAAGAAGCACCTGCTGAGGTGGCTGAAGAAGCTGCCGCTGAAGCACCTGCTGAAGCTGCCGAAGAAACAACTGAAGCCTGATTTGCCGATTTAGGAGAGCTGACTATGAGCAATATCACAGCAAGCATGGTTAAAGAACTGCGCGAAACATCGGGCGCAGGCATGATGGATTGTAAAGCCGCATTGCAAGAAAATGACGGCGACATGGCCGCCGCCGTTGATTGGTTGCGCACAAAAGGTTTGGCGAAAGCCGCTAAAAAGGCCGGTCGTGTTGCTGCCGAAGGCTTGGTTTGCGTCACGTCCCAAGGCCCAGCAGGTGCGGTTGTTGAGGTAAACTCAGAAACTGACTTTGTTGCCCGTAACGAAACGTTTCAGGGCATGGTCGGCGAGATTGCCGGTATTGCACTGGCCGGTGACGGCACAAATGAAGCATTGCTGGCCGCTGACTTTCCGGGTGCCGGTAAATCGGTTGAAGACCATGTAAGCGAAATGGTCGGCACAATCGGTGAGAATATGACTGTGCGCCGCTCACAAAAACTGAGCGTCGAAAACGGCGTTGTTGCCAGCTATGTGCATGGCGCAGTTGCCGATAGCCTCGGCAAAATCGGTGTTTTGGTTGCGCTGGAATCAACCGGCGATGCGGGCAAGCTGGAAGCACTGGGTCGTCAATTGGCGATGCATGTTGCGGCTACCAACCCACTGGCTGCCAATGTCGATGATTTGGACCCGGCTGAAGTTGAGCGCGAACGCGCCGTCTTGATTGCCGAAGCCAAAGAGAGCGGCAAGCCGGACGAGATTATCGAAAAAATGGTCGAAGGCCGTATTCGTAAATTCTACGAAGAAGTTGTTCTGACCAGCCAAGTATTCGTTATCGATGGTGAAACCCGCATTGAAAAAGTGCTGGAAAATGCCGCCGGTGACGTTGGCGCACCGGTTGCGCTGAAGGGCTTTGTTCGTTTCGAACTGGGCGAGGGTGTTGATAAGGGCGAAGAAGCTGACTTTGCTGCCGAAGTGGCGGCCGCCGTTAGCGGAAGTTAAGCCTGCCTGTCATCACCAATTATCATAGCCAAATGGCGCGGAATCGCGCCATATTGGCGATGATTTAAACGAGGGTGGCATGGCCGATAATTCAACTGCTCAACCGACTTATAAGCGTGTCTTGCTGAAAGTGTCCGGCGAGGCCCTGATGGGCGACGGACAATACGGCATTGAGGTCGCAACTGTTGACCGCATTGCCGGTGAAGTAAAAGATGCGCTGGCACTGGGCACACAAGTTTGTTTGGTGATTGGCGGCGGTAATATTTTCCGCGGCCTGACCGGTGCGGCTGACGGTATGGACCGCTCTTCAGCCGATTATATGGGCATGCTCGCCACGGTTATGAATGCGCTCGCCATGCAAAACGGCTTGGAGCGTATGGGTGTGCCGACCCGTGTTCTTTCCGCCATTCCAATGACCAGCATTTGCGAGCCGTATATTCGCCGTCGTGCTGAGCGTCATATGGAAAAAGGACGGGTGGTTATTTTTGCCGCCGGTACCGGAAATCCGTTTTTCACAACTGATACGGCAGCCGCTTTGCGTGCGGCTGAAATGAATTGCGATGCGCTGATGAAGGGCACAAATGTCGACGGTGTTTACACCGCCGACCCGAAAAAAGACCCGACGGCAGAACGCTATGACCGACTTACTTACATGCAAGTTCTATCACAAGACTTGAAAGTGATGGACGCATCTGCCGTGTCGTTGTCGCGCGAAAACGGCATTCCGATTATCGTCTTCTCGATTCAACAATCGGGCGGCTTTACCAAAGTGTTGCAAGGCGAGGGTGCTTGCACCATTGTGCAAAACTGAGTTTTGTCGATACCATTCTGACATCTGAAAAAGAGGCAAAAATGAGCATTGATACCGATGATATTGAACGGCGCATGGATGGCGCTTTGGCGGCTTTCAAAACCGATTTATCTGGCTTGCGCACCGGGCGCGCCAGCGCGGCATTGCTGGAGCCGATTAATGTCGATGCCTATGGCCAGATGATGCCAATTGGCCAAGTTGGCACAATTTCTGTGCCTGAGCCGCGCATGCTGTCGGTTCAAGTTTGGGATAAGGGGCAGGTTGCCATGGTCGAGAAAGCCATTCGCGAAAGCAGCCTTGGTCTCAACCCGCAAACCGAAGGTCAGCTTATTCGTATTCCGCTTCCTGAGTTGAACGAAGAGCGGCGCGAGGAGCTGGTGAAAGTAGCAGGTGGCTATGCCGAGCAGGCCCGTGTTGCGGTACGTAATGTGCGCCGCGATGGCATGGACCAGATTAAAAAGGCCGAAAAAGACAGCGATATTTCGCAAGATGATGCGAAGATTTATTCCGAGGAAGTGCAGGAATTGACCGATAAATTTATCAAAATGGTTGATGAAACGCTTACCACGAAGGAAGAGGAAATCCGGCAAGTCTGACCGGAAAACACCCGCATGTCCTCATTCAGCAATTCTTCATTGACTGCATCCGCAGATTTGCCGCAGCACATTGCCATCATCATGGACGGCAATGGTCGCTGGGCCGAGCAGCGTGGCATGGCGCGTCGCGAGGGGCATAGAAATGGTGTAGAAACACTGCGCCAGACTGTGCGTGATGCGGGTGAAGTCGGTCTGAAATACCTCACTGTGTTTTCGTTCTCGACGCAAAATTGGGGTCGCCCTAAGCCGGAAGTCGAATTTTTGATGGGGCTTTTGGAGCGTTATATCGAAAGCGATTTAGCTGAATTGCACAGGGAGGGCGTGCGCATTCGCGTTATTGGCCGCCGCGATGGCTTGTCAGACAAAATCTGCCGCATGATTAATCGCGCTGAAAACCTGACGGCTGACAACGCCAATTTGTTTTTGCAGATTGTGTTTAATTATGGCGGCCGCGAAGAATTGGCTGATGCCGCATCGCGTTTGGCGCGCCGCGCTGCTGCCGGCACGCTGGATGCTGCCTCAATCACACCGGAAGTATTGCATGCTGAAATGTTGACCGCCGGTATGCCCGACCCGGATTTGATTATCCGCACCAGCGGCGAGTATCGCATCAGCAATTTCTTGCTTTGGCAAAGTGCTTATGCCGAGTTTTACTTTACCGACACTTTATGGCCTGATTTTACCCGCGATGAGTTGCTGGAGGCGCTGTCATTTTATGCCAATCGCGAACGCCGCTTCGGCTTGGTAAGTGCGCAAGTCAACGATACCGATTAAAGAAATATTCGGGGGGGAAGATGAGCGCGCAGCAAGATATTCAAAAGCCAAAATTTGACGGTCTGCTGCAACGTGTGCGCTCGGCGCTTTTGCTGCTGCCCTTCGTTATTGTGCCGGTTTTATATGGTGACTGGGCGTTTTCTTTATTATTGGCAATCGCCGGTTATTTGATGGCGCGTGAATGGGCTTATTTGCTGCAAGCTGCTGATAAAGACGGGCATATTCTGGGGGCGCTGACGGTTTTGGTGCTGTTGGTCGGTTGGCTGTTTGGCGGTGAAAATGCGCTGTCGCTGGTCTTGGTTCTTGGCCTTGCATGCTTGGCATATGCTTTGGCGCGAGGCGCGCGCGCGACGCCTTTAGTTGGCGGTTTGTTTTATGTCGCGCTGCCATTGGCGACGGCGCAATGGTTTCGCGAAGATGCGCTCGGCGCGTTGGTTATCGGTTATGTGCTGCTCAGCGTTTGGGCGGTTGATATTTTTGCCATGTTCAGCGGCAAGATTATCGGTGGGCCGAAACTGGCACCGGTTTTATCGCCCAATAAAACTTGGGCCGGTCTTATCGGCGCAATGGCGGGGGCGATGATTGCCGCCGTCTTGTCGTTTTTGGTGATTGTCGGTTTTCAATTGGGCAAGGCCGACTTCGCTGCCTTGTTGATTATCGCGCCTTTGCTGGCAGTTTGCGCGCAAATGGCTGATTTGTTTGAGAGCGGCATTAAGCGCAAATATGACATTAAAGATTCCGGGGCTATTATCCCCGGCCATGGCGGATTGCTTGACCGCGTCGATGGCCTGATTGGTGTCCTTTTGGTTTTGTTGCTTGTGGTTATTTGGCGCGGCGGTTCTGTCGCGCAAGCCATTTGGATTTGGTGAAGGGTGTAAAGACGATGCGGCGCCTCGCCATTTTTGGAGCAACCGGCACAATTGGCGATAACGCGCTTGATTTGGTGGCACGCCATAGCGACCGCTTTTCCGTTTCCGTTATGACGGCGCATAGCAATGCCGATAAATTGGCAGCTTTAGCGCATCTTCATAAACCGCAAGTTTTGGTGATAGGCGATGAGGCAGGGCGCGCCACTTTGCGCGATGCCTTGCCTGATTTTGACGGCGAGATTTGGGTCGGCCCTGAAGGCTTGCGCAACGCAGCAGAAATTAGTGTTGATGTCGCTTTGCATGGCATTGTTGGCTTTGCGGGTCTCGAACCGGCTTTGGTCAGCGCAGCACAAGGCGGTGTTTTGGCGCTCGCCAATAAAGAAGCGCTGGTTGCCGCCGGGCCAATATTGATGAAAATCGCGGCGAAAAACGGCAGTAAAATTCTACCGGTTGATAGCGAGCATAATGCGATTTATCAATTATTGGATGACGGCCAAGTCGATCGCAGTGTCGATAAAATCATTCTCACTGCGTCGGGCGGGCCGTTTCGTGACTTCTCAGCGCAGCAAATGGTTGGTGTCACACCGCAGCAGGCCGTGGCACATCCTAATTGGGATATGGGCGCTAAGATTTCCGTTGATAGCGCGACCTTGATGAATAAAGGGCTGGAGCTGATTGAGGCGCGCCATTTATTCGATGTGTCGCCTGAGCGGTTGGATGTGCTGGTGCATCCGCAATCGATTGTTCACGGGCTGGTTTATTTTAATGATGGCAGTGTGTTGGCGCAAAAGGGTAGCCCTGATATGCGCGTGCCGCTGGCTTATTGCATGGCGCATCCTGAGCGTATTGAAACGGGCGTAGAGCGTTTGGACTTGGCGGCGCAAGGGCGACTTGATTTTGAAGCTGCTGACCGCGAGCGGTTTCCTTGTTTGGCACTGGCCGAAGCGGCGATGCGCGCCGGTGGGGCAGCACCGACCATTCTCAATGCTGCCAATGAGGTAGCTGTTGCGGCGTTTCTCGATGAAGTAATTGGTTTTACCGATATTGGCGATATTGTTGATGCGGTTTTGCAGCGCTCAGAAGGCGGTGCGGCGGATGATTTGTCGAGCATCTTTCAAACAGATGAAAAAGCCCGTCAATCGGCACAAGAATTCGTGCAGAAATTGGCTAAAAACTGAGCGGTGCGGCGTTTTTGCCCTAATCTTGCCACAGGCTGAAATGATACTTTCATAAATGTGAAAAATGACCATAATGCAGGCAATTCTTGGGAGTTTAATTTGGACGCGATAAGCTATCTCTACTCGGCATTGGGTTTGGGTTACATCATTCCGTTTTTGTTTGTGCTGACCATTGTGGTGTTCTTTCACGAGTTGGGGCATTTCTATGCTGCGCGGCGGTGCGGCGTGACGGTTGAAGTGTTCTCTGTCGGTTTCGGACGCGCCATTGCCAGCTGGTATGACAAGCACGGCACGCAATGGAAAATTGGCTGGATGCCGTTGGGTGGTTACGTCAAGTTTCAGGGTGACGAAAACGAAGCCAGTGTTCCCGACCGTGAAGCGCTTGAAAAGCTTGATGACGGCGCGCGCGAAGGCACGTTGTTTTTCAAGCCATTATGGCAGCGCGCCATTGTTGTCGCCGCCGGTCCGGTTGCCAATTTCATTTTGGCAATTTTGATATTCGCCTCGCTTTATACTTTATTCGGCCAGCGCGTTACCGACCCTGTTGTCGGCGTTGTTGCGGAGCAAAGCGCGGCTGAGCGCGCCGGTATGCAAGTCGGCGATTTGATTGTTGCGATTGAAGGCGACGAGATTTCAACGTTTTCTGAAGTGCGCCGTTTGGTGACTGTGAATGCCAATGTGCCGCTGCTGTTCTCAGTGGTTCGCGATGGCCAAGAATTGCTGCTGACGGCGACACCTGACCGCGTTCTTGAGGTTGACCGCTTTGGCAATGAGTATCATATCGGCCGCCTTGGCGTGGCTGTTAACGCATCCGAAGATTCTATTCGCCATGTGCGCTATAACCCCATAACCGCTTTGTGGATGGGCGTTGAGGAAAGCTATTTTATTGTCGAGCAGACTTTTGTTGTGCTTGGCCGCATTATTATGGGGCGCGAGAGTGCCGAGCAATTGGGCGGGCCGATACGGATTGCACAATTATCCGGCCAGACAGCGACCCTTGGGCTGATTGCGCTGATTAATCTCACGGCTGTTTTGTCGGTCAGTATCGGGTTGATTAACTTGTTTCCGGTGCCGATGCTGGATGGCGGCCATTTGGCATTTTATGCCTATGAGGCCGTTGCCGGTAAGCCGTTGCCTGAGAAGGCGCAGGATATCGGCATGCGCATAGGTCTTGCGATGGTGCTTACTTTATTTGTGTTTGTTACGTGGAATGACTTGTCGCGACTTGATATTTTCCAAAACCTCACAACGCTGTTCGGGTAACTTATGAATTTCAATTTCCTTCGGCCTTTGGGCGTGCTTGCTATGCTTGCTTTATTCGGCGGCACGCATCCCGCTTATGCGGAAATTGGCAAGCCGGTTGAGTTTATTCGCGTTGAAGGCACTCAGCGCGTGGAAGCAGAAACCGTACGCGCCTATATGGTTGTGCGCGAAGGCATTGTCGATAGGGCAGATTTGGTCGACCAGTCTGTTAAAACCCTTTTCTCATCCGGTCTGTTTGCTGATGTGACCATTCGCCGAGAAGGGCTTGGTTTGGTCGTGACGGTGGTGGAAAACCCGATTGTCAATCGCGTCAGCTTTGAGGGTAATAGCGCGATTAATGATGAGAACCTTGGCTCTGAGGCCGGTTTGTCAGCGCGGCAAATTTATACCCGCGCCAAAGTGCAAGATGATGTTGAGCGGTTTATTGAGCTATATCGTCGTTCCGGTCGCTTTGCTGTGCGTATTGAGCCGAAAGTCATTCAATTGCCGCAAAACCGTATTGATTTGGTTTTTGAAATTAATGAAGGCCCGACGACCGGCATTCGCTCGATTAATATTATCGGCAATAATGTTTTTTCCGATGATGAGCTGCGCGGTGAAATTATCACGCGCGAGAGCCGGTGGTATCGTGTGTTTTCAGCCAATGATAATTACGACCCCGATCGCGTCGCTTATGACCGCGAATTGCTGCGTCGGTTTTATCTGTCAAAAGGCTATGCCGATTTCCGCGTTGTCGCCTCCAATGCCGAGTTGACGCGCGACGGTAAGGGCTTCTTCTTGAACTATACAATCGAAGAAGGCCCGCTTTATAAATTTGGCGATGCGCGTGTTTCAACCTCGCTCGACACAATCGATATTGTGCAGTTGGAAGAGCTTATCGCTTATGAAAGCGGCACGGTTTATGACTCGCGCCAAATCGATAAGACCGTTGATGCGCTGACCAAGCTGGTTGGTGAGCAGGGCTATGCCTTCGCAGAAGTGCGCCCGCGTGTAAAACGTGACCGCGACAATAATTTGGTCGAAGTTGAATTTACTGTCGAAGAAGGCCCGCGCGTTTATGTCGAGCGGATTAATATTAATGGCAATTCGCGCACCCGCGATGAGGTTATCCGCCGCGAAATGCGATTGAGCGAGGGCGATGCCTTCAACCAGGTTTTGCTGTCGCGTTCTGAGCGTAATATTCGTGGCCTGGGCTTTTTTGCTGCTGTTGAAGTAACCGAAACACCGGGCTCTGAAGAAGATAAAACGATTATCGATGTCAATGTGCGCGAGCAACCAACCGGTGAGTTGAGCTTTGGTGTCGGCTATTCATCGGCCGAGGCATTGACCACGCAGCTTTCTGTATCTGAACGTAACTTCCTTGGTCGCGGCCAGCGTTTGCGGTTAAATCTGGGCCTGTCCAATCAGGTGCAGCGTTATAATGTTGCCTTCACTGAGCCATATTTCCTAAACCGCGATATTTCTGCCGGTTTCTCGCTGTTCAACACCGATACGGAATATGATTATCAAGACGGGCTGCAAACCAAAGAGCAGGGCGTTGGTTTATCGCTGGGCTTCCCGCTGTCAGAAGACGGGCGTTTGTCATTATTCAGCAATTTCTCGCAAGATGAATTGATTAACAACACGACCAGCTCAAACATTAATCCAAGCTATGACCGCTTCAAGCAGACACTTGGCTATTATTATTCCATTGATTTGCGCGATGATGTCATTAGCCCGACAGATGGGTGGAATTTGAACTTCGGCCAAGATTTAGCCGGCCCATCAGGTGATGTGTCTTTCTTGCGAACAACCGCATCAGCCAATTTCTTTGAAGAGATTGCTGAAGGCTGGGTGTTCCACGCCAAGATGAACTTGGGTGTCATTCACGATTATAAGGGCGGCTCGATTGCTTATAGTGACCGCTTCTTCCGTGGTGGACGAAATTTCCGTGGCTTCCAACGTGGCGGCGTCGGGCCGCGCGATTTGAACTCCGACACAGCGCTCGGTTCTAACCGCTATCTGACGGGTACAACCCAAGTGTCATTGCCGCTTGGCATTCCAAAAGAAGTAGGTATGCGGGCCAATGCGTTTGTTGATTTTGGTTTCCTTGGTGAAACTGATGTGCGCCCGACAGCCACATCGCAGATTGAAGATGAAATGGCTTTCCGGGCAACTTATGGCCTAAGCTTTTCTTGGCGTTCACCATTGGGGCCTGTGCGGTTTGACTTTGCACGTCCAATCGTGAAAGAAGATTATGATGAAACGAGGTTCTTCCGCTTTACTATCGGAACCAGCTTCTAAGGAGATTTGAAATGATAAAAACACAAATGCGCACGCTTGCTTTGGCTGTTGCTCTCATCGCTATGCCAATGGCGTCTATGGCCGCTCCGGTTATTCTGGTTTTCGATGTTGACCGCGCTATTGCCTTGTCGAAAGCTGGCAAAAGCATGGCTAAGCAGCTTGAAGAGCAGGTAAAGAAAATTCGCAAAGAAGAAGAAGCGACGGTCAAAGAGTTGCAGGGCGAAGTTGATAAACTGAAAGAACAGCAAAAGCTGATGGCGCCGGAAGCCTTGCAAAGCAAGTTTTCTGAAATTCGCCAAAAAGAAGTCGAGCGTCGTCAATCTTTGAATGACCGCACGCAAGCTGTGCAAGCCGGTGGTCAGCGCGCTGCTGCTCAGATTGTTAAAGTGGCAGAAAAAGAACTGAGTGCGATTGCCAAGGAACGCAAAGCCGATATCGTCATGCGTCGTCAGGCCGTGTTTTTTGCCAGCCCGGCGATTGATGTGACGCGCGAATTGGTAACGCGTCTCGATAAAAACCTCAGCTCGGTCAAGGTAACGCCGGTGGCTGCGAAAAAGGCCAAGAAATAGTCTATGGCTGACGCGCGTTTTTATCGTCGCGAAGGGCCGTTTCGTGTCGCTGATTTGGCGGCGCATATCGGCCTAGACGATATTGATGACACGCTGGAATTGACGGATATTGCCTCGCTTGACGAGGCGATGCCCGACCAATTGAGTTTCTTTTCCAATCCGAAAATGGCCGATAAGCTGGCCGCCTGCAAAGCCGGTGCTGTGCTGATAAAGCCGGAGCATGCCGCGCTTTGCCCGGCCAATGTGTTGGCAATCATTTGCCCTGACCCGTATCGCGCTATGGCGCTGACAACGCAGTTGTTTTATCCCGATACCGCCTTGGCACGTCCGGCAGCTTTTGGTCGTCAAGACGATGAACAAAATAGCCAGCAAAATAG
The DNA here is from genome assembly GCA_965657665.1 of Alphaproteobacteria bacterium. Classification (GTDB taxonomy): domain Bacteria; phylum Pseudomonadota; class Alphaproteobacteria; order RS24; family RS24; genus UBA8337. The sequence goes on along the minus strand of CBFHPF010000013.1, from coordinate 8,782 downwards.
TCGGGCGGTGCATCCCGATGCGATTATTGGCGAGGGTGTTATTATTGAACCATATGCCGTTATCGGCCCGAAGGCTGAGATTGGCGCGGGCAGTTATATCGGTGCCGGTGCTTATATCGGTCACGGCACGATTATTGGTCGCAATTGCACTATCGGAGCCAATGCATCTGTGAGCTATAGCTTGCTTGGTGACGGCGTTATTGTGCATGGCGGGGCGCAAATCGGCGTTGATGGCTTTGGCTTTGCCCCCGGCGAGGCGCATGTGAAAATCCCCCAATTGGGCCGTGTTATTTTGCAAGATAGTGTCGAAATCGGGGCTAATTGCGGCATTGATCGCGGCGCATTAGGTGACACGATTATCGGCGAGGGCAGCAAGCTCGATAATCTGAACCATATTGCGCATAATGTGCGGGTAGGGCGGCATTGTTTCATTACTGCCAGTTGCGCCATTGCAGGCAGCACGACGCTTGGCGATTATGTGCAAATGGGGGGCGGCGCAAAAATTACCGGTCATGTCACAATTGGCGATAATTGCGTCATTTCAGCCATGTCTGCTGTTTTGCGGTCGTTTCCGGCCAATGCGAAAATTGCCGGCTCTCCGGCCCGCTTGCGCAACGAACTTTATCGCGACCAAGCTTTTATCAGCCGCCAACGTAAGGCCGGTGAACAAAAGCGCTAACTGTCTTTGGCTGGCGTAATAAATCGTTACAAACCTTTATTTGCTGGCCTTTTGCGAAGCGCGTAAATCACCATTAAGGAGATTTACATGAGCGATATTCATCCGACCGCGATTATTGATGACAGCGTTAAGCTGGGTAAAAATGTCAAAATCGGGCCCTATAGCTGCATTAGCGGCAATGTTGAATTGGGCGATAATGTCGTGTTGGAAAGCCATGTGGTGATTGCCGGTAATACGAAAATCGGCGATGACACACACATCTATCCTTTCGCTTCTATCGGGCATGTGTCGCAAGATAAAAAGTTTGGCGGCGAGGAAGTTTATCTCGAAGTCGGTGAGCGCAATATCATTCGCGAACACGCAACCATGAACCCCGGAACTGCTGCTGGTGGTGGCGTTACGCGCATCGGCAATGACGGCCTGTTCATGATTGGCTCGCATATCGCGCATGATTGCATGATTGGCGATAATGTCATTATGGCCAATAACGCGTCGCTTGGCGGGCATGTGCTCATCGGTGACTTTGCCATTATGGGCGGCATGAGTGCGGCGCATCAGTTCTGCCGTATTGGCGCGCATTCTTTCATTGGTGCCGCCAGTATGGTGGTCGAAGATGTCATTCCGTTTGGTGCGGCAACCGGCAACCGTGCCGTTTTGTCGGGTCTCAATCTGGTTGGCTTGAAGCGGCGCAATTTTGAGCGCGCGGAAATTAACGCGCTGCGTGGTTTGCATAAAAAACTGTTTGTCGAAACCGAAGGCGCTTTGATGACACGCCTTGCTAAAGCGGCGCAAGAATATGCCGATAGCGATTGCGTCAAGCAGGTTGTCGAGTTTATGGGCGTTGAACAAAATCGGGGCTATTGCACCCCGCGCAATCGTTAACTTCATGAGCGATAAACCACTCGGCCTGATTGCCGGCGGCGGCGCATTGCCTTTGCGCATTGCTGAGGCGCAAGTTGCATCGGGCGGGGCAGTTTTTGTTGTTGGCTTGGAAAATGAAGCTGACAAGGCGATTGCTGATTATCCGCATGACTGGACACCGCTTGGGCATCTTAAGGGCGCGGCAGACAAGCTTTTGGCTGCCGGATGCGAGGCTCTGGTGATTATTGGTGGCATTCAGCGTCCCAAGCTGGAGACGCTGGATTTTGATGAGGGCGGTCAGTGGTTTCTCGAGCAAGTGATGGCTGGCGCGCATGCCGGTGACGACCAATTGCTGAAAACGATTATTGCTTACTTCCAAACCCGTGGCCTCGACATTGAGCCGCCAGAAAAATATCTCTCAGAACTGCAGGGCAAAGCCGGGCCGCAAACCTCTGTTTCTTTCGCCACGCATCAGGCGGATATTGACCGCGCCATTGAAGTCGCCTCGGTTATCGGCGCGGCTGATATCGGCCAAAGCATAGCTGTAGCGAATAAGCTGGTGCTGGCTGTTGAAGGGCCTGAGGGCACGGATAATATGCTGCGCCGCTTGCAGAGCCTGTCGCCGGAGTTTCTCGGCACGGCAGAAGCGCGGCGCGGTGTGCTAGCTAAATTACCGAAGCCGCAACAAGATCGCCGGGTTGATTTGCCGACCTTGGGTCGTCAAACCGTTGAATTGGCGGCGGCGGCGCATTTGGCCGGTATCGTATATGAGGCGGGTGGTGCTTTGTTTGATGATTTCGATGCCGTTGTCGCCTTGGCTGAGGAGAAGCAATTATTCCTCATCGGGCTGGATAGGAGCGACGGGTGAGCGCGCCGCATATCATGATTATTGCCGGTGAACCATCCGGCGATGCGCTCGGTGCAGATTTAATGGCTGCGCTGAAATTGCAAAATTCAGAGATAATGCTCACCGGCATTGGTGGGCCTAAAATGACGGCGCAAGGTTTGGCCTCTATCTTTCCCATGTCGGAAATTGCCGTGATGGGGCTGAAAGAAATTCTGCCGCGTCTGCCAAAGCTTTTTAAGCTGGTTGATGAAGCTGTGGCGCATGCGCTGGCCAGTGAGCCGGATGCTTTGGTGCTCATCGACAGCCCTGAGTTCAATCACCGCGTCGCTAAACGGGTGAAGGCGCAACGCCCCGACCTGCCGATTTTGTGTTATGTCGCGCCGCATGTATGGGCGTGGCGACGCGGGCGAGCGCGCAAAATGAAAGCCTATTTCGATGCGGTGATGGCGTTCTTGCCATTTGAGCCGGATGTCTTCGCCGCCAATGACGGGCCAACCTGTCACTTTGTCGGTCACCCGATTACCGACCGCTTGGCTGAGTTGGAACCGCTGCCGGATTTTGCCAAGAAATACGGCTTAAAGAAAAACGATGTGCCGCTAACGGTTTTGCCCGGCAGTCGGGTGAGCGAAGTGAAGGCGCTTGTGCCGGTGTTTGGTGATGTGCTGCGTCGCCTCGACCGTCGGATAGATAATCTGCGTACGATTATTCCGCTTGTGCCGCACATGGCAGACACGGTGCGCGAGCTGACGAAAGAGTGGCCGGGGCGGGTGATTTATGTTGAGGATGAAGCCGACAAACACGCGGCGTTTCACGCTTCGCGCGCGGCTTTGGCATCATCCGGCACAGCAACAATGGAATTGGCATTGGCCGGTTTGCCGACTGTGGTGGCGTATAATATGGGGTTGATGGGCGATATTTTGATGCGCACCATGCCGGTGCCGAGTGTTGTATTGGTCAATCTGATTTTGGATAAACCGGCCATGCCGGAATTTTTGCAATGGCGTTGCACGCCCAATGACATAACACCGGCGATAGATGCCATGCTGCAAGATGACGGCGTGAACGCGCATTATCGCGAAATGTTATCGGCGTTTCGTCCGGCCATGACGCATGAAGGGCAGAAGCCCGCTGAGCGAGCCGCTGCCCTTACATTAGAATTTGCTTCTAAAAGCTAGCGATTAACGCTGATTGATATCTTGGTAATCGCGCGCATCCGCACCGATGTAAAGCTGGCGCGGGCGACCGATACGCTGGCTCGGATCTTCAATCATCTCGTTCCACTGTGCAATCCAGCCAACAGTTCGGGCCAGGGCAAACAGCACGGTGAACATCGAAGTCGGGAAACCCATCGCTTTCAGCGTGATGCCTGAATAGAAGTCGATGTTTGGATACAGCTTCTTCTCAACGAAATACTCATCTTCCAGAGCGATTTTTTCCAGTTCCATAGCAACGTCCAGCAGCGGGTCATCTTTGATGCCCAACTCGCCAAGCACTTCATGGCAGGTTTTCTGCATAACACGGGCGCGCGGGTCGTAATTTTTATATACGCGGTGACCAAAGCCCATCAGACGGAACGGGTCGTCTTTGTCTTTCGCCTTGGCAACATATTCGGGAATGCGGTCAACAGAGCCGATTTCAGCCAGCATATCCAGCGCGGCCTCATTGGCACCGCCATGGCTTGGCCCCCACAGGCAAGCAATACCGGCGGCGACACAAGCAAACGGGTTGGCACCCGATGAACCGGCCAGACGGACAGTTGAGGTGGACGCGTTTTGCTCATGGTCAGCATGCAAAATGAAAATGCGGTCCATCGCGCGCGCCAGAACCGGACTTACAGTCATATCTTCGCACGGCACTGAGAAGCACATATGCAGGAAGTTTGACGCGTAATCCAAATCATTGCGCGGATAAACAAATGGCTGGCCGACGCTGTATTTATAAGCCATCGCCGCAATGGTCGGGATTTTGGCAATCAGGCGACGGCTGGCAATGCGGCGTTGCTCTTCATCATTAACGTCTGTGCTGTCATGATAAAAGGCAGACAGCGCGCCAACAACACCAACCATAATGGCCATTGGGTGGGCGTCGCGGCGGAAACCGTGGAAGAAACGGTTCATTTGCTCATGCAGCATGGTGTGATTGGTGATAGCGCTCTCGAATTCAGCCAGTTCTGTGGCTGTCGGCAATTCGCCATTGAGCAGCAAATAACAGGTCTCGATAAAATTGCCTTTATCGGCCAATTGCTCAATCGGATAACCGCGATGCAGCAATACGCCTTTTTCACCGTCAATATAGGTGATGGCTGACTTACAGCTGGCAGTTGAGGTGAAGCCGGGGTCATAGGTGAACTGGCCGGTCTGCCCATACAGTTTTGAAACGTCAATCACGCTCGGGCCGACAGTCCCTTCATGGATGTCGAACTCGTAGTCAGAACCGAGGCTGGTGAGTTTGGCGTTGTCGCTCATGGGAGTCCCCTTCACTTGTTACTGTAAATTTGGCCGTTACTTAGCACATAAGCCAAGCCTTCGCCAGTATATGCCTGTGGATTTTCGCGCTTTTAGCCGATTTGGTCAGCTAATCTCGCGAGCACTTCATCGCGCCCTAATAATGAGAAAACCTCAAATATACCGGGTGATTGGCTGCTGCCGACAAGAGCAGCGCGAAAAGCCGGTGCGAACTTGCCCATTTTCAAGCCTTCAGCTTCCATATAGCCCTTAATCAGCGCTTCCACGGCCTCGGTTGACCAGTCTTCCAGTGTCTGCAATTGCACACGCAAAGCGGCCAGATGCGGCAGATTATCGTCATTTAAGTGCTTGAGAAGCTTTTCATCAATTGTAATAGGCCGCTTGGCCTTTAAGAAAGCAGAATCAGCAACGATATCGCCCAATCGTGTGGCGCGCTCCTTAAGCTTTCTCATAGCGCGCAAAACTTGCGCTTGATGCGCCGCCAACTCGGGGTCAAGGGCGAGAACATCACCAAGCAGTGCCTCATCATCGCTCATGTTCAAATGCTGCGCGTTCACAAAATCCAGCTTTTCCGTATCAAATCGCGCCGGTGCTTTGCCGACGGCGCCGAGTGAAAACCACTCAATCAATTGCGCATCGGTGAAAATCTCTTCATCGCCGTGGCTCCAGCCGAGGCGGGCGAGATAATTGCGCATGGCTTGCGGTAAGTATCCCATGTCGCGATAGGCTTCGACGCCAAGTGCGCCGTGGCGTTTCGATAGTTTGGCACCATCGCTGCCATGAATGAGCGACATATGCGCAAATTGCGGGATGTCCCAACCCAGCGCGGCGTAAATTTGCGCTTGTCGTCCGGCATTCGTCAGATGGTCATCACCGCGAATAACGTGGGTTACGCCCATATCATGGTCATCGACAACAACTGACAGCATATAAGTCGGCGACCCGTCGGAGCGCAGCAAAATCAAATCATCAAACTGGTCATTGGCGAAGGTAACATCGCCCTGAATGGCATCGGCAATAATCGTTTCGCCCGATTGTGGTGCTTTAAAGCGGATGACATAGTCATCACCCTCATTGAAATCGGCGGCGGTTTTATCACGGCACGTGCCGTCATAACGCGGTGTGCGATTTTCGGCGCGGGCTTTTTCGCGCATGGCATCAACTTCTTCAGCCGTGCAGGTGCATTTATAGGCTTTGCCATCTTGCAATAATTGCTCGGCGACACTGATGTGTCGGTCGGCATTGGCGTGTTGAAAAACCGGCGCGTCATCAGCGTTTAATCCCAACCAGTCCATGCCGCTCAAAATCGCGTCAATCGCTTCTTGGGTCGAGCGCGCGCGGTCTGTGTCTTCAATCCGTAACAGAAATTTGCCGCCAAAATGGCGGGCAAATGCCCAATTGAATAAAGCCGTGCGGGCGCCACCAATGTGCAAAAAGCCGGTGGGAGAGGGGGCAAAGCGGGTGATGACTTGCGGGTCGGACATAAAGCAATCTCGCCTAATGGTTGTAACTATCTGATGACACAATTGCCGCTCGCTAGCGCGGGCAAGCCGTCTGCGTCACTGTTCGGGCATGTTTATAGCACGTCATAACATATATTCACCGCCCGCCCTAGGCTCATGAAACGCTTATGAAGAAAAGCCATTTCTCATTATTAACGGTCAGCTTTGCACTCGCCATTGCGATATTTTTCGCCGTACCGATTGAGCCGCCATTTTGGGTGACGGTCGCGCTTTTTGTGCTGGCGGCAGCGGTGTTGGAATTTGCCGGACAGCGCGATTGGTATCGCCTGATGCGGGTCGGTTTTGTACTGCTGGTTTTTGCTTGCGGTTTTGGTTGGGCGCAAGGGCGCACGCATTGGCAGGTGGCAAGCACGGGCAGTGTTTATGTGCCACCGCTTGAGGCGGAAACACAAACCGCCTTAACAGGCATTATCGATTGGTCGGAGCCGACACCGCGAGGCAGCAAAATGGATTTGCGCATCACTGATTATCGCGGGCGCGATGTGACGGTTCAGCTTTATGGCAAGCGTCGCCATGCCGAGGCGCTGCGTCCGGGATGCATTGTGCAGGTGCAGGCGCGATTGCGGCCTTTGCCTTTGCCGATTGTTATTGATGGGCATGACCCGCGTATGCGGGTTTGGTTTGACGGGCAGCGCGCGCGCGGGTTTTTGAAGACCATCACTGCCGCCAATTGTAATGAGCCGCTTGGCTGGCAACACCGCTTGGCACGTTGGCGGCTCGATTTGGCAGCGCGCTATCGTGCTGAGTTGTCGGATGAGGCCGGGCCGGTGGCGGCGGCTTTGGTGACCGGTGTGCGTGGCATGATTGACCGCGATGTGCGCGCCGCATTTCGCCATAGTGGCTTGGCGCATATGCTGGCGATATCGGGGCTGCATATGGCGCTGTTTGCCGGTTCGGTTTACGCGCTTATTCGGCTGTTGGCGGCTTTATGGCCGGGGCTGGTATTGCGCCATGATATTCGCAAACCGGCGGCGATTGTCGCGCTCAGTGCGGCGACCGGCTATTTGCTGATTTCCGGTGCGAGCATTGCCACACAGCGCGCCTTCATCATGCTGGCGATTTTCTTTCTCGCCATATTGCTCGACCGACCGGCTGTGACCATGCGCAATGTGCTATGGGCCGCGCTGATTGTTTTGCTGTTGCAACCGCAAGCGATTATGCAGGTCGGCTTTCAGATGAGCTTTGCCGCTGTTATGGCATTGGTGGCGGTTTATGAGGTATGGCGACGCGGAGACACGCTTTATTTGCGGCTCGATGAACTCACGCCGCTACAGCGCAGCTTTCGGCTTGCTTGGCGATATGGCTCGGCACTAACCCTGACCAGTATTATTGCCGGCAGCGTCACCGGCTTTATTGCCGTGACGCAATTTCACCAAATCGGCACTTATGGATTGCCGTCCAATTTGCTGGCCATGCCGCTTTTCGGCACGTTGATTATGCCAATGGCACCGCTCAGTCTTTTGCTGATGCCGTTGGGCGGCGAGTGGCTGTCGCTGTTTTTTATGCAGCAAGGCATTGAAGCAGTAATAGGCGTTGCCTCTTGGATAACCTCTTTCAATGGTGCTTTATGGCGCTCCGGTGCCAGCCCCGATTGGGTTTTGCCGGTTGCTGTTATTGGCTTTGTGTTTTTGTGCTTGGTGCAAACGCGCTGGCGGCTTGTCGGGGTTGTGCCGATTTTACTGGCGGGTTTGTTTCTCGGTTCCGGCAATCGACCGGTGGCGCATTTGGTGGGGCGCGATGCGATTGTCGTGCAAGAGCAGGGGCTGGGTCTCAAATTATTGCGCCGCAACGGGCATGGCTATGAGTTGGGTGTTATGGCGCGTTATCACGGCGAAGATGCAGACGCTCTGGGCGATGGCTTATCCTGTGCGCCGGGCTGTGGTGTGCGCTCAAAAGATTTAATGGTGGTGGCTTATCTCACCCATCCGCGTCGACTAACGACGGCGTGTAATGAGGGCGACTTGGTAATCTTACCGTTTTATACGGCGCGCTATCCGTGCAAGGCCTTGCTGCTGGATGAGCCGAAGCTTAAACGCGGCGTGCCGTTGCAGGTCAATAGCGATGGCCGCAAGCTATATGTTAAGCGCGCCAAACGCGCCCGCTTGTGGCAGCAATAAGCAGTAATTGATTTAGTATTTGCGGATAAGACCGACGAGGCGGCCTTGCACACGCACTTGGTCTGAGCGGAAAATGCGGGTTTCATAAGCCTGATTGGCAGCTTCCAGCGCAATCATTTCGCCCTTACGGCGCAAACGCTTCAGCGTCGCTTCATGGCCTTCAACCAAAGCGACAACAATTTCGCCGTTTTCGGCAGTCGCGCCGCTTTGAATAATCGCCGTGTCGCCATCCAGAATACCCGCTTCAATCATCGAATCACCATGCACTTCGAGCGCATAATGTTCTCCTG
>CBFHPF010000012.1:0-22063 GCA_965657665.1 Alphaproteobacteria bacterium | reverse complement strand
CATTGGTTGGCATTGCCAGCCTCGCCGCGATTGAGGGCGCGGCCCGTAACCAGCATTATGCCGCCACCAAAGGCGCTGTCGTTTCCATGATGAAAGCGATTGCCGTTGAGCATGCGCGCTATGGCGTGCGCGCCAATGCTATTTTGCCGGGCTGGATTGCCACCGATATGACCGAAGGCGCACAAGGCAATGACCGTTTCCAAGAAATGGTGATGGCGCGTGTTCCGGCGAAACGTTGGGGCGAACCGGAAGATTTTGGCGGCATGGCGGTCTATTTGACCTCTGACGCGTCATCATTCCATTCCGGCGACTTGTTTGTTATCGACGGTGCCTATTCAATATTTTAGGGATATTGAGTTAAGCACCGCCGCAACACTTAGGCGATATCGACAATCACCCGACCACGCGTTTGACCGGCGAGGATTTTCTGTCCCAATTCGGGCAGATCATCCAAGCTGGCATGCGTGCTCATTGCGTCCAGCTTGTCCATATCCAAATGCTCGGCCAAATGCGCCCATGCTTGCTCGCGCAGCGCGCGCGGTGCCATAACGCTATCAATGCCGCGCAACGTCACGCCGCGCAGAATAAACGGCATCACCGTAGCCGGTAAATCAGGGCCTTGCGCCAAGCCGCAAGCTGCAACCGTGCCGCCATATTTGGTTTGCGCAATGGCGTTTGCCAATGTGTGACTGCCGACAGCATCGACAACACCGGCCCAGTTTTCTCTATCAAGGGGACGGCCTTTTTCAGACAAATCAGCGCGGTCAATAATCCGACCGGCACCCAAAGAAGTCAGATATTCGGCTTCAGATGCGCGCCCTGTTGAGGCAACGGTTTGGTAGCCCATTTTTGACAGCAGAGCCAAAGCCACCGAGCCAACGCCACCGGCCGCGCCAGTGACCAAAATCTCACCGGCATCTTGCGGCGTGTCCATCAGCGCCATGACGCACAACATGGCGGTATAACCGGCTGTACCGATAGCCATCGCGCGCGAGGCAGAAATGGCCTCAGGGCGTTTAATCAGCCAGTCGCCATTGACGCGGGCTTTACCGGCATAGCCGCCAAAATGCGTTTCGCCGACACCCCAACCGTTCAAGATAACTTCATCGCCTTCTTTAAAATCAGCATGCGACGAGCTTTCAACCGTACCGGCGAAATCAATACCCGGAATCATCGGCCATACACGCACGACAGGCGACGCGCCCGTGAGAGCCAGACCATCTTTATAATTCAATGTGGAATGCGAAACACAAACCGTGACATCACCATCCATCAAATCGGCTTCGGTCAATTCCACCATTTCATGGCTTTGGCCGTCATCATTTTTCTGCAATCGCAGAGCACGGAAACTGTCTGACATTATCTTCTCCTACTAAATATCAAATTTAACCGGTTGACCGGTAGACGGGGCGGTTAATTCGCCCTGCCACATAACGCGTGTGCCACGCACCATAGTGCCGACCGGCCAGCCAGTGACGGTGCGTCCGGTAAAGGGCGACCAGCCACAGCGCGATGCAACCCATTCTTCGGAAATGGTTTCGCTACGTTTCAAATCGACAAAGGTCAAATCTGCATGATTGCCAATCTTCACTTCGCCCTTCTCTTTTATATTAAACAGCTTAACCGCATTGAGACTGGTCAAACTTACCAGTTTTTCAAGCGACAGCTTGCCCTCAGCCATATGCCCCAGCATTACCGGCAATAGGGTTTGCACGCCCGGCATACCGGCCGGTGAATGCGGATAGGTTTCGGCTTTTTCTTCCTTCGTATGCGGCGCATGGTCAGAGCCAAGCACATCGACAATGCCCTGCTCCAGCGCTTTCCAAAGTGCCGCGCGATGGCGCGCCTCTCGAATGGGCGGGTTCATTTGCGCATAAGTGCCGATTTCCTCATAAGCTTGCGGTGCGACCAAAGTCAGGTGCTGCGGCGTCACTTCCACCGAAACAATATCGCGATTGGCGGCCAGCATTTGCATTTCTTCTTCTGTGGTGACGTGTAGCACATGGATTTTCTGGTTCGCTTCGCGGGCCAATTTAATCAACCGACGGGTTGACGAGATTGCCGCTTCGGCATCGCGCCAAACCGGATGCGTTTCAACCTTGCCGGTTTCAGCCAGCGGACGACGCTCGCGCAAACGATATTCATCTTCGCTGTGAAACGCGGCGCGGCGTTTAATATGTTTCAAAATATCGCCGACACCGTCATCATCCGGCACCAGCAAATTACCGGTTGATGAGCCCATGAAAACTTTGACGCCGCAAATCCCGTCCATCCGCTCAAGCTGTGGCAGTTCAGCCGCATTTTCATGCGTGCCGCCGACATAAAAGGCAAAATCGCAATGCATACGATCGCGCCCACGCGCCACTTTATCTTCAATCGCTTCTTTCGAGGTGGTTGGCGGCTTGGTGTTCGGCATTTCAAACACCGCTGTTACGCCGCCCATCACTGCCGCCAAAGACCCGGATTGCAAATCTTCTTTATGCTCAATGCCCGGCTCGCGAAAATGCACTTGCGTATCAATGACACCGGGCAAAACCGTTAGACCGTTAACTTCGAGAATTTCATCAGCCGACGCATCAGCCAAATCACCAATCGCGGCGAAACGCCCGTCTTTAATCGCAATATCGGTTTGTTCGCTACCTTTAGCCGTCGCCAAAGTGCCGCCTTTAATTACCAAGTCATATGCTTCGCTCATGGTTCGTCCTGTCGATTAATCCGATTCAATTGCGCTGCCAAAGACTGCAAATCAGCTTTAGCATCATGTGCGTTTGTATCAGAGCCAATAGGGTTTGTAACGCTTTGCGTAACAGTTTGCGGCAAGTTGCTCTGGATATAAGCGGCCACCTCATTAGGGTCATGACCGACATAAAGCCCATATGGCCGCCCGCTCTGCTTCGGCTCGCCAATATCAAGCCTTAAGGTCAGCCCACAGCCGACATAAGGGGCCATGCGTGCCGCCAGCCTGTCTGTGCCGATTGTTACCGCCGCACGGCGCATCAGCGCGGCCTGTTTACTGTAAGCCAAATGCTGGAAATGTGTGATTTGACCGGCTGGGATATTATCTTTCAGCCCCTCAGCAATCGGGCAATGCGCCGGTGCCAAAACCACAATATGAGCCTGCTTAAGAGCCGCAACACTGTCGGCCAAACGCCAAGCCAATTCAGCATAATGCCGCCAATCCCAAAGGGCGCGACCGCTCTCTTCAGTGGCAAAAACAATCAAAGGCGCGGTAGGCGCAAGTGTCTCCGGCAAGGCCAAATGCAAGCGGTCGGGAATCCAAACGCTTGGGTGCGCTTTTTGCTGCGGCGCAAATAAAGACGGCAAAACATAAGTGCCTGCCTCATAGCGGAAAAAATGGCGATGCTTGGCCCATAAAAAAAGCGGCAAGCGTCGCGCCGTTAAAGAAACAATGCGGTGCCATGTGCGCCCCATGGTTTGCATCATTTGCGAGGTGCCCGGTTTGGCATCATCTTTATAGCTAATGAATTTCAATATGCCCGGCGCATCTTGAAACAAAGCGACATCGCTTTCGCGGCATATAATTTCAACACCGATATGCGGCTCGGCGCGCAATAAATCTGCCAACACGCCGGTAGCGGCAAAAGCATCCAGCCGGTGCGGCGGCACGATGAGAAGTGTGTTGCGAGCCATGCGCCCACTATAGGCCAGCCTTGCCTGCGCGACCAGTCGCATATGCGCTGACATAAACAGACTTGAAAAAACCGCTGAAACGGCGCACATCTGAGGCATGAGCATCATGCACACATTATTGACTGACCGCGCCGTCATTCGCCTTTCCGGCAGTGAACGCATCGATTTTTTGCAAAACCTGGTGACACAAAACGTTACCGGCTTGCCGACGGGCGCATGCGTTATGACCGCCTTGCTGACCCCGCAAGGCAAAGTGCTGCATGATTTTCTGATTTATGCAGAAGAAGATTGCTTATTGCTGGATTGTGACGCAGCAACGGCAGATGCGCTGGTGAAAAAGCTCACCCTTTATAAATTGCGCGCTGATGTGCAGCTTGAAATGAGCGCGCTTGAAGTGCATGCGCTATGGCAAGAAGACGGCTACCCCTGCCCGCCTATGGAAGGTTTTGTCGAAGACCCGCGCCATGAAGGGCTGGGCTTGCGCGGGTTTTTGAGCGATGCCGCTGCTCTCTCACTTCCCAAGGCTGATTTAGCCGCATGGCATGATAATCGCCTGCGCCTCGGTGTTCCGCAAGGGCCGCAAGATATGCCGCCCGGCACAGTGTTTCCGCTGGAGTTCGGCTTGCAGCGTATGCACGCAATCGATTTTCAAAAAGGCTGCTTTATCGGCCAAGAAGTGACCTCGCGAACCCATCGCAAGGGCAGTTTGCGCAAAAAACTACATAAAGTAGCCCTGTCTAAGGGCGATTTGGAAATCGGCACAGATATAAATGCCGGTGAGCGCGTTGTTGGCCAGTTGGTGGCGGTGCGCGGTGATATCGGCTTGGCGTTGATACGCGAAGACGCGCTAGAGTTGAACTTGCAAGCCCAAGGCCATGACATTATCCCGCGCGGTGGCTTGTTTGAGGAAAACGCGTAATAATCTGTCACGCAATGTGACACTCAAAAGGCTAAAAATCTCTGCGCGGCGCTTTTATCGCAACGCGACACTGTGATAAAAGAAAACAAAGGGAGAGTTCGCATGAAACAAGTTGCCATTACCGGAACAGGGCTGTTCACGCCCGAAGAAAGCATCAGCAATGACGAGTTGGTTGCAAATTTCAACGCTTATGTTGAACGCTTTAATGCCGAAAATGCAGCCGCAATTGAAGCCGGTGACGTAGAAGCGCTGTCTCCCTCTAGCTCCGAATTTATCGAAAAAGCCTCCGGCATTAAAAGCCGTTATGTGGTTAATAAGTCAGGCATTTTAGACCTCGACTTTATGGCTCCGCGCATTGAAGAACGGCCCAATGAAGAGCCAAGCCTGATGGCTGAAATGGGCGTCGCCGCCGCGACGATGGCGATGAAAAACGCCAATGTGACCGCAGAAGATATTGATGCGGTGATTGTCGCTTGCGCCAATTTGCAACGCGCTTATCCGGCTATGTCGATTGAAATTCAGCAATTGCTCGGCATTGAAGGCTTTGCTTTCGATATGAATGTGGCGTGTTCTTCAGCCACGTTCGGCATTCAGACCGGTTACGATATGGTGCGCTCCGGCTCTGCCAAGCGTGTGCTGATGGTTAATCCGGAAATTTGCTCAGGCCATTTGAACTGGCGCGACCGCGACAGTCACTTTATTTTTGGCGATGTCTGCACAGCAGTTATTTTGGAAGATGCCGATTTGGCGAACGATAAATCGCGCTTTGATATTGTTGACACACGCCTGATGACGCAATTCTCAAATAATATTCGCAATAATTTCGGCTTTCTCAATCGCTCGCATCCTGAAAATCGCGACGATGATGATAAGCTGTTCATCCAAGAGGGCCGCAAGGTTTTCCGTGAAGTCGCACCGATGGTTGCGCAAATGATTACCTCTCATCTGGCCGATAATAATTTGGCAGCAGGCAATTTGCGCCGCATGTGGCTGCACCAAGCCAACCGCAATATGAATGATTTCATCGCCAAAAAAGTGCTGGGCCATGACCCGAATGACGACTTGCAGCCGACTGTGTTGGATGAATATGCCAATACCAGTTCAGCCGGTTCCATCATCGCTTTCCACAAGCATAATGGCGATTTTGAGAGCGGTGAAACCGGCGTGATTTGCAGCTTTGGCGCGGGTTATTCTGCCGGTAGCATTATTGTTCGCAAGGCTGGCTAACGCCCAATAAGCGGATATTTTTTAGGGTAGCAATTTTATTGCGGCGATTTACACTCGCCACATGAGCGCGCCATCCAGCGAAATATTTATCGATTTGTCGACCGCCATTTTGCGCAGTCATGGCAGCTGCTTGCAATGCCGACTGGTCGGAGATGAAGGTGTTGATTTGCATCGTCTCCCGCGCGGTCCGTTCATGCCGCATATTCATCGCACAATGGAAACCGGCTTACGCCAATGGGTGAGCGAACAGGTTGGTGTTGATTTGGCCCATATTGAGCAGCTTTACACTTTCGCCGACCAAGGCCGCCATAGTGGCGAAACGGACCGGCATGTTGTGTCGGTTGGCTATCTTGCCCTCAGCCGCACGCATGATGCAGCTGACGGTGAAACTGCAGCCAATAATTGGGGCGACATTTATGACTATTTCCCGTGGGAAGATTGGCGCACAGACCGTCCCGACATGCTAGACGCGATTATTTTGCCCGCACTCGATAAATGGTTAAAGAAAAACCCAAACCAAATCGACCGTGTGCGACTGGCTTTTGGCCGAGACGGCGCACAATGGGATGAAGAGTTTGTGCTGGAACGCTATGAATTATTATACCAAGCCGCACTGGTGGCTGAGGCTATGCATGATGGGCGGGTAACGCAACCCGCGACCCAACGACCACTCGGCACACCTTTGCAACTTGACCATCGACGTATATTGGCCACCGCTTTGGGGCGGTTGCGCGGCAAGCTAAAATACCGTCCGGTGATTTTCGACCTCATGCCGCCGCGTTTTACTTTGCGCGCTTTACAAGCGACAACTGAGCTGGTTATGGGTGCTAATCTGCACAAACAAAATTTTCGCCGCTTGGTCGAGAAGTCCGGTTTTCTCGAACCGACCGGCACCATGGAACGGGCGCGTGGCCGACCGGCAGAAATATTTCGTATCCGCGCTACCCAAGCCGCCGAGCGACCCCTGGCCGGTTTGCGCGTCTCATCAGGTCGCGCCCGTCCGAGCAAGTTTTCGCCCAAATAGGCGGCGCGCTATTGCCGCGATAAAACCCGTTTTTTTGCCTTGCTTTTGCCCGTTAGACGTTCATATTAATAGATATCAATTATGCTCATTTTGAGTATAAATGGAGATGATTATGGTTCAGCTAAGTACAAGCCTGATGCAAGAGGGGCAAACAGCCCTGCCCGGTCAAACCGGCGCCCGCATTTTGCAGGAAATGGATATCAGCTACACAGACGGTTTGGCGCGCGATATGGCGCCGCTTTACGACAGGGTGCAGTCTGTTATCCCGTCTGTCGAGTGGCCGTTTTTTGCGCCTTATATCAAAGCGATTAATGAGCTGAAAAAAGAGAAAAACGCCGTCATTTTGGCGCATAATTATCAGACACCGGAAATTTTTCACTGCATCGCTGACGTCGTTGGCGACAGTTTGCAATTGGCGGTCGAAGCCGCCAAAGCTGAAGGCGATATGATTGTGCAATGCGGTGTGCACTTCATGGCTGAAACCTCGAAGCTGCTCAATCCGGAAAAAACCGTGCTGATACCCGATATGGGCGCCGGTTGTTCGTTGGCAGAATCCATCACCGCCGCCGATGTGCGTGCGCTGCGCGAAGCCTATCCGGGCGTGCCGATTGTCACCTATGTTAATACATCCGCCGCCGTCAAAGCCGAGAGCGATGTCTGCTGCACCTCATCCAATGCGGTGAAAATCGTCAATGGCATGGGCACAGACCGCGTCTTGTGCATACCGGATGAATATCTGGCACAAAATGTTGCCAAAGAAGCCGATGTCGAAGTGATTGCCTGGAAAGGCCGCTGCGAAGTGCATGAATTATTTACCGCTGATGAGCTGAAGCAATATCGCCAAGACGACCCGGGTCTGCGCATCATCGCGCATCCTGAGTGCAAACCTGATGTGCTGGATGAAGCCGATTTCTCCGGCTCAACCTCGGCGATGATTAAATGGGTCAGCGACAACCAGCCCGACCGTGTGATGATGGTCACCGAATGCTCAATGAGCGACAATATCGCAGTTGAAAATCCCAATGTTAATTTTGTGCGCCCGTGCAATCTTTGCCCGCATATGAAGCAAATCACGCTGCCGAAAGTGTTGGAAGCAATGGTTTATAACCGCACTGAAATTGAGGTTGAGGCCGCTATTGCTGATAAGGCGCGGGCAGCTGTTGAGCGGATGATTGAGCTGAGCCGCTAATGGCCCAACCCCACACATCAAACATTATTGATGTCGGTGACGTGCTGGTCATTGGGGCCGGTTTGGCCGGTCTGTTTACCGCGTTGAAATTAGCCCCGCGTCCGGTCACCATTATGGCCGCCGGCAAACGCAAAAAAGGCAGCGCCAGCCAATGGGCGCAAGGCGGCATTGCCGCCGCTATTGGTGCCGATGACTCGATTGAAAACCATATCGCCGATACGATTGCCGCCGGTGCAGGACTGGTTGACGATGAAATCGCCCGATTGGTAGCAACAGATGCCGCCGCCCGCATCGCCGATTTGGCTGATTTAGGTGTGCCGTTTGATAAAACCGTTACCGGTGACTATGCGCTTGGTCGCGAGGCTGCCCACAGTCATAACCGCATTATCGGTGTGCGCGGCGACCGCGCAGGCCGCGAAATTATGAAAGCCTTAGGCCGTCACGCGGAGGCCTCGCCCGGCATTGATTTCATGGAAGGGTTCGCCGCCTATGAATTGGCCGTTGAAGAAGGCCGCGTTGTCGGTGTCTTTGCCCGCCCTTCTTCCGGCAGCACCTTGCAAGGACCGATATTGATACGCGCACGTGCCACGGTTTTGGCAACCGGCGGCATCGGTCATTTATATGCCGTCACAACCAATCCTGTCGGCGCCAATGGTGAAGCACTTGGCATGGCCGCGCGCGCCGGTGCGCCGATTGCCGATGCTGAATTTGTGCAATTTCACCCAACCGCACTAACCGGCCCGTTTTCAAATGGCAGCGACCCTGCCCCATTGGCGACCGAAGCATTGCGCGGCGAAGGGGCGATTTTAGTCAACGCCCATGGCGAACGGTTTATGCCAAATATCCATAAAGATGGCGAACTGGCACCGCGCGATGTGGTGGCGCGTGGCGTGTTTGATGAGATAACCAAAACTGGTTTTGTCGGTCTTGATTTACGCCCAAGCGGTCTGGCTGATAAATTAACCGAACGGTTTCCAACAGTTGCCGAGACGTGCCGAAAAGCCGGTATTGACCCGACGCAGCAAAGCCTGCCTGTCGCGCCGGCGGCGCATTTTCATATGGGTGGCATTCAAACCGATAAACAAGGCCGCACCGGACTGGCCGGATTATGGGCTTGCGGCGAGGTTGCCGCCACCGGTCTGCATGGTGCCAATCGCTTGGCCAGTAACTCGCTGCTCGAAGCCGTGGTATTTGCGGCGCGCATTGCCGAAGACATTAATCATATGGTGCCGCCGTCAACCACCGCCCGACCGGCCCCGCCGCAAACCCGTATTGATGGCGATATGCCGACCTTTGCACCGGCGACGCAAAAATTGCGCGCCGTGATGCAAAACAATGTTGGTGTTTTGCGCAATGAAACAGGCCTGAAGCACGCACTGGCTGAATTATACCGCCTTGAAAAAGCCGCCGGCAGCATCGCGCCTTTCGCCAATATGGTAGTGGCGGCGCAGCTGGTGACTTTGGCTGCTTTGCAACGGCAAGAAAGCCGCGGTGGTCACAGTCGTACAGATTTTGGCGACATCGCCCCCCAAGCTACTCATTCGCGCCTGACAATTGCTGATCTGGCTGCTGATCTGGCTGCTGATCTGGCTGCTGATATGAATGCCAATGATAGGCAATCGGATGGCAAGGAATGGGAAGAAGCAAACCGCATTGAATTGGAACGACAAATATGAGCAAGCCCATTTCGCCTGAATTAACGCCCTTGCCTGCGCTGATGGTCAAAAAGCTGGTTAAAGATGCGTTGGCTGAAGATTGGGGACGCAGTGGCGACGTCACCTCGCAAGCGGTTATCCCGGCCAATGCGACAGCGCATGCCGTAATCCGCGCGCGCGAAAGCGGTGTGCTGGCGGGCATGGATTTGGTCGAAGCGGCATTCAGCACCAATCGAAGCGGCCTTACCGTTACCCGCCATAAACAAGATGGCGAGACGCTGAACCCGGGCGATGATGTGGCTGAAATCGCCGGACCGGCGCGCGCCCTCTTGGCGGCTGAACGTGTAGCATTGAATTATCTCGGGCATTTGTCGGGTATTGCCAGCAAAACAGCGACATTGGTCGGGCTGGTGGCACACACCAAAGCGAAAATTTGCGATACGCGCAAAACAACACCCGGTTTGCGCGCCGCCGAAAAATTCGCTGTCCGCGCCGGTGGCGGTGTCAATCACCGCTTCGGTTTGGATGATGCCGTGCTTATCAAAGACAATCACATCGCTGTCGCCGGTGGCATTACCGCCGCGCTGCAAGCCGCGCAAGCCGCCGCCGGTCATATGCTAGCGATTGAAATTGAAGTCGACACACTCGACCAATTAAAGGAAGCGCTGGCCGCCAAAGCGCAGATTGTTTTGCTCGATAATATGAGCCCCGCCCAATTGGCTGAAGCCGTTGCCATTAATCAAGGCCAAGCGGTACTCGAAGCATCGGGTCGGGTGTCAGAAGAAACCGTGGTCGGTATTGCCGAAAGCGGCGTCGATTTCATTTCCGTCGGGGCGGTAACGCATTCGGCTTTGACCCTTGATTTGGGTCTCGACATCGATATTCGCTAAAAACCCGCTGATATATTGTCGGTATAAAATATATGCCGTCCGATTTTGGCCAGCTTAACCATGTCGCGGTTCCAATACGGGTTAACATAATCGGCATGATAATGGGTCGCGCGGCGCATCACCGGCTCGGCCCGCCACTCCGTCAGCTTATTTGCCGAAACCAGCATAGCTTGCTGCCATAAGCGTTTATTTTGTGCGCGGTCTGAGAGGCCGTCGCACGCAAATGAAAACTGGCATTTATGCCGCCGACGCTCGCCCTGAAAAACCACACCACAAATCGAGGCCGGATAACGCCGCGAAATAGCGCGATTGATAACCACATCAGCCACCGCATGCCACCCTTCGACCGGCTCTGAACGCGCCTCAAAATAAATCGCTTGTGCCAGACAACGCTGCGCTTGGGCAAAGGTCTCGCGCTTATTGGTCGTACGGCGACCGGCGAAGAGACTTTCGGCACGGCTATATTCTATCACCGGATCAACCGGCGGCACGGCACGGCTAACGATTGTGTCAGGATTGGCCGCCGCGCTGATAATACGCCCCAGCATGAACAAGACAAAGCTCAACGCCCCCAGACGCATGAGAAGCGGCTTGGTCGGCCCCCACAAATATCTAAAATCCAGCCATTCCAACAAACGCAGCATATGCACCTCTGTTTGTTATGTTGCGGCAATGACGGTCAAAAAACCGTTAAAGGGAGAGTTAAGCTGCTTCGCCGATACTGCAAAGCAGGCCACGTTCACGTTTTTTTACAAAAATATGACTTATTAATCCGCTTGGGCGGCTTCATTATCTATACGTAACGCTGCTTGTGCTGCGGCCAATCGGGCAATCGGCACACGAAACGGCGAGCATGAAACGTAGTCAAAACCAAGCTTATGACAAAAGGCGATGCTAGACGGGTCGCCGCCGTGCTCACCACATACGCCCAGCTTCAAATGCGCATTAACCGCGCGGCCTTTTTCTGCCGCCATCGCCATCAGCGCCCCAACCCCGTCTTCATCCAATTTGGCAAACGGGTCAGCCGATAGAATTTGCCGCGATATATAACGCGGTAAAAAACTGCCTGCATCATCGCGGCTCAGCCCAAAAGTGGTCTGCGTCAAATCATTAGTGCCGAAAGAAAAGAAAGCGACTTGCGCGGCCAGCTTATCGGCAATCAAAGCGGCACGCGGCACCTCAATCATCGTGCCAATGGCATAAGCGTCTTCAGACACGCCATACGCCGCCGCCAGCTCTGCCACCGGCGCTATCATTTGCGCCAATTCACCACTACTGGCAATCAGCGGAAACATTATCTCAACCGGCGCTTCGGGGGTGCTGGCCGCCATAGCGGCAAAAATCGCCCGCAATTGCATGGTGTAAATTTCCGGCGCGGTAACTGCCAAACGACTGCCGCGATGACCGAGCATCGGATTACTTTCCGTCATGGCCAAAATCGCTGCACGCAACTGGCTGGTCGTCTCGCCCAAGGCTTCAGCCAACGCACTGATGTCATCTTCAGGGCGCGGCAAAAACTCATGCAAAGGCGGGTCGAGCAAACGAATGGTGACGGGCAGGCCCTGCATCGCGTTAAACAGCGCGATAAAATCTTTCTCTTGTTCGGGCTGCAAAGCATCCAAGGCAGATTGGCGCGCATTTGTATCTTTCGCCAAAATCATTTGCCGTACCAAGGCAATGCGGCTCGGCTCAAAGAACATATGCTCGGTGCGGCACAAACCAATGCCTTGCGCCCCGAAACGACGCGCCCGCGCCGCGTCTTTTTCGGTTTCCGCATTGGCCCGCACAGCGAGGTGACGCCGCTCATCTGCCCAGCCCATTAAGGTGCCGAAATCACCACTTAGCTCCGGCTCCATCGTCGGTACTTCACCGCGCATCACCCGACCCGACGTGCCGTCGACGGTAATCACATCGCCTTCGCGCAATTCTTCATCGCCAATGCGCGCGACCTGCTGCTCATTATCAATCAGCACTTGTCCGGCACCCGACACGCATGGCCGCCCCAGCCCACGCGCCACCACAGCCGCATGACTGGTCATGCCGCCGCGCGAGGTCAAAATCGCCTGCGCTGCATACATGCCGTGAATATCTTCCGGGCTGGTTTCCATGCGCAGCAAAATGACTTTTTCTTCGCGCGCCGCCAGAGCTTCTGCGCGGTCAGCCGAAAACACGATTTTGCCCGAAGCCGCCCCGGGCGAGGCCGGCAAGCCCTTGGTCAAAACCTCAACCGGCGCGCGCGGGTCGAGTGTCGGGTGTAATAATTGCTCAAGCGCTTCCGGCTCAATGCGCAATATCGCCTCATCTCGCTCAATCACACCTTCATTGACCAAATCAACGGCGATTTTAAGCGCGGCCTTAACAGTGCGCTTGCCGGTGCGGGTTTGCAGAATAAACAAACGGCCATTTTGAACCGTAAACTCAACATCTTGCATGTCCGAAAAATGCACTTCGAGACGGGCAAAAACCTGCTGCAACTCGCCAAAAACCTCTGGCATGGCTTCTTCAAGCGAAGGCTCGCTCATGCCGCCCTCTTCTCGCGCCGCGCGGGTCAGAAACAGCGGCGTACGAATACCCGCCACAACATCCTCGCCCTGCGCGTTAATGAGATACTCGCCATATAAATGGTTTTCGCCCGTCGACGGATTGCGCGTGAACGCAACACCGGTCGCGCTGGTATCGCCCAAATTACCGAACACCATAGACTGCACATTAACCGCCGTGCCCCAATCATCGGGAATATTGTGCAATTTGCGATAGGTTTGCGCGCGCGCATTATTCCAGCTTTCGCACACCGCACCAATCGCGCCCCATAATTGCTCATGCGTATCTTGCGGAAACGGGCGACCGGCCTCGGTCTCAATCATCTCAGCAAAGCGGGCGCAAATATCTTGCCAATCATCCGCATCCAGATCAGCGTCCAGCGACAGCGCATTTTCAAATTTATAATCGTCGATAATCTCTTCGAAAAAATCATGCGCCACGCCCATCACGACATCGCCATACATTTGCAAAAAACGCCGATAGCTGTCCCACGCAAAGCGGGCATCGCCGGTTTTCTCAGCCATAGAGGCAACCGTTGCATCATTGAGGCCGAGATTAAGCACCGTATCCATCATGCCCGGCATAGAGGCGCGCGAGCCAGAGCGCACAGACACCAGCAAAGGGTTAGCGCTATCGCCAAAGCCCATTTGCATATTTTCGGAAAGCTTGGCTAAGGCCGTCTCGACCTGCTGTTTCAGCCCGTCAGGAAATTGCCCGTCATGCGCGGTATAATAATTGCTGACTTCGGTGGTGATGGTGAAGCCGGGCGGCACGCGCAAGCCCATTTGGCACATCTCGGCGAGATTCGCGCCTTTACCGCCCAAAAGCGCGGTATCGGCTGCCGAGCCTTCGGCAAATCCGTCTTCAAAAGCATAGACAAATTTGCGATCGCTCATCATCCGTCCCTATTCAATCAGGTCAAAATTTGCGGCACGACGCATTTGCTGAATCAACGCCTGCAACAAGGATAGACGATTCTGCCGGATATCTTGGTTTTCATCATTGACCATCACGGCCTCGAAAAACGCATCAACCGGCGCGCGCAAAGTCGCCAAACCATCAAGATAGGCGGCGAAACCATCGAGATTGTCAGCTGCCATTTCAGCCACTTTTTCAATCGCTGCCGACAAAGCTTTTTCAGCGTCATCTTGCAAGAGCGCCGCATCAACCGCCGTCGCATCATGCGCCGCTTTGGTGCAAATACCATTGGCGCGACTAAATGCGGCTTTCAAATTAGCTCCGTCATCGCTGGCCAAAAAGGCCTGCACATGCGCGCCGCGGGTCGCAAGCTCTACGACATCATCACTGCCCAGTGCAAACACTGCACTAACCACATCATGCGATACGCCCTGCTCGCGCAAATGCACTTTCAACCGGTCGGCAATAAAGCCCAGCAAATCATCAACCGGCGCATTGCCGCTCACATATTGAGCAAATGCTTTTTCAAGCACAGGCCGCAAAGGCAGTCTGGTGTCGGTTTCCAACAAAATGCGAATAACACCCAACGCGGCGCGGCGCAGCGCATACGGGTCTTTTGAACCGGTCGGCTTTTCGTCGATTGACCAAAAGCCGGCCAAAGTATCAATCTTATCAGCCAGCGCGACAGCTTGGCCTTCCGGCGTTTCAGGTATCGCATCACCCGGCCCCAGCGGGCTGTAATGGTCGCGAATAGCGGCGGCGACAGCGTCGCCCAGCCCGTCATTTTGCGCGTAATAGCCGCCCATAATGCCCTGCAATTCAGGGAACTCGTAAACCATGCCGGAAGTCAAATCGGCCTTACTCAAGCGCCCTGCCGTCTCCACCGGAGCTGCATCGGCCTTTAAGCTAGGCGCCAACATAGCCGCCAGCGCGGCAATGCGTTCAGCCTTTTGACGCACTGTGCCCAGCTTGGCTTGAAAGGTAATTTTTTCCAGCGCGGGCAAACGGCTTTCCAAGCTTTCTTTACGATCTTGGTCCCAGAAAAACCGCCCATCCGATAAGCGCGCGCGCAATACGCGCTCATTACCGGCAATAATCGCCGCGCCTTTATCATCGGTCAGCATATTGGAAACAGTGATGAAATACGGTGCCAGCTTGCCGTCTTTTTGGCGCAGCGCGAAATATTTCTGATGCGTGCGCATAACCGAAATCAGCACTTCTTCCGGCACATCCATAAACTTAGCATCGATTGTGCCCAATAACGGCACCGGCCATTCAACCAGACCTGCGGTTTCGCGCGTCAAACCGGCATCTTCCACCAAGGCACACGCGACATTTGCCGCCAATTTAGTGGCCTCTTCGGCAATCATCGCCTCGCGCACGGCCGCATCAGCCAGCACATAAGCGGCATCCAAAGTGCCCAGATAATCGGCTTGTGTGGTGATGGTTAACGCCGCAGGGGCCATAAAGCGGTGGCCGTAAGTGATGTTGCTGCTGGTAATGCCATCGACGTCAAACGGCACAATCTCGCCGTCAAACACGCATAAAATGCCCCGCAAAGGGCGCACCCAACGCAAGCTGCGCGCACCCCAGCGCATAGATTTAGGCCATTGAAAGCCCTCAATCATGGCGGGCAAAAATGTCGCCAGAGCTTCCGCCAAAGGCCGCCCCGGCTCGTCAATTTCCAAGACGTAGAAATCGCCTTTTTTATCTTCGCGCACACTTAACGCGTCAGTATTGTCCAATCCATTAGCGCGCAAAAACCCTTCAATGGCTTTTTCCGGCGCGTCAACACGCGGGCCTTTTTTCTCTTCTTTGCGGTCGGGCAAATTTTGCGGCAAGCCATCCGCCAACAAAGCCAAACGCTGCGGCGCGACATGCACCGCCATATGGGAAGGCGCAACGTCAAATCCGGCCAGAAAACCGCTAATATGACGCTCTAATTGCGCCGCTGCACCGGCTTGCATTCCGGCGGGAATTTCTTCCGAATAAAGCTCAAGCAGCAGGTCAGCCATTGGCACCTCCCGCAACTTTATTTTCCAACCATGCCTCGGCGCAAGCTTTCGCCAAAGCGCGCACACGACCGATATAGGCTTGGCGTTCAGTCACTGAAATCACGCCGCGCGCATCCAGCAAATTGAAATTATGGCTGGCCTTCATGCATTGGTCATAGGCCGGCAAAGCCAAACCTTTTTCAACCAATTGCATGCATTCGGCTTCGGCATCTTCAAAATGGCGGAATAAAATATCCGTAGTGGCGGCGTCAAAATTATAATGCGAAAACTCGACTTCGGCGCGGTGAAACACGTCACCATATTTTGTGCCGCGCCCGTTAAAGTCCAAATCAAAGCCATTATCTGTGCCTTGCACATACATCGCCAGACGCTCCAGACCATAGGTCAACTCGCCCGCTACCAGCTCGCAATCAATGCCGCCGACTTGCTGAAAATAAGTAAATTGCGATACTTCCATGCCATCGCACCAAACCTCCCAGCCCAAGCCCCACGCGCCCAGCGTCGGGCTTTCCCAATCATCTTCGACAAAACGAATATCATGCGCCATCGGGTCAATGCCCAGCACTTTCAAGCTCTCCAAATAGAGCTCCTGAATATTGTCGGGCGACGGCTTTAATATCACCTGAAACTGATAATAATGTTGAAACCGATTGGGGTTTTCGCCATAGCGACCATCGGTCGGGCGGCGCGACGGCTGCACATAAGCGGCATTCCAAGGCTCAGGCCCAAGGGCGCGCAATATGGTGGCCGGATGAAACGTGCCCGCGCCCATCTCCATATCATAGGGCTGCAACACCACACAGCCTTCATCGGCCCAATAGCGTTGCAGATTGAGAATAAGATCTTGAAAAGACGGGGCAGTTGATGCGGTCATACCGGTCGGCTCGTGAAACAAATTGCTTGAGCGATACTTACCCGCCACCTGCGCCAAAAGCAAGCGCCGCGCCGTTTCTTAGCACGGCTTCCGCCGCCTCGCTGGGCTGACCATCCTCATTTTGCAGCACCAAAGGCGGCAATAAAGTCACCGGCGCGCGGGCATCACGGCGACCGCGCACCAAAACGCGGGTCGCGGCACGTTGCGGCGACGGGCAAATCGGCAGAATGTGCAAGTCACCCAATCTTTTGCTCATCACTGCCAATAATTGCGCCAGCGCATCGGCGCGGTGAATAAAACTGATATGGCCTTTGGCGCGGGTTAAAGCGGCGGCGCATTTAATCCAGCTATCCAATGTGCCCTCGTCGGCAATATGCGCCCGCGCTTTGCCCTCATGCTCGATATCCGGCACTTGACCCGTCTCATAAAACGGCGGATTGGCAATCACTTCGTCGAAGCTGTTGGCGACCAAATGCAAATCGGCAAAACGACCGGCAATATTGGCGGTTTTAAAATGCGTGCGCTGTTCCAAGCCATTGGCGGCGGCATTGCGCTCAGCCAAAGCGACCAAAGCGTCATCATATTCAAGGCCGGTCACTTGCGCATCGCTGCGCCGCGCCGCAAAACACAAGGACGCAACACCCGCCCCACTGCCCAATTCGATAATATGCCCACCTTGCGGCGGGTCGGCGGCGGCTGCCAACAACACCGCATCATGGCCCGAGCGAAAGCCGTCAATCGGCTGTTTCAGGCGCAATTTATTGCCCAAAAACCCGTCTTGCGACGTTTCAGCTTGAGAATATGCATTGTCTTGTGACGGCATAAGCGCGCTCATTCAATACGGTTTTGTCGCGGCCTGTTTTACTTGACGCTCAGGCGATTTGGCCGATAATCGCCGACGAAAGGCTAAGCTAAAGTAAGTATGGCAGAAATTATCAATTTTAGCGAGAGTGCGCGTCCTACCGATGACGCCCTATCTGAGCTGCACAAACTCTTTCAGTCTGAGCTGGATGGGGTTGAGGCTGAGATTGCCAAAAACATGCATTCAGCTGCCGAGATGATACCGGCGATTTCTGAGCATTTAATCGGCGCGGGCGGCAAACGTTTGCGCCCGCTTTTGACGCTATCAGCCGCCCGTCTGGCTGATTATAAGGGTCGCCATCAAGTGACTATGGCGGCGGCTGTCGAATATATGCACACCGCCACTTTGCTGCACGATGATGTGGTTGATGACAGCGACTTGCGGCGCGGCAAGCCGACTGCACGGCGGTTATGGGGCAATGCAGCCAGCGTTCTGGTTGGCGATTTTCTGCTTGGCCAAGCCTTCCGCATGATGGTGTCGTCGGAAAGCCTCACCGCGCTGGATATTTTGTCCAATGCCGCCGCTATTATCGCCGAAGGCGAAGTGATGCAATTGGCGGCGATGAATAATGCGCAAATCAGCGAAGACCAATATTTGCAAATCATTGACGCAAAAACCGCCGCGCTATTCGCTGCGGCGGCTGAAGTTGGCGGCGTTATCGGCGAAGCACCGACGGCAGAGCGCGCTGCGTTGGCCTCATATGGGCGCAATTTGGGCATTGCTTTTCAGCTGGTTGATGACGCGCTGGATTATGGCAGTGTCGGGCAAGTGCTGGGTAAAAACACCGGCGAAGATTTCCGCGAAGGCAAAATGACCCTGCCGGTTATTCTGGCCTATCATCGCGGTGATGAGACGGCGCGACGCTTTTGGGAAGAGGTGGTCGCCAATCCGTCAGATGAAGCGCATGAAGAAAACTTCGCGCAAGCATTGCAACATATGCAAAAGACCAATGCGCTGGCTGACACAGTCGCGCGCGCCGCGCATTATGGCGAAAAAGCCCGCGATGCGCTCGGCCTGTTCAAAGATAGCGAAACCCGTAGTCTGTTATTGCGGCTGGTCGATTTCTGTCTTGCGCGCGCTTATTAATCGGCGCATCTCAAACCGTCAAAACTCAAAAAATAAGCCGCGTCGGCATCACCCAGTCATCGGGGCGCATTTGCTGATAAGCCGCCGCAACTGCCGCACCATCGCCCGGGCTGCATAAAGCAAAACACGTCGCGCCCGAGCCGCTCATTGCGGCATAAAGCGTTTTGTCATGCGCCAGCGCCGCCAAACAATCTGTAATAATCGGCGCAATTGAAACCGCCGCTTCTTGTAAATCATTGCCGCGGGCAGCCAGCCACGCACACATATCAGTCAAATCAGCAAAACCGCTTGGCGCAGCCGCTATATTGGATGCTTCATGATTTATATTGGCTGCTTGAAACACCGCCGCGGTCGCCACTGTGTGCAACGGATTAACCAATACTATATCGGCCACAGGCAATGCCGGTAAGCGGGTGATATCATGCCCTATGCCGGTCATCCAAGCCGCTTGCGTAGACAAACACACCGGCACATCTGCGCCCAATTGGGCCGCCAAAGCGTTTAAATGCTCATCAGAAATCGTCACCTCGTGACACGCCGTGAGCGCGCGCAACGCCGCCGCCGCATCAGCCGAACCACCGCCTATGCCCGACGCAATAGGCAGGTTTTTAGTGAGCTGAATGGCGCTTGGCAAATCGCGCCCTGTTTCCTTCTCAAGAAACCGCAAAGCCCGCATAATCAAATTATCGTCATCCGGTGCATCCGCCAAAGCTTTGCCAAATGACCCCACCACATTGAGCGTGGTATGCTCGGCTTTCTCGCAAACAATATCATCACCGGCGGCGGTGAAAGCCACCAGACTTTCCAATGTGTGATAGCCATCGGCGCGGCGACCGGTCACCGTGAGGGAGAGATTGATTTTTGCAGCCGCCGTCAGGCGCATTAAATGGCCGTGCCGCCGCGCGGCATATGCGCTTTCGGCTTTTTCTTTTCCGGCGCGCCCAAACCGCTCAGCAATTTGGTTTCAATTTTGGCGCGATCTTCATCAGTCGGTTCAAAAGCCAGCGCCTTGCGCCACTGATAACGCGCCTCAACTTTGCGCCCAACACGCCACAGCGCATCACCCAAATGATCGGTAATGACAGCATCGGCGGCTTCCAATTGCGAAGCCAATTCGAGATATTTCAGCGCATTGGTGTAATCGCCGAGGCGATAATAAGCCCAGCCCAAACTGTCAACAAAAGCGCCGTTTTTCGGCTCTTTATTCACGGCTTGGCGAATGATTTTCAGCCCTTCATCGAGATGAATGCCTTGGTCAATCCAGCTATAGCCTAGATAATTCAACACGTTCGGCTCATCGCCTGATAATTGCCGCGCTTGCTGCAAATCAATTTCCGCCAAATCCCAATTATCAAGCCGCTCGCGCATCATGCCGCGCGCAAAATATAAAAACCAATGACGCGGCTCCGGTTCACCCAAAAGGGCAATGGCGCGGTCATACATTTGTTCGGCTTCGTCAAAGCGCTGCTCGGCACGATATAAGTCACCGAGCGAGATAAGAATGTTTCGATTTTCAGGCCGGTCTTTTAACTGCGTTTGCAAGACAGCAATCGCCGCATCATTGGCCCCTGCCTGAAACAGCATTTGCGCGCGGTCAATTTGCGCCGCCTGATATAAAACCGCGCTTTCATCAATCGCCGCAAATTGTTCGGCTGCCCGTTGATACCGCTCCAATTCACCCAATCGCTTCGCGACATTGTAAGCGATTAAATCATCGCTTGGGTTGAGGTGTTGCGCGACACGCAAAAACCCTAACGCCAATTCAGTGCGCCCTTCCGATTGCATGGCCTCACCAATGGCGGCAAAGGCTTGTGCCAAACCGGCTTGCGGATTTTCATTGGCCCGCAAAGGCTGACCATCGGCCAAACGCGCCCGTGCCGCTTCAATATGCGCATGGGTCAAATTACGTTCAGCATAGAAATCATATAATTTTTCAGCTTTTTCAGCCTCGCCATGGCGTTGCATAAACTCGCCATAAGCCAAGACCATATGCAGATAGCGCGCACCGCCACTGCGCAAAGCACGCTCATAATACCGCCGCGCCTCGTCAATCTGTCCGGCCAATTCCAACCCTTGGGCGGCTTGCACCAATTGCGCCGAAGCAAACACCGAGCCGCGTGACAGACGATTGACGGCACGCTGGCGCGCCGCATCATCTTGCAATGCAATGGCGGTCCACAAACGAATATTCGGCACCAGCAATTCGGTAAACGGGCCGCGCGACATTTCGTTTAAATGCGCCGCCGCTTCATCATAAAGGCCGCGTTTAAAGGCATCGACAGCCAATAAAAGGCGCGCCTGACGGGTTTCGCCATCCGTATCGACAATCATTTGCGCTGTCTGCAAGGCTTTGTCTAATTGACCGGCGGTGACTTGCGCTTGCATCGCCTCGCGCATCAGCGTCACATCGCCGGGGCGCGCCATTAGGGCTTCAGCATAAAAGGCACCGGCACTCTCAGAGTCATTGAGGCGCGCTGCTTGTCGGGCAGCCAAAAACGCGCCCGATACGCCGCGCTCGACGACAAAATCTTCAATACGCGAGCCGAGATAGACCACGCCGCTGGCGAGTAAAACCGAAACGACGGCAAAGCCGATTAAAATGCGCTGACCCCAGCTCATGAATAAATCCTCATGCCGCTCAGACTAGCAGAACGGGCAGCGTGACAATAGGGCTCATTCGCACCCAATGTTTACATATTCGGGTAGTTCGGTCCGCCCGCACCTTCCGGCACAACCCAGTTAATATTCTGACTGGGGCATTTAATATCGCAGGTCTTACAATGCACACAGTTTTGCGCATTGATTTGCAGACGCGGATTATCGCCGTTTTCTTCGCGGACAATCTCATATACGCCGGCCGGGCAATAGCGCTGCGCCGGTTCGTCATAATCACGCAGATTGACCTCAATCGGCACGGACGCGTCTTTCAACGTCAAATGCGCCGGTTGGTCTTCTTCGTGATTGGTGGCGGATAAAAACACCGATGACAATTTGTCAAAGGCGACTTCATTATCAGGTTTCGGATAATCAATCGGCTTGCACTCGGAGGCCTTTTTCAGCGCCGCGAAATCTGCCTTGCCGTGGCTCAGCGTAAATGGCAAGCCAATGCCGAAGGTGCGCATCCACATTTCTGCGCCACCCAAAATCGTGCCGATGAAATTGCCGAATTTCGACAAAAGTGGCTTCACATTGCGCACCATTTTCAATTCTTT
>CBFHPF010000011.1:0-22073 GCA_965657665.1 Alphaproteobacteria bacterium | reverse complement strand
CCATTTTATCAGGGTCGTGAAACACATCCGGGTCGCGGTTGGCGGCGCCATAATACATAATCACTTTTTCGCCGGGCAAAATCGTCTGGCCGGAAAACTCGGCCTCGGCCTTCGCCGTGCGGCGCATATACATAACCGGCGAAACCAGACGCAAAGCCTCCGGCACCATGCTGGGTACGAGATTCGGGTCATCCAACAGCATTTGCTTTTGGTCTTTAAATTGCGACAAAAGCCGCATCGTGCCCGATAGCGAATTGCGCGTTGTGTCATTACCGGCAAAAATAATCAGCAACCAAGAGCCGTCGAGATAAGATTGTGGCATCGGCTCGCCATCCACTTCAGTGGTGGCGATAACGGTCAATAAATCATCGCGCGGATTTTTGCGCCGGTCTTGCAAAACCTTTTGCCCATAGCGAAACATTTGCCGAATATTCCAAAGAAATTTGGCGATAAACCAAGGCGTCACTTTCGAGTTCGGGTCCGTGATGATGTATTGCGCCATTTCCAGATAATGCATCCAGCGCACAATGCTCGGGCGGTCTTTTTCATCAATGCCCAGCATTTCGCACAAAGTATACATGGGCAGCCATTCAGAAAAATTGGTCACCATATCGACCTTGCCGTCATTTTTCTTGGCAATCGCTTCCATATTATCCAGCAAGCGGTCAACCTCGCCCTCAACGCGGGTTTGCAAATGGGCAATATAATCGGGTGTAAAAAACGGCCGATGCGCCATGCGCAGCGGAATATGAAATGGCTGGTCCATATTAATCATGGAATTGAGCGCGGCACCGCGCAGTCGCTTCGGACCGGCGGTTTTTTCGCTATAGCCCATTAAAATGCCGCCCTCACCGGACGAAAATGTTTTCGCATCCAGATCGCATTTTTTCACGTCTTCATGGCGCGTCAGCGACCAAAAACCGGCAACATCCGTATGAGCAGGCGGCTGCCACCACGCCACAGGCGCTTTTTCGCGCAGCGTATGAAAATATTCATAGGGCTGGCCATGCTCGGCAAAGGCCATCAAATCCATCAAATCAAAGCCTTCCGGCTTGTCATATTTGATGTGCGGCGGACGGTATGAATTATCTTCCGGTTGAATGATATCGGACAGAGCTTGCATGACAAAACCTCGAACAAAGGTGAACTTTGCCAGTTACTATAGATATCAATTTAAATGCGGCAAGCCCCTTAACGGCTGAGCACGCCGCTTAATATGCGGCATTAAAGCCCGAAATAAATCAGCAATCCGGTCGCCGCCAGCAAATAAGCCCCGGGCAAACGCACCAGCTCTTTATGCCCCAGCGCCATTAATAAAAAGAATACAGCCGCGCCGACCATATTCATCAGCATAATCGGATAGGCCATCCAAATCGCTTCATCATTATAAGCAACGCATAGAAGGGTCAGCCCGCCAACCACCAGCCAGACAGTAAACATATCCCACGACACTGCGCTTAAAGAGACGGTGCGCGGCGGCAAATCAGCCGCCCGAATAGCGCTCAAATATAGGCGGCGGCCCAAAATGCCGTGAAACGCGGCACCGAAAAATGACAGAGCCGCAGCGGCGATAAATAGATAAAAACTCATCGTTACCTCCTTTATTCTTATTCGATAAAAAATCCTGCCACGACAAAAAGCATGAAACAAGCAAAACACACGCCGCCTTGCGCCCGCCTATGGCTTTGCCTAAGCTTTGCCCGAGATGCGGTTAAATTTTAATGGAATTTTGCCCAATTTTGCGGAGGCAGTGATGGATAATTTCAACGATAAAGTGGCGGTGATTAGCGGCGGAGCCAATGGCATTGGCTTGGATATTGCCAAATCGCTGGCGGCGGAGAACTGCCATGTGGTGATTGCCGATATTGAGCAGCAAGAATGTGAGGCGGCGGCCGAGATTGTCCGCGCTTTGGGCCATGATAGTGAAGTCGTCGGCATGGCTTGCGATGTCACCGATAAAGCGCAAATCACCGCCTTGGCCGATAAGGCATGGGCGCATTTCGGGCGCGTCGATATTTTATTCAATAATGCCGGTGTCGGTGCCGGTATGACCGCATCGGCTAAAATGGATGATGCCGATTTACGATGGATTTTTGAGGTCAATTTTTTCGGCAATTGGAATATGTGCATGGAATTTTTCCGCCGTTTTAAAGCGCAAGGCAGCGCGGCGCATATTTGCAATACCGCATCTGAAAACTCGGTCGGCTGGCCTCTGCCCATGCTCAGCGGCTATAATGCCTCCAAGGCCGCCGTGCTCGGCTATACCGGCATGTTGCGTATGGAATTGCCGCCGCATATGTCGCTATCGCTTTTATGCCCGGGCTGGACTGAGAGCGATATCGGCAATTCCGGCAAACGACGCCAAGCCAAATTTGGCGGCCCGAAAGAAGGCCGTGCAGCCAATCCAACGGACGGGCCACATCGGCCTTATCCGGTTGAAACAGTTGGCGCGCATACGCTGGCGGAAATTAAAAAAGGCTCGTTTTATATTTTCCCGCATTATGCGGCGCGCCATTTGGCTGAGGAACGCAATAATGAAATTATGGCGGCTTTTGATGCACAAACCCAAGAAACGCCGGATTGGAAAACCCATGATACGCGCTCATTTTATGAAATGCTGAGCGGGCGAAAAGTATCATATGAGCCGGGCGGTTCTGCACGGGAGACAAAAAAATGAAGGCGTTGATTGTATCTGAGCTATTGCCTGATTTCGCCGGTGTCGCAGTGGAAGAAACGCCCGCGCCCGTGCCGTCTGCCGGTCAGGTTTTGGTTGAGGTGAAAGCCGCCGCTTTGGGCTTTCCCGATTTATTGATGACGCATGGCGGCTATCAGCACAAACCGCCTTTGCCCTTTACCCCGGGCATGGAAGGCGCCGGCGTGATTGTCGAATTGGGCGACGGTGTTGACGATTTTTCTATTGGCGACCGCGTTGTGTTGGGCGGCATTGGCACCATGGCGCAACACATGGTTGTGCCGACAAAGGACTTGCGTAAAATCCCTGACAATCTCGATTTCGCCGCCGCCGCCTCAGTCGGCTCGGCTTATTTAACCGCTTATGTCGCGCTGGTGCGGCGCGCCCATTTGGTTGCAGGCGAATGGCTTTTGGTGCATGGCGCAGCCGGTGGCGTCGGCTTGGCAGCGGTCGAGCTTG
Source organism: Alphaproteobacteria bacterium (assembly GCA_965657665.1). Classification (GTDB taxonomy): domain Bacteria; phylum Pseudomonadota; class Alphaproteobacteria; order RS24; family RS24; genus UBA8337. The sequence goes on along the minus strand of CBFHPF010000011.1, from coordinate 18,922 downwards.
GCAAATTATTGGGGGCGAAAGTTATCGCCACTGCCTCATCTGCCGAAAAGCTGAAAATCATTGAAGAAAAATGCGCGCCCGAAGCGACCTTATTGGTGCAAGACGGGTTTCGCGAACAAGTAAAAGAGATGACCAATGGCGGGGCCGATGTGATTTATGACCCGGTCGGCGGCGATGTGTTTGATGAAAGCGTGCGCTGCATTGGCTGGGGCGGGCGCTTGCTGGTTATCGGTTTTGCCGCCGGTCGCATCCCCGATATTTCGGTTAATCTGCCCCTGATTAAAGGCTTTTCAGTGGTCGGTGTGCGCGCCGGTGAATTTGGTCGCCGCGAGCCTGAAAAAGGTGCGGAAAATCTTGCCGCTATTTGGCAAATGGCGGCTGACGGCAAAATTAATCCGCATGTGCATGCGGTCTACCCGCTCAGCCAATGGCGCGATGCTTTTGCCGTGATGGAAAATCGCCAAGTGGTCGGGCGCGTGGTGATTGACCCGTCTCTTTAGGCGTGCCCGTTTAGGTTTCGCATCTTCCGGTAGGTGATTATCCGCTATAGCCGAATAATTGCCGCGCAATATGGGCGGCGGCTTCTTGCGCGCTCATATCCGTTGTGCTGACACGAATTTCCGCATTGAGCGGTTCTTCATACGGGCTATCAATACCGGTGAAGTTTTTCAGTTCACCGGCGCGGGCTTTTTTATACAAGCCTTTAACGTCGCGCTGTTCGGCGACTTCCAGCGGTGTATCGACAAATATTTCAACAAACTCACCCTCGGGCAAGAGCGCGCGCACCATGTCGCGTTCAGCCCGAAATGGCGAGATAAACGCACTCAACACAATCAAACCGGCATCGACCATGAGCCGCGACACCTCACCAATGCGGCGGATATTTTCCACCCTATCGGCATCGGTAAAACCCAAATCCTTGTTCAGGCCATGGCGCACATTATCGCCGTCCAGCAAAAATGTGTGGCGGTTCATATTGTGCAGAATTTTTTCCAGCTCATTGGCAATGGTCGATTTGCCCGAGCCGGAAAGACCGGTAAACCACAGCACCATCGGCTTTTGGTTTTTCAATCGGGCATGCGCGTCGCGGTCAACATCAGTGGCTTGCCAATGAATATTATGGGCGCGGCGCAGGCTGAAATTCATCATACCGGCGGCGACCGTCGCATGGCTCATTTTATCAATCAGCACAAAACTGCCCAGCGCGGCATTTTCAGCAAATGGCGCAAAGCTGATTTTACGGTCAGTGGCAATCTCCACCACGCCAATGCCGTTCAGCTCCAATGTCTTTGCAGCCAAATGCTCCAGCGTGTTAACATTGATCTGATATTTCGGCGTTTGCACCGTCGCCGCAACGCTTTGCGTACCAATGCGCATTTCATAAGCGCGGCCCGGCAAAAGCGTTTCTTCATCCATCCATACCAAAGTCGCTTCAAACCGGTCAGCCATTTGCGGCGGGTCATCGGTTGTGGCAATCACATCGCCGCGCGAGCAATCAATTTCAATATCCAGTGTCAGCGTCACGGACTGACCGGCGAAAGCCGCCTCAAGGTCTTGGCGTGTGCCGTCTGATGCCATGCTCACAATGGCTTCAATTTTGGCATTTTTGCCCGACGGCACGAGACGCACATCATCGCCCGGCCGCACAATGCCCGAAGCGATTTGACCGCTAAAGCCGCGAAAATCCAAATTCGGTCGATTGACCCATTGCACCGGCATGGCGAAAGGCAGGTTTTGCGCCGCATCTTGCGCCAATTCGACGGTCTCCAAATGGTCGAGCAAAACCGGCCCGTCATACCAATCCATATTATCAGACGGCGTGGTGATATTGTCGCCCTTGAGGCCGGAAATGGGAATGGCGGTAAACGCGTCCATGCCCAGCTCATCGGCAAAAGCGCGATACGCCGTTACAATCTCGTCAAAGCGGGCTTGGTCATAGTCAACCAAATCCATTTTATTGACCGCCAAAACAATATGTTTCAGCCCCAATAAATGCACCAAATAGCTGTGCCGCCGTGTTTGCGTCAGCATGCCTTGCCGCGCATCAACCAATATCACCGCCAGTTCAGCGGTCGACGCGCCGGTGACCATATTGCGGGTATATTGCTCATGGCCCGGCGTATCAGCGACAATAAATTTGCGCTTTGGCGTGGCGAAAAACCGATAGGCCACATCAATGGTAATGCCTTGCTCGCGCTCTGCCGCCAGCCCGTCCACCAAAAGCGCGAAATCAATTTCTGCGCCTTGCGTGCCGAGCTTTTTGCTGTCGGCCTCAAGGCTGGCAAGCTGGTCTTCGAAAATCATTTTGCTGTCATAAAGCATGCGCCCGATAAGCGTCGATTTGCCGTCATCAACACTGCCGCACGTAATGAAGCGCAGCATGGTCTTTTCACCATGCGCTGCCAGATAAGCGTCAATATCTTCAGCAATCAGCGTGTCTGTTTGATAAATATCACTGCTCATCAGAAATACCCTTCTTGCTTTTTCTTCTCCATTGACGCGCTGGCATCATGGTCGATGGCGCGGCCTTGGCGTTCTGATGTGGTGGTCAAAAGCATTTCCTGTATCACTTCAGATAAGGTGGCAGCTTCGCTTTCCACCGCGCCGGTCAGCGGATAGCAGCCAAGTGTGCGAAACCGTATTGAGCGCATTTGCGGCGTCTCGCCGGGTTGAAGCGGAAATCGCTCATCATCAACCATCAGCAACATGCCATCGCGCTCAACAGTCGGGCGCGGCGCGGCGAAATAAAGCGGCACAATTTCGATATTTTCCAATTGGATATATTGCCAAATATCCAACTCAGTCCAATTCGACATGGGAAACACGCGCACGCTCTCACCTGGTGCTTTATTGGCATTATAATGCGACCATAATTCAGGGCGTTGGTTTTTCGGGTCCCAACGATGGCTGGCTGAGCGAAATGAAAACACCCGCTCCTTGGCGCGCGATTTTTCTTCATCGCGGCGCGCCCCACCAAAAGCCGCATCAAAACCGTATTTATCAAGCGCTTGCTTCAGCCCTTGCGTCTTCCACATATCTGTGTGCAACGGGCCATGATCAAACGGGTTAATGCCTTTTTCTTGTGCCTCGGGGTTTTGATGCACCAATAATTGCATACCCGCATCTGCAGCAGCTTTTTCGCGCAAAGCATACATATCTTGAAATTTCCATGTGGTATCGACATGCAAAAGCGGGAAAGGCGGCGGTGACGGGAAGAAGGCTTTTTTAGCGACATGCAGCATAGCCGCGCTGTCTTTACCAACCGAATATAACATCACCGGATTTTCAGCCTGCGCCACAACTTCGCGCATAATATGAATGCTTTCGGCTTCCAGCCTTTGCAAATGGGTTAAATCACGCATTATATCCTCACTCGGCCGTCGCGAAGCGTCATCTGGGGCTTATCTAGCCCTCATCTCAATGGTGATTTACGCGATAAAAAACATTTTTTCAATGTATTTATTTTTGTATTACATTTTTATATGTATTTAAAGACTTCCAATCGCGCAAACCACCGACAACTATCCCCATCCTATCGGCTTTATTAATGCTTGACTTGGGTCTTTTCCCTTGTATATTCGCCGCTCAATGACCGGAAGGCGCGCTTTCCGGCTTCATTTATTGGATAAACGCCTTTTTGGGATTTGAACCATGTATGCAGTAATTCGCACCGGCGGCAAACAATATCGCGTTGCAAAAGACGACGTGATTGCCGTTGAAAAACTGGACGGCAAAGCCGGCGACAAAGTGAAGTTTGACGAGGTCTTGATGCTCGGCGAAGCCGGCAAAGAGCCGAAAATCGGCGAACCCTTGGTTTCAGGTGCCAGCGTCACCGCAGAAGTGGTTGAGCAAGAACGCGCCGACAAAATCACCGTGATTAAATTCCGTCGTCGGAAAAACTATCACCGCACTAAAGGTCATCGCCAACACGAAACCGTGTTGAAGATTACAGATATCTCAGCAAAAGCGGCCGCCAAAAAGGCAGCCCCGAAAGCTGAAGCCGCTGACGATAGCGCGGCAAGCGAGGAGTAAGAAATGGCTCATAAAAAGGCAGGCGGCTCATCCCGCAACGGACGCGACTCCGCCGGACGCCGTTTAGGCGTTAAAAAATTCGGTGGCGAACACGTCATTCCGGGCAACATTATCATTCGCCAGCGTGGCACAAAATGGCACCCGGGCGATAATGTTGGCATGGGCAAAGACCATACGATTTTTGCAACCATTGAAGGCCATGTTACTTTTAAAGAAGCGCGCGGCAGCCGTACGGTTGTTTCGGTCGCGCCAGTGGCGGAAGCCGCCGAGTAGGGCCGATTGAATAAGGCCCGCGGATAATTATCCGGTGGGTCTGAAGGCAAAGGGAGATGGCCGCACCGGCCTCTCCCTTTTTCTTTTGCCCAAATAAGGGTAATTTCAATCGCGAGGATGATGCCATGAAGTTTCTCGACCAGGCAAAAGTATATATCCGCTCCGGCGATGGCGGGGGCGGCTGTGTCTCTTTTCGGCGCGAAAAATATGTCGAGTTTGGCGGCCCGGATGGCGGTGATGGCGGCAGCGGCGGCAGTGTGATTGCTGAATGCGTTGACGGCCTCAACACGCTTATCGATTATCGCTATCAACAACATTTTAAAGCCAGCACCGGCGTGCACGGCATGGGCAGCCATCGCTCAGGGCGCGATGGAGATGATAAAATACTGCGCGTGCCGGTCGGCACACAGATTTTTGCCGAAGACAATGACACGCTTTTGGCTGATTTAACCGATATTGGTCAGCGCGTTGTGCTGGCCAAAGGCGGCAATGGCGGCTTTGGTAATGCGCGCTTTAAAGGGCCGGTTAATCAAGCACCGCGCCATGCCAATCCCGGCCAAGAAGGTCGCGAAGCATGGATTTGGCTGCGCCTCAAACTGATTGCTGATATTGGCTTGGTCGGTCTGCCCAATGCCGGTAAGTCGACCCTATTGTCGAGTGTTTCGCGGGCGCGGCCAAAAATTGCCGATTATCCATTTACCACTTTGCATCCCAATCTCGGCGTTGTCGGGCCGCCGCAACGAAAATCAGGGCGCGAATTTGTTATGGCTGATATTCCGGGTCTCATTGCCGGTGCTTCTGAAGGGGCCGGTTTGGGGCATCGGTTTCTCGGCCATGTCGAACGCTGTGCCGCGCTTTTGCACCTCATTGATGTGACGCAAGATAATTTAGCCGATGCCTATCAAACCATTCGCGGCGAACTGGCCGCTTATGATGACGGTCTGGCGCATAAGCCCGAATTGCTGGCACTGACAAAATGCGATGCGCTGACACCCGAATTGGTGGCTGACCAGAAACGCCAATTGGCGGGTCTGGTCAACGGGCCGATTATTGATATTTCATCAGTTGCCGGTGATGGCTTGCAGACGCTGTATGATAGCCTCATCGCGCTTATCGATAAGGCCAATAAAGCGGATGTAATCGAAGCGGAAACACAAGCAGCTTGGCATCCTTTGACCGGTGGCCAACAAGGAGACGGCTAATGCGCCGCGAAATTGAACAAGCCGCATTGCTGGTTGTCAAAATCGGCTCGTCTCTGGTGATAAAAGACGGCGCGTTAGACACAGCATGGCTGGCCGCACTGGCGCAAGATTTGGCAGACCATATGGCACGCGGCGATAAGCCCGCGATAAACAGCCAAGGTCAAAAACTCATTTTGGTCACTTCCGGTGCTGTGTCTTTAGGCTGCGCCGCCTTAGGGCTTGAGCGCACACGCCTTGATGTGGCGCAAAAGCAAGCTGCTGCTGCCGCCGGTCAGATTGCCTTGATGCGCGGCTGGCAAGACGCGCTGGCGACGCACGGCTTGAGCACGGCGCAAATTTTGCTGACGCCGGAAGATACGGAACAAAGGCGCCGTTATTTAAATGCCCGCCAAACCCTCAGCGCGCTCACCGATATGGGCGTTGTGCCGGTGATTAATGAAAATGACACCGTCGCAACTGATGAGTTGCGCTATGGCGATAATGACAGGCTGGCGGCGCGAGTGGCCGCCATGAGCTCGGCTGATTGTTTGTTGCTATTGTCGGATATTGACGGGCTTTATACCGCCGACCCGCAAAGCGATGCGACGGCGGACTTTATGCCTGAGATTGACACCATCACACCACAAATTGAGGCGATGGCCGGCGGCACAGGCTCGGCGCATGGCTCAGGCGGTATGGTAACCAAATTGCAAGCGGCGCAAATTGCCCAAAGCGCCGGTTGCCACATGGTGCTGGCCGACGGGCGCGGTTTGCACCCGATAAAAGCACTGGCTGAAGGCGCGCGCTCCAGCCTTTTCAAAGCACCTGCCAATCCTATGACCGCACGCAAAAATTGGATTGCCGGTACATTGCATCCGGCCGGTACGCTGACACTCGATGATGGCGCTGTCGCGGCTTTACGAAATGGCAAATCGCTTTTGCCGGTCGGCATCACCGCGATTGACGGCAATTTTGAGCGCGGCGATTGCGTTATGTTAAAAGCGCAAGACGGTACGGAATTGGGCCGCGGGCTTTGCGCCTATGCAAGCGCAGATGCGCAGCATATGATTGGCAAAGATAGCCATAAGCTGGCCGAAATGCCGGAATTTGGTGGCCGCAGCGAAATGGTGCACCGCGATGATTTGGTGCTGCTGCGCGAGTAAACCATAATGCGCCGCAAATAAGGAGCGGCGAAAAGGAAGACGCGAATGAGTGAAACCACACAGATGAGCGACACGGCACATTTAACCGCGATGATGGCTGAGCTGGGCGCCAAAGCCAAACGCGCCGCGCGCCAATTGACCACCGCATCAACGGCGCAAAAAAATCGCGCCCTGCAAAATGCAGCCGATGAATTGCGCGCTGATGGCGCCAATATTATCGCCGCCAATCAAAAAGATTTGGCTTTGGCAGAAGCTGAAAATGTCGGCGCCGCGCGGCTCGACCGCATTATGTTGGATGAAGCGCGCCTTGAAGGCATTGCCCAAGCGCTGGAAGCGATTATCAAGCTGGATGATCCGGTCGGCACGAATATAGCGCAATGGCAGGTTGATAGCGGTTTGGATATTACCCGTGTGCGCGTGCCTTTGGGGGTTATCGGCGTGATTTATGAAAGCCGACCGAATGTGACGGCGGATGCTGCCGCGCTTTGTCTGAAGTCGGGCAATGCGGTTATTTTGCGTGGCTCGTCTGAAATTCAAAATTCAGCGCGGCTTATTCATGGCTGCTTTGCGCGCGCCCTATCGGCGGCAGAGCTTGACCCGCATTGTGTGCAAATTGTCGACACGCCGGACCGCGCTGCCGTTGGCATGATGCTGGCCGGTCTTGACGGTAATGTGGACGTGATTGTGCCGCGCGGCGGCAAGGGTCTGGTCGGGCGTGTGCAAGACGAAGCCCGCGTGCCGGTGTTTGCTCATTTGGACGGTGTTTGTCATGTCTATGTGCATGAAAAAGCCGATTTGGAAATGGCCAAAGATATTGTGCTCAACGCCAAAATGCGCCGCACCGGTATTTGTGGCGCGGCAGAAACCTTGCTGGTTGATGCGGCGTGTGCCGATACGCATTTGTCGCCACTCATTGATGCGCTCATCGATGCAGGATGCGCCGTGCGCGGCGACGAAACAGCACAAAAAGCCGATGCGCGCATCAGCGCCGCCAATGAACAAGATTGGTATGAAGAATATCTCGACGCTATTATTGCGGTGAAGACAGTCAGCGGCATCGGTGACGCGGTTGACCATATTGCACAATATGGCTCGGGCCATACCGAGGCGATTATCACGGCGGATGGCGCGGCGGCGGCTGATTTTCTTAACCGCGTCGATAGCGCGATTGTCATGCATAACGCCTCAACCCAATTTGCCGATGGCGGCGAGTTTGGCATGGGGGCCGAGATTGGCATTGCCACCGGACGCTTTCATGCGCGCGGGCCGGTTGGTTTAGAGCAACTGACCAGCTTTAAATATGCTGTGCGCGGCAACGGCCAGACCCGCCCGAAATAATATGCAGCGTGTTTTCTTCAGCCCCGGCCAAAGCGTCGCTCTTTTCGGCGGCAGCTTTGACCCGCCGCATGAAGGTCATAGGCTGGTGGCTGAGGCGGCGTTGAAAGCGCTGCAGGTCGATTTTGTCTGGTGGCTGGTCGCGCCGCAAAATCCGCTCAAAGCGCATCGCCCGCAAAGCCTCAAAGATAGGCTCACAGCGACCCGAAAAATTGCCAACCATCCGCGTTTTATCGTCAGCGATGAAGAAAGCCGCTTGGGAACGAGATTCGCCATTGATACGGTGCGCGCATTACAGAAAAACCATCCGCAAACCCGCTTCATTTGGCTTATCGGTGCTGATAATTTGCGCCAAATGCATCGCTGGCGGAACTGGCAAGCATTGCTGCAAAATGTGCCTGTGGCGGTTTATCCGCGCCCGGGCGACACAGTGAAAGCGGCTTTTGCACCGGCGGCGCAGCGTTTTGCCGCGGCCCGCATTGACGGCTCAGACGGGCCAAAATTAGCCCGTCAAAAAGCACCGGCTTGGCTGGTTTTGCCGGGCGCAACCTCCCCTTTGGCTTCGTCACATTTGCGACGCGCCAGTGAAGCAAAACAATCATAAAATAGATAATTGAATTGTTTTTCAAATATCGGCTATTGTGAAGGGGTAGTCAGTGTTAAGTGATACGGACTACCTAGTTGAAATGCAGGCGAGGAAAATACGCTGAGCAATATGCAAACCTCGAATGAAAAAGAGGCAAAAACGAAACGTCCCGCTCTTGATGACGGCGCGCTTCACCAATTGGTTCTGACCAGTCTTGATGATGATCTGGCACAGGATATCGTTTCTATCAATCTCGACGGCAAATCGGCTTTAGCCGATTTTATGGTCGTCGCAACAGGACGCTCGCAACGCCATGTCGGCGCGCTGGCCGATCATTTAATGCGCAAGCTGAAAGAGGCCGGTCGCAAAGATTTGCGTACCGAAGGCCAAACCACAGGTGACTGGGTTTTGGTCGATGCCGGTGATGTCGTGGTGCATATTTTTCGGTCCGAAGTGCGTGAGTTTTACGGACTGGAAAAAATGTGGGCGACCGAAGCTGAGGCCGTTGCCTATTCGCCAAACGGTGCGTAGTCGGTCATGAAGCTTGCCATTTTGGCTGTCGGTCAAATGCGCGGCCAAAGCGAAGCCGCGCTATACGATAATTATGCCAAGCGCGTAGAAGCCGCCGGTCGCCAAATTGGCATTGATGGCATTGAGCTGATTGAACTCAAAGACCACCAAAACGCGAGCGAAAAACTGCATGAGAAATTGAACGCGCTGCTGGCAGCCCGCCCGCAAGCTTTGATTGTGGCGTTAGATGAGAGCGGTAAAACCATGGCCAGCCGCCAGCTGGCCGATAATTTAGGGCAATGGCGCGATAATGGGCGCGGCGATGTTATTTTCGTGCTGGGCGCAGCCGATGGGCTGGGCGATGCGGTACGCGCGCGCGCTGATATGCTGTTATCGTTAAGCCCGATGACTTGGCCGCATTTATTGGCGCGGGTTTTGCTGGCAGAACAATTATGGCGCAGCATTTCAATTTTATCCGGACACCCTTATCATCGCGATTAATGACTTATTTGATGCGCATATTCTTTTGGCTATTTTTGCTGCCACAAATTGCGGCACCGCAGCTGTCGATAGGCGTCGCGCACTCCGCTGACGGGCCGCAAAACAACCAAAAAATTGAGCAATTATCTGATGAGATAAAATCGCGCCAAGCGAAACAAAAAAAGCTGCAATCGCAAGCCGCGCAATTGGAGGCACAGCAAAAATCATTGCGCAAACGCTCCATTGCCTTGGCTCGTGACTTGCAAAATATCGATGCCGACCGCGACCGGCTGGAAGAACGCTTGAGCGAATTGGCGGTGATTGAAAACCGCCTTGATGAAGATTTACAGCGTGATCGCGCTGCCCTATCGCAATTATTGGCCGGCTTGCAAGCCATGCAAACCCAACCCGCTCCGGCCTTTGCGGTGCATGCCGATGATGCGCTGGATGCGGTGCAAGGGGCGTTGGTGATGACCTCGGTTGTGCCGACCATGCAACAGCGCGCGAGCGAATTGCGCGACCGGCTGACCGAATTGACCGCCATTCGCCGCCGCATGGATAAACAATCAGCCAGCCTTTTAGCGGCTGAACAAGACGCCGCCACGGCCCGGCGTGATTTGCAAGCGGCCCTGCAAGAAAAAGCCAAAGCTGAAAAAACCATTCGCGCCGCCGCTGCACGCGAAGCCCAAGCCATTTCTAAGCTGGTGCGCGAAGCGCGCTCATTGCGCGATCTGGCATCCAAATTACGCGCACGCCAAAGCAAACTTTCAGCCAAAGCACCGCCCGTGCCGACCAATGGGGCATTTGGCAAGGCGCGCGGTTTGGTGCCTTTGCCAATGGCCGGTGATTTGGTTGGACGATTTGGTGAAGCCAATGAGTTCGGCGCGGCGCGGCGCGGTGTGTCTATTGCAGCACGGCCGGGTGCGCAAATTACCGCACCGTTTGACGGGCAAGTATTATATAGCGGGCCGTTTCGTCAATATGGCGAGATTATTATTTTAAGCCTGTCCGGCGGCTATCAAATGATTCTCGCCGGTCTGACCGATGCGCAGGCCTATGTCGGGCAAAATCTGCTGGCCGGTGAGCCGGTTGGTGTGTTGGCCGATGAAGAGAGCGAAATTGGGGCTTCGTCTGTGGGCCGCAGTCAGCTATATATGGAGCTTCGCTATAAGGGTGAACCGATTGACCCCGCCCCCTGGTTGAGACGCGGATAAAGTGCCGCGGCAAGCAGATTTTCCGCGGTTTCGGCCTAAATAGCGTGATATGAGAGAAATAGGTAAGCCGATGACCCGTTATGTGCACATAATCGCCGCCATTTTATTTTGTAGTGTTCTGGTATTGCCGCAAAACGCGCTGGCTGACCGGCAAGAAGAGCAATCGCTTTACGAGCAACTGACCTTGTTTGGTGATGTGCTGGAAGAAGTGCGCCGCAATTATGTCGACGCGCCGTCTGACAAAGAGCTGATTGAAGCAGCTTTGTCAGGGATGATGAGCTCGCTCGACCCGCATTCCTCTTATATGCCGCCGCAAAATTTCGAAGATATGCAGGTTGAAACCAAAGGCGAGTTTGGCGGCTTGGGCATTGAAGTGACCATGGAAAACGGGCTGGTGAAAGTGATTGCGCCGATTGACGACACACCGGCCAGCCGCGCAGGCATGATGCCCAATGACTTGATTTCCGAATTGGACGGCAAGCCGGTTTTGGGTTTGACGCTAAGCGAAGCGGTGGATTTAATGCGCGGCGAAAAGGGCAAAGCCATTACGCTGACCGTATTGCGCGAGGGGCTGGATGAGCCGCTTGAAGTGACTATTATTCGCGACACCATTCGCATTCGCGCCGTGCGCAGCCGTGTTGAAGGGCCGCAGAAAAATATCGGCTATATTCGCCTGACGACATTTAACCAGCAAACCACGCGCAATTTAAAACGCGCCTTTAATGAGCTGCCGGCTGAAATCGGCAAAAAGCAAATGGCCGGATATATTATTGACTTGCGCAATAATCCGGGTGGCTTGCTGCGCGAGGCGATTTCCGTCTCTGACACTATGCTGGACCAAGGCGAGATTGTTTCGACCCGCGGTCGTAACGCCGATGACAGTTCACGCTTTAGCGCACGCCGTGGCGATATGGCCCGTGGCCTGCCGATTATCGTGATGATTAATGGCGGCTCGGCCTCAGCGTCTGAAATTGTCGCCGGTGCGCTACAAGACCATCACCGCGCCATTATTATCGGCACGCAAAGCTTCGGCAAAGGCTCGGTGCAAACCATTATGCCGCTGCCCAATTCGGGCGCTTTGCGTATGACGACAGCGCGTTATTATACCCCGTCAGGGCGCTCCATTCAGGCCAAAGGCATCACGCCCGATATTGTCGCTGAACAGGAATTGCCCGAAGAACTGCAAGGCCGCAAGGGCCGCCGTGAAGCCGATTTGCGCGGCGCATTGGATGGCAAAGATATTGATGGGGCTTCAAATAAGGGGGCTGAAGGTAAAGAAAAACCCAAAGAACGGCGCAATGCCATTGCCTTTATTCCGCCCAAGCCGGAAGACGACAAGCAATTGCAAGCCGCTATCGGCTTATTGCTGGATTTGAAAAAAGCCGCCGCCGAAACCTCACCGGCGTCTTAACCAATGCGTTACGCCGTTCCCAATTATCCGGCTGACCACAAGGTGCATCAAATGGCCTATCGGCCCTGCGCCGGTATTGTGCTGTTTAATGCCGATGGCTTGGTATGGACCGGCAAGCGTCGCCCAGACGCGCTGCCCGCAGATGCGCCCTTATGGCAATTACCGCAAGGCGGCATTGATAAGGGTGAAACACCGCGCCAAGCCGCTTTTCGGGAATTGCATGAAGAGACCGGCACGGATAAAGCTGAATTGCTGTATGAATTGCCCGATTGGTTGCCTTATGATTTGCCGGAAGATTTAATCGGCACGGCGCTGAAGGGTAAGTTTCGCGGGCAAAAACAAAAATGGTTCGCCATGCGGTTTACCGGTCACGATAGCGATTTCAATCTGGCGTCGCATGAGCAGATTGAATTTGATGAATGGGCGTGGCGTCCATTGAGTGAGGCCGTCGATTTGGTTATTGAATTTAAAAGGCCGATTTATGCCGAGCTGGAACGCCGCCTGTCTTTTCTTTGCGGCGCGGAAAAATGACGGACAATTCCGCTTTGCCGGTGATTGATTTCGCCGCTTTTAAAGACGGCACAACGTCCGTGCGACGGGCCATTGCCGCCGATATTGGCGCGGCATGCCGCCAAGACGGATTTTTTCTGCTCAAAAATCACCAGCTGGATGTATCAATCACTGACCGAGCCTTTGCCGCAGCGAAAACATTTTTCGACCAACCCCTGGCTGATAAACAAGCAATCTCAATAGAGAAGTCAGACTGCCATCGGGGTTGGTATGGTGAGGGCGGGGAAATTCTTGACGGCGAAAACCAGCCGCAAGGCGATTTTAAAGAGGGGCTGAAAATCGGCCGTGATTTAGCCGCCGACCACCCGCGTGTCATCGCCGGACTGGCTTTACATGGTGCCAATCAATGGCCGAATGAAGAAATTAATGGTGCGGCAAGCGAATTTCGCGCTGCAATGCAAAACAGCTATGACGCATGCGAAGCTCTGTCGCGGCAGTTAATGCAAGCCTTCGCTTTATCGCTTGATTTGCCGGATGATTATTTTGACCGCTGGCTGAACTTGCCAATGGCGACCCTATCGCCACTGCGCTATCCGCCCATGCGCGATGAGGCGATATTGAGCGCGGCCGCGCATACGGATTTCGGCTGTTTGACGCTGTTGTTTCAAACCGATGAAGCCGGATTGGAAATAGCGCGTGGCGATGGAGATTGGCTGCAAGTGCCGTGCCTGCCTGAAATGATTACTGTCAATATTGGCGATATGATGGCGCGCTGGACCAATGATTTATACCGCTCGACACGTCACCGTGTGGTCAATCGCAGCGGTCGCACACGCCATAGTATGGCGTTCTTCTTCGACCCTGACCCCGATGCCGATTTGACGGCTCTGCCCGGATGTATTGCGGATGGCGACACAGCGCATTATGCCGCCGCTTGCGCGCTTGACCACTTATTGGCCAAAATTGAAGACAGTTTCGCCTACCGACAGGAGACACAAAAATGAACCGCTTTATTTTAACCCTGTCTTGCCCAGACCGCCCGGGCATTGTCGCCGCCGTCACCGGTATGATGGGCGCGCATGGTCTGAACATCATCGAGAGCCAACAATATGGCGATAGCGAAAGCGGCCGGTTTTTTATGCGCATCGGCTTTGAGGGCGATATGGCCCTTGAAGCATGCTGCGATTTAATGGGCGGGATTGCTGCGCCATTTGATATGCAATGGCGCGTGCGCGATGCGCGCACGCGACCGCGCGTGCTGATTTTGTTGTCAAAATTTGACCATTGTCTGGTCGATTTGATTTATCGCCAGCAAGTCGGCTCGCTTAATATGGATATTGCGGCCATTGCCTCAAATCACGAGGTCGGTCGCCGCTGGGCCGAAAGCGCAGGTCTGCCGTATCAGCTTTTGGGCGGTAAGGAAGCCAAGGCCGATAACGAAACCTTGTTGGATAGCTTGATCGAAAAAGAGCAAATCGATTTGGTTGTGCTGGCGCGTTATATGCAAATTTTAACGCCCGAATTTGTCGCCCGCCATGAAGGGCATATCATCAATATTCATCACAGTTTCTTGCCCAGCTTTAAAGGCGCGGAACCCTACAGCCAAGCGCATCGGCGCGGGGTGAAAATCATCGGTGCGACGGCGCATTTTGTGACCGCCGATTTGGATGAGGGGCCGATTATTGCCCAAGGTGTGGAACCGGTGCGCCATGATATGAGCGTCGCTTCATTTGTCGATGTCGGACGCGATACAGAGCGGCGCACTTTGGCACGCGCGGTAAAATTATTCACTGAAGGGCGGGTGTTCTTAAACGGCAATAAAACCATCGTCTTTGATTAAACACAAAAGTTAAGCCTATAAATAAGCCAATAAATAACCAATAAAAAAGCGCCACCGAATATCGGCAGCGCTTTATTAAAACTCTTTATGCTTTAGATAAGCGGTGCTTATTCGCCATCCTCGGCGGCTTCATCACCAATAGATTCAGCCAGCACAGTAACACCTTGCGGCGTCACATCAGCAAAACCGCCTGACAAATCGAAACTTTGTGTTTCGCCGTCATTCTCGACAATCAAAGTGCCACGGCGGATCATAGCCATGACCGGGCTGTGATTTGGCAGCACACCGAAATCACCTTCTTCGCCCGGAATTTGTACCGCGTCGACTTCAGCCGAGTAAACCAGCTTTTCCGGACTGACCAGATCAAATTGCAGCTTATCTGCCATGTTAAATCCTTATCTAAGCCTAGCTAATGGCTAAGGTTAAGCAGCTTCTGCCGCCATCGCCTCGGCTTTTGCAATTGCGTCTTCAATCGTGCCGACCATATAGAAAGCCGCTTCCGGCAAATGGTCATAATCACCTGCGCACAGACCTTTAAAGCCTTTAATGGTGTCGGCCAGATCAACCAGCACACCCGGCGAACCGGTGAAGATTTCAGCAACATGGAACGGCTGAGACAAGAAACGCTCAATCTTACGCGCGCGAGACACGACCAATTTGTCTTCTTCTGACAATTCGTCCATGCCCAAAATGGCGATGATGTCTTGCAGAGATTTATATTTCTGCAGAATTTCTTGTACTTCACGAGCCACTTGATAATGCTCGTCACCGACAACACGCGGCTCCAGAATACGGCTGGTAGAGTCCAACGGGTCCACAGCCGGATAAATACCTTTTTCCGAAATGGCACGCGACAGAACTGTTGTCGCATCCAAATGGGCAAAAGAAGCGGCCGGGGCCGGGTCAGTCAAGTCATCAGCCGGCACATAAATCGCCTGCACTGACGTAATTGACCCTTTGGTTGTCGTGGTAATGCGCTCTTGCAGTGAGCCCATATCCGTCGCCAATGTCGGCTGATAGCCCACAGCAGACGGGATACGACCCAACAAAGCTGACACTTCTGAACCAGCTTGGGTGAAGCGGAAGATATTATCGACAAAGAACAAAACGTCCTGACCCTCATCGCGGAAGTTTTCCGCTACTGTCAGACCGGTCAGAGCGACACGGGCGCGCGCGCCGGGAGGCTCGTTCATTTGACCATAAACCAGCGCACATTTTGAACCTGCGCCGCCTTTTTCAATGTTCACACCGGATTCAATCATTTCCCAGTAAAGGTCATTACCTTCACGGGTACGTTCGCCAACACCGGCAAATACTGAGTAGCCACCATGCGCTTTCGCCACATTGTTAATCAGTTCCATAATCAAAACGGTTTTACCAACACCGGCACCGCCAAACAGGCCAATCTTACCGCCTTTGGCATATGGGGCCAGCAGGTCCACAACCTTAATACCGGTCACCAGCAGCTCGGATTCAGTTGACTGCTCAACAAATTCCGGCGCTTCTTGGTGAATGGCACGGGTTTCTGTCGCTTCAACCGGACCGGCTTCATCAACCGGCTCACCGATAACGTTAATGATACGGCCCAAAGTGGCTTCGCCGACAGGTACGGAAATCGGCGCGCCGGTATCTTTTACTTCTTGGCCGCGAACCAGACCTTCAGATGAGTCCATCGCAATGGTACGAACCGTGCGCTCGCCCAAATGCTGTGCCACTTCCAAAACCAAACGGATATCGCCGTTTTGAGTTTCCAGCGCGTTCAGAATTTCCGGCAATTCACCGTCAAACTGCACGTCTACCACGGCACCAATAACTTGGGCGATTTTGCCTGTGCCTACTGTTTTCTGCTCTGCCATAATCTTGTCCTCGTGCTCTATCGTTCCTAAAGCGCTTCTGCGCCGGAGATGATTTCAATCAATTCTTTGGTAATTTGTGCCTGACGCGACCGGTTATAAGTAATGGACAGGCTGTCGATCATATCGCCGGCATTGCGGGTCGCATTATCCATAGCGGACATGCGCGCGCCTTGCTCACTGGCGGCATTTTCCAAAAGGGCACGCAAAATTTGTACCGCAATATTGCGCGGCAAAAGCGCGTCCAAAATATCATTTTCTTCCGGCTCATAATCATAAGCGGCACCTTGCAGGGCCTCGCTCAAATCTTCCGCGCCGTCTTCCGCTTCAAGGCTGGCCGGAATGATTTGCAATCCGGTCGGCACTTGGGTGATGACATTTTCGAATTTTGAATAATACAGCGTGCACACATCAAACTTGCCGCCGTCAAAATCAGCCAAAACCTGGTCGGCTACTTCTTGCGCTTGGGCAAAGCCGATGCTTTTCATGCCTTGATAAGAAATCGGCTCCAGCAATTCCTTGTCAAAGTCACGCTTCAGCACGTCATAGCCTTTGCGGCCAACGCACAGAATTTGCACTGTCTTGCCTTCCGCCAGCAGACGGCGGGCGTCTTCGCGGGCCAAACGGGCAATCGATGAATTGAAACCGCCGCACAGGCCACGCTCAGCCGTTGCAACGATGAGAAGATGAGTATTGTCCGCACCGGTACCGGCCAGCAGTTTCGGCGCGCTTTCCGCATCAGTAATGCCGGCCGCCAAATTAGACAGCACGGCACCCATGCGATCAGCATAAGGGCGCGCTGCTTCGGCAGCTTCTTGAGCACGGCGCAGTTTTGACGCCGCCACCATTTGCATGGCACGGGTAATTTTCTGCGTCGCTTGCACACTGGCAATGCGATTACGGAGTTCTTTCAAAGATGCCATTTATCGGCCCTCTATTGTCAAAACCGGCTTACGCAAAGCTGGCGGCGAAATCTTCAACGGCTTTTTTCAAGGCCGCTTCAGTGTTGTCAGACAGTGCTTTTTCTTCACGAATACTTTCGAGAATGGCGCTGTGGCTGCCATGCACGGTTTCCAATAGGCCTTGCTCAAAAGCACCGACGCGGTTGGTTTCAATGGCATCGAGATAGCCGTTCACACCAGCATAAATCACCACAACCTGCTCTTCCACTTTAAGCGGCGAGAACTGGCCTTGCTTCAGCAGCTCAGTCAGACGCTCACCGCGGCGCAGCAATTGCTGGGTCGAGGCATCAAGGTCAGAACCGAACTGGGCAAAAGCAGCCATCTCACGATACTGCGCCAGCTCACCCTTAATCTTACCGGCAACCTGCTTCATCGCTTTAATTTGCGCCGAAGAGCCCACACGCGACACAGACAGACCGACATTCACCGCTGGACGAATACCTTGATAGAACAAATCTGTTTCAAGGAAGATCTGGCCATCTGTAATGGAAATCACATTGGTCGGAATATAAGCCGATACGTCATTGGCTTGTGTTTCAATGATAGGCAGCGCGGTCATAGAACCGGCACCGAAATCATCATTCAGCTTGGCAGCGCGTTCCAGCAAACGAGAGTGCAAGAAGAAAACATCACCCGGATACGCTTCACGGCCCGGCGGGCGGCGCAGCAGCAGTGACATTTGACGATACGCAACGGCCTGTTTCGACAAGTCATCATACGTAATCATCGCATGCATGCCATTATCGCGGAAATATTCCGCCATGGTGCAACCGGTAAACGGCGCGAGGAATTGCAGCGGGGCCGCTTCAGAGGCGGTCGCGGCGACAACGATGGAATATTTCATCGCATCGTTTTCTTCCAGCGTTTTCACAATTTGCGCCACAGTCGAACGCTTTTGACCGATAGCAACGTAAACGCAATACAGCTTGGCGCTCTCATCATCGCCTTCATTAATCGCTTTTTGGTTCAAAATCGCATCAATCGCGACTGCGGTCTTGCCGGTTTGGCGGTCACCAATAATCAATTCGCGCTGACCACGACCGACCGGAATAAGCGCATCAATCGCTTTCAAGCCGGTTTGCATCGGCTCGTGTACTGATTTACGCGGAATAATGCCCGGCGCTTTGACGTCTACTTTCATGGTAGCTGCAGCTTCAATCGGGCCTTTGCCATCCAACGGGTTACCCAGCGGGTCAACAACACGCCCCAGCAGGCCTTTACCGACCGGCACAGACACAATGTCACCGGTCCGCTTGACTGTGTCACCTTCACGGATATCACGGTCAGAACCGAAAACCACGGCACCGACATTGTCTTCTTCAAGGTTCAACGCCATGCCGCGAATACCGCCCGGGAACTCAACCATTTCACCGGCCTGCACATTGTCGAGGCCGTAAATACGGGCAATACCGTCACCGACGGAGAGAACCTGACCGATTTCGGAGACTTCCGACTTTTGGTCAAACCCTTTGATTTGTTCTTTGAGAATGGAAGAAATTTCCGATGCTTTAATATCCATCACTAAGCCTCACTTAATGGTCCGCTTCAGCCTTGGCCGAGAGCGGTTTTCAG